>JBAZUU010000002.1:0-214418 GCA_041661275.1 Parcubacteria group bacterium | reverse complement strand
CATTCATATTGATGTTCATACCTCCAATTATGAATATGACTTGCCTTCCTACCAAGTGAGCCTTTTCGGGCTCATTTTGTATTGGAACGGAAACTCATTTGGGTACTTTCTTGTATTGGACAATACTAAACATTGACATTAATATTTTTTTGTTTTATTATATTTAGACGCAAGTTTATTCGTACATTAGTATATTTGTAATAAATTCGTAATTCGTAGAGAAATCATGCTTACTGACGAAGTAAAAATTAAGGTGATGGCCGGCAACGGTGGCGACGGGCTTGTCACTTTTGACAAAGCCATGATGAGCTTGGGGCCAACCGGAGGACGGGGCGGAAACGGCGGCAGCGTCTATTTTCAAGGTGTCACCAGCCTCACCGCGCTAAACAAATATCGTGGAAAAATTGAACATTGGGCAGCTGACGGTCAAAAAGGAAAATCCAACCGCAGCGATGGTCTAAATGGGGAAGATTTAATCCTGACTGTTCCCATCGGAACACTTATTCACAATCTCGACACCGGTGAAAAAATTGACATCACAAAAACTGACGAAAAAGTCCTGGCGGCCAAAGGTGGCGTCGGCGGAAGAGGCAATTTTTTCTTTCGTTCTCCATCTAACACCACTCCTTATGAATTTGAAAAAGGAAGATCGGGGGAAACATTTAATTTTCTTTTGGAACTGCGCCTCATCGCTGACGTTGGCTTTGTTGGTTTTCCTAACGCCGGAAAATCAAGCCTGCTTAATGAATTAACTAAAGCCCAAGCCAAGGTGGCTAATTATGAGTTCACAACTCTTGAACCAAATTTAGGAGCGATGGATGGCCTCATCATTGCTGATATTCCGGGACTTATTGAAGGCGCGTCCACTGGCAAGGGTCTTGGAATAAAATTTCTGAAACACATCGCTCGGACAAAAATTCTCGCGCATTGTATATCCCTCGAGTCGGCCGATATCAAAAAAGATTATGAAACTATTCGGAAAGAACTAGGTAAATATAGCCAGGAACTGATCGACAAAAAAGAAATTGTTATCCTTACAAAAAGTGATCTGGTCGACAAAAAGGAACTGGAAAAGAAAATAAAGATCGCTAAAAAACTAAATCCGGATGTTCTTACGGTTTCCATCCATGATTGGGATAGCTTACAAAATCTCAAGAAAAGCTTAACGCGGAGTTGAAAATTTAATCTCCGGTGCTATAATTAAATATAATAAAAAAATAATAAATAAAATTTATACTATGCCACAAGACCTCAACGCGGTAGCCATAATCATCCTCGTTATCGCTCTCTGGACCATTCCCTGGAAAGGAGTCGCCCTTTGGAAAGCCGCTAAAAACGGCCAAAAAGCCTGGTTTATAATAATACTTGTCGTTAATACCGTTGCTATACTGGAGATATTATATATTTTCTTTTTCTCTAAAAGAAGAGAAGGGGATCAGGATTTTCATCGGAACACCTAATTCGTGAATTAGAAAAAATATGTACTGGATTTTTCTCCTTATTTTTATCATCGCCGTCTTGATTCCGGATATTATCCGTCATCCAATATTTTTTCTCGACGAAGAAAGGGCTGAAGAAATAGCTATTTTTTTGCTTGGCGCTATTGCTTTTTTGGTTTTCATCAAAAATGAATTACTTCTTCTTTTTCACAAAAAGGAAAAGGAAA
Organism: Parcubacteria group bacterium; assembly: GCA_041661275.1. Lineage (GTDB taxonomy): Bacteria > Patescibacteriota > Minisyncoccia > Moranbacterales > UBA2206 > JBAZUU01. The sequence goes on along the minus strand of JBAZUU010000002.1, from coordinate 212,752 downwards.
GAGACCAAAAAAAGATCGACCAGACAGTGAAAGATCTGGTAGAATCATACAGCTACATTGGAGAAGTTAACCGGAAGATGGATATTATTATGAACATCGCTCTCGGACTGGCTGACCGGTCGATGCTTAATAAAAAGAAGGAAAAAGAAATTTATGAATCCATCGCCAATGCCGCTAATTTTTTGATGAAATCAGAAAGTGTCACCTTGCGTCTGGTAGATATAGAGAGTCTTCGTGTAAAAAAGGAGATAAGGACGAATGGCAAACATCAAGTGGTCAAAAACGAAGAACTTTCAGCAATGAGGGAGGAAACAGTAGTTAAAAAAGGGCAAAACTGTATCATCATAGCTTCTTCTCGAAATATAAATAATATAAAAGGATATTTGATAATAAGCGGATATAACGAAAGAGAGCAAAGTAATCCAAAAAATATTGAAATTCTCAAGGTATTCGCTTCTCAAGCTATTTTTCTGTATTCTTATGTCAATCTGGACGGAAACGGCAAGGAATGCTAAGTTTTTGATAATTATTAACTAACTTCAATACTATGAAAGAGCAAACACCGAAAATAAAACCGTTGGGAGAAAATGTTCTGGTCAGCGCCAAAAAGGAACCGGCCAAAACTAAATCTGGTTTGGTTTTGCCGGAAAACGCGTCGACTGAACGTCCGCAAGAAGGGAAAGTGATCGCCATTGGCGACTCTTCGAAAATCAAAGTCAAAAAAGGTCAGACTGTCATTTTTACCAAATATTCCGGTTCGGAAATAAAAATTGGAGAAGAAGAATATCTGATAATTAAAAATGAAGATATTTTGGCAGTAGTGGAGTAGAAAATATTTTTTCTTTCTAACATTAAAAGCGCGCCTGAGCGTGCTTTTAATTAATTCGTATATTCGTAGAAAATTCGTAATTCGTAGAGATATACTTATTTGACTATTTCATATCCTTTTTCTTTCCACTTATCCAGTCCGTCAGTCAGCGCTAGAACATTCAAAATTCCCATATCAAAAAGTTTTACCGCACCCTTAAATGCCCAAAGGCCGTCGTTATCAACAAGAATGACCTGCTTTCCAGACGGAATTTCTTTTCTCTTTGCCTCTAAATCACCCAGATAAATATTAATAGAGTCTTTTATATGTCCTTCAGAAAAGGCCTGGTCTTTTCGTAGATCTATAATTATGATATTCGGTTTTTGTTCCAGGCCTTTCTTGAGATCGTCGGCAGTTATATATTGAACCTTTGCCTGATCATCAAATGAAAATGGATCGCCATCCGTCATCACTGGTCGGTTTTCATTTCGCCAACTGGCTATTCCACTGGCCAAATATTTTACATCCTTTATTCCGCGGGAACGAATATTTTGCGCCAGATCAGCCATTTTGGGATCGCCCAGATCATCAACCAAGACATAGGAATAATTTTTATCCCACGAGTCAATATTTTGCGCCAAATTTTCCGCCTGAAAATTCTGGGAATCTATAATATGGGAAAGATTGAAACTTTCCTGGTCGCGAACATCAATTATTTTAACTTTTTCCTTGTTATTGATTTTCTGCCAAAGATCAGCACCACTGATTTCCAGCATTGAATCACTTGTTTTCTGCGTTGGCGCTTCTTTCGAAGCACTATTATTTTTATTTTTAAATATATAGGGTCTGACCACGGTAAAAACCATCACCAAAATGATGAGTCCTATGCCCAGAACAATAACCTTTTGGCTGTTTTCTTTTTTTTCCATTGCCGACTAGATTCTATTATTTTTATTTCAAAATGCTCCCGATAAATTCCGGATTGCCGTTGATAAAACTTTTTATATCCATATTTGTTTTTCCTTCCGGCTGGATTTCCTCCAAAACTATACAGCCATCGCCGGCTTGCACGAAAATTTCATCGCCTTCTGCAAAAACCTCTCCTAAATGATGCTTTTTTTCTTTTTCGCCCGGTTTTTTGCTTATCTTATTTAGTTTTATCCTCATAAGAGTCCCGTTTTTTTCCAAAAAAGTAAATATCCCGGGCCAGGGGGTAAAAGCGCGATAACAATTATACAAAGTATCGGCGCTTTCACTCCAATTGATTTTACCGTCCGATTTTTCTATGAGCTCGCAAATTACAGCATGGGCATTATCCTGGACAACCGGTTTTATTTCTCCATTTACAAAGCGGGGGATAGTTTCAACCAGAAGTTTTGCTCCCAGATTTGCCAGTCTTTCATAAAGTTCAATCAAATTTTCATTTTCACCGATTTCAATTTTTTCCTGGGTCAGGATATCGCCCGTGTCGATTCCTTCATCCATAAGCATAATAGTCACTCCCGTTTCCTTTTCCCCGCGAAGGATGGCATTTTGAATAGGAGACGGGCCGCGATATTTTGGCAAAATTGAAGCATGAACATTAACGGAGCCAAACTTGGGGATATCAAGCACGCTTTTTGGCAAGATACTGCCGAAAGCCGCGACGACAATAATATCAGGCTTGAGCGATGCTATTTTTGCCATAAATTCATCATTAATCTTCTCCATTTCAATAACCGGAAGATTATAATTTTCCGCAATCACTTTGACATCCGACTTTTGCAACTCCTGATTGCGTCCGACTTTTTTGTCCGGTCGGGTAAAAACGCCAACAATATTAAAAGTCGCTTCCTGAAGCGCTTTCAAAATTGTTACGGCAAAAATGGGCGTGCCCATAAAAACTATTTTTATTTCATTGTTGTTTTTTGCCATTTTTGTCCGCGAGTTGCGAGCGGGAACAAAAATGAGCATCCCGCACCAATTCTTAAATTTAACCTTTTTAATTATTTTATTTTTAAGCCGTAGGCGAATCCGCGCACTAATTATTACAATAAGTAAATCCTTATCGGAATTGGTGCGGGATAAGGGGGTTTTACAGCAGTAATTTTTGTTTATTCTCTTTATCCGTCCGTTCAATTAGCAAAACCCCGTCCAAATGATCAATTTCATGTTGAAGTGCTCGGGACAATATTCCTTCGGCTTTTATAATTATCTCATTGCCATGTCGATCATGAGCTTCTACTTTCACTTTTTTGTGTCTTTTTACAGGTACATATCGTCCAGGAAAAGAAAGACACCCTTCTTCCAAAATTTCCTTACCTAAAGATTTTGATTTTATTTTAGGGTTTATCAGGATATAATTCTTTCCCTGGAATTTGATCATGCAAAGACGCACTAATTTCCCTACTTGTGGCGCTGCCAGCCCCATCCCATTCTCCGCACTCTTCAAGGTTTCCAGCATATCAAAAATCAGATCTTTTATTTCCGGATCTTTGGCGTTCTTTATTTTTTCCGCCTTCTTATTGAGAAGGGGATTGGGATAGGTTAATATGGGAAGAATCATATTTGTAAAACCGTCATCCTGAGCGAAGCGATGTCGCGTAGCGACAGAGCGCAGTCGAAGGATCTACTAAATATTATTTATGGTTCAATTATTGGCAGGATTTATAGCTCGAGATAATTCAAGGCAGATCCCTCGACTCATTCTCCTTACGTCGAACTCGCTCGGGATGACGGCTATATTATCGATATTGGGTCTGCATCAACAATCCACCCGCTTGGCAATGACTTTAGTATTTTTATTATCTTCGCCGGCCATTTTTTTTCAGTAGTTTTGAGAATAATCTGGCGTCTCGACCGCCCTCTGATATTGGAAATATAGGCTTCTTGCGGCTCGGAAACAACAATGTTGCTAGAAACATTTTTCAGTAATTTATATACACTTTCAGCTAATTTCTCTGCTTTACTTTTGCTATAATCCTGAATCGTTAATTTAATAATCCGGCCGAATGGAGGCAATTTCAATCCTTTTCTTTCTAATATTTCTTTTTCATAAAATCCAGAATAATTTCCGTCAGCTATCAATTTCAGCAATTTATTCTCCGGATTAAATGTTTGGATCAAGACAACGCCAGGCCATTTTGCTCCCGGACGATTGACTCTCCCGGCCACTTGATTAATTAGTTCATAGGCTTTGGCGCCGGCAGAAAAATCAGGGATAGAGAGCATATTATCTGTGTCTATAATACCAACAAGCGCTACATTGGGCAAATCCCAACCTTTTGAAATCATTTGCGTTCCGACCAAAATGTCGATTTCACCACTGGAGAATTTTTTATACACATTTTCCTGATAATTTTTGACGCGAATGGCTTGTGAATCAATGCGAGCCACGTTCGCTCCAGGAAACAGATTATTTATCTCGCGTTCTATTTTTTGCGTGCCCAAGCCTACGTTTTTGAAAACCAGCCCACCGCACTTGGAACATTTGGGCGTAATGGAAGTTTTGTACGCACAATGGATACAGGAATAATATCCTTTATTGCTATAAACCAGCGCCCGGTCGCATTTGGGACATTTTAGGACATTTTTACATGATTCACAAACCGAAAAACTGCTCATTCCCTGGCGATTGATGAGAAGAATGGTTTGCAATTTGTTTTTGAGAGCATATCCGATTTCTGATTTCAATTTTTTAGAGATAGGGGAATAATTTTTCGCCCATCGCTCCTTTTTCATATCCACCAGCTCAATTTTACTAGCACTCCTAGAGCCTCGCTCTAGGAGTAGGAGCGGTATTGTCATTAATTTTAACTCTTTATTACTAGTTCGATAATACGATTCAATGCTCGGCGTCGCTGAACCTCGAACGATCGGGCATTTGTATAATTCGCTTAATTTTTCCGCCACTGTTCTCGCGTCATACCGAGGATTCATGTCCCAGTTTTTATAACTCATGTCCTGTTCCTCATCAATAACGACCAGCCTTAAATTATTAAAAGGGGCAAAGACCCCTATGCGAGTGGCTATGATTATCTTCACTTCGCCTGATTTGACGCGGCGCCAATTCTCATAAAATTGTCCGCGTGTAATATTACTACTCATAACTACAATTTCTTCTGGCCTGAAGTATTGACCATAGCGTTCAAGCGCTTGCGGAGTCAATGTTTTTTCCGGCACCAGTACTAAAAATTGGGCGTTTTCATTCTTTTCTTTAATTTTCAGCATGGAATGGATATAGACTTCTGTTTTTCCGGAAGCCGCGGGACCAAAAAGTAGAAAACTTTTAGCTTTTAGCTTATAGCTTTTAGAAATTTCACCAACTGCCAATTGCTGTTCTTTCGTGAGAATAACATTTCCTCCTCTCCCTTTGGGAGAGGATGTCAGCTCAAATTTTTCTGAAAATTTGTGGCTGACAGGAGAGGGCTCTAAATTAGCAAGGATATTTTTTTTATTAATACGCGCCTTCGCTCTTTTCGGCACAAAACTTTTCAAAACTATTCCCAGGGGCGAAATATAATATTCAGAAATAAATTGTGCCAGTTTTATTTGCGCTTCAGTCAAAAAATTTTCTTCAATAACTTTTTCTACTTTTTTGAGTTCAATTCCACCGTGCCTTTTGAAATCATCCCGACTGCCCAAAACTATGCCTTCTACTTTTCGTCTAAAAAGTGGAATAGAAACCAGCGTTCCCGCTGATAATTTTTCCGCATGTAAATACGAAAACGACTGATTGCGAGTCAGAGGAATGCGAGTCAAAGGGACGATATCAATGATAAAGTTGTTATTCTTTGTCATAAGGCTATTTTATCACCTCCGCGGACTGTCCGCTATCTTTATTTTCTAAGCGGACAGTCCGCGCCCAAATAATTGCAAAAAGGCCTAATTTAAGCTAGTATTTATATATGAAACGTAAAATATTCATATCTATCAATATTCCTGACAAAGTCAAAAAGAGGCTCGTAAAGGCTGTTGAAAAATGGGCTGATTCACCCCCACACCAAGAATTTAGGTCTGATGGTGATATTACACAAAAAAATACCAATTCTTGGTGTGGGGGTTTACCTGTGAAATGGACAAAAGAGGCTAATTTGCACATCACTTTGCTGTTTCTGGGCTATGTAGATGAAGAAACGCTGCTTGAAGTGTGCCAGAAAGTGCGAGAAGTCGTGGGAAGTGAGGATATTTTTGATATAGAATTTGACCGGATAGAACTTTTCCCGTCGGCAACTGATCCCAAGATGGTCGCTCTTACCGGACCAACTAATGCGGATTTACTACGTCTCAATGAAAAAATAGAAAAAGAACTGAACATTTTTACTTCTGCCAAAAAAACTTTCCGCCCGCATATCACTTTAGGGCGAGGACGAAAATATAAATGGGAAGCGCTGAAATCAAAACCTTCTATTGAGGAAAAATACCCTCTAGTCATAACCGCCGAAACGATCGATGTCATGGCCAGTGATTTTGGGGATGGAAATAGTGAATATACAATCATAGAAAGCTGCCCACTGAGGTAGAGACGCGATTTATCGCGTCTTCATAAGTTTAGACGCAATAAATTGCGTCTCTACAAAAATGCATATATTAAATATCAAAATAGACAATCTTACCAAAAAAGAAATACTTCAAAAAGTACGCTTTTTTTTGTCCGAAGAAAAATTTCACCAGATCGCTACGATCAATCCGGAATTTATTTTGGAAGCGCAGAAAAATGAAGAATTTAAAAATATATTAAATAATTGCGATCTCAATGTCGCTGATGGCATCGGGATAAAATTCGCTTTCTGGAGATATGGCAAACGATTGAAATGTCGGATGGCTGGGGCAGATCTCATGAAGAGGATTATAAGACTAGCCCATGAGAACAAACTGACTATATTTTTAGCTGCTAATAGTGAAGGTTTGAGTTCCTGGGAAGAAACTCGTGATGAAATAAACAGACTTTATCCAGAACTAATCGTTGATGGCGACAATATAGACCCCAAGGATGATGCTTATCAGATCCTAAGCTCCAGCTGTCAGATAGTTTTCTGTAATTTCGGCGCTCCATATCAAGAAAACTTTCTTAAACGGCAAAAAAATGATAGAATAAGGCTGGCTATGGGAGTCGGCGGCTCTTTTGATTTTTTGACCCAAAAAGTCCACCGCGCGCCAATGTTTTTGAGATTTGTCGGTCTTGAATGGCTCTGGCGACTCTTCCAAAAACCCGACCCCGGCCGTCCAAGAAGATGGAAAAGAATTCTTCGAGCGGTAATAATTTTTCCGATAAAAATAATTTTCAATTAAAGGTATGACGTTTGAAAAACCACCACAAAATAATGCAGATAAAGATCTGGAATACACAAGAAAATTTCAAGAAAATATGATAGCAGGCCAACGAGAAGTCATGGAAAAGCATATTGTAGAAAGCGCGCAAGCTGGATCGATTAGTATTTTTACCAGCAGGGAAGTATTTGATGAAGAGGATAAGCAAAAAATGTCTGCCTTTAGAACATTAGCCAAAAAAATGGGTTATGAAATTGGTCAATTTACTATAAACAAAGGCCATGATACAGCCACTGCTTCAATTAAAAAAATAGAAGAAAACAAATGAGTAGTGGAATAATTTTTGCAATAATTGCAGCGGTTGCTTTTGGACTCTGGACAGTTTTCCATCAACAAGCATCTGAAAATATAAATGCCTTGCTGGGCGCAATAATAGTTTCTTTGACTGCAGTTATTTTGGGCATGATAGTAATTTGGCCGAAGTTTAATTCTGCTGTCGCTGAAATTAAGCCGAAAGGAATATTATTTGCAGTTTTAGCCGGGATAAGCGCTTTGGCCATAGATTATTTCGCCCTGAAGGCATACGGCTCTGGGTTATCTGTTTCTGTAGGAGGCCCGATCATCATTGCCGGAAGTATCGCTATCGCATCGGTTATTGGTTTTTTTCTTGGAGAATCCGTAACAATATTAAAGATTGCTGGTTTAGTGTTAATTATCGCCGGCTCTGCTATTTTAACTGGTTTTAGCAAATAATATGGAAAACCTTCGCGTTAGGATCGCGCCGTCACCAACTGGATTTGTGCATATTGGGAATTTCAGGACAATTCTCTACAATTTTTTATTTGCCAAAAAAAACGGGGCGGATTTTGTTTTACGAATTGAAGACACGGATCAAAAAAGATTTGTCGAAGGAGCTCTTGAAAATTTACTGGCGACATTAGAGTGGGCGGGAATCACCTGGGACGAAGGTCCGATCAAGCAATCGGGAAGATTAGAGATTTATAAAAAATATGCCGAACAGCTGGTGAAAGATGGCCATGCCTATTATTGCTTCTGCGAACCAAAAAGACTGGAAGAAATGAGAAAAGAACAACAAGCGCAGAAATTACCGCCGATCTACGATCAATATTGCCTGCGCAACATCACGCCTGAAGAAGTGAATAAAAAACTGAAAGAAAATTGTCCATATACCATTCGCTTGAAAATGCCCAAAGATGAAACAATTGAGTTTGAAGATATCATCCGCGGGAAAATTAAATTTGAAACTAATCTCGTCGATGACCAGGTACTTTTGAAATCCGACGGTTTTCCGACCTATCATTTGGCCGTCGTTGTTGACGACCATGAAATGAACATCACCCACGTCATCCGCGGTGAGGAATGGTTATCCAGCGTCCCGAAGCATTTGCTACTATATAGATATCTCGGCTGGGAACCACCGCAATTTGCCCACGTGCCATTACTTCTGAATAGTGACAGAAGTAAACTCTCAAAACGGCAGGGCGATGTGGCCGTGGAAGATTATATAAAGAAGGGTTATCTCAAAGAAGCTATCATAAACTTTGTCGCCTTTTTGGGTTGGAATCCAGGAGAGGGAAGTACCAAGGAAATTTTTTCGCTCGAAGAATTAATAAAAGAATTTAAATTAGAACGCGTGCATAAAGGGGGAGCGGTGTTTGATATAAAAAAATTAGACTGGCTAAATTCCGAATGGATAAAAAAAATATCGCCTGATAATTTTCGAGAAAGGGCGTTACCGTTTATAAAAGAAAAGGAATTTTATAAAAATCTTCCCGATAATCAAGAAACTGCTATCTTTATCAATAAACTATTAGGTCTGGAACAGCAAAGAATTTACAAACTTTCCGAGATAGGGGACGGGGTAAATTTTTTCTTCCATGATATTGAGTATGATAAAGAACTTTTGAGATGGAAAGGTATGACTGACGAAGAGATTAAAAAATCTTTGGAAAAATCACAAGAACTTTTATCTGACATAAAACCTCAAAATTGGAGCTTGCCTAATTTAGGGCATATTTTGATGGAAGCTGCGGGAGATAAGCGTGGCGAACTATTATGGCCGCTTCGTGTGGCGCTCACAGGCGAACAGAAATCTCCTTCACCATTTGAAGTGGCCTGGGTCTTGGGTAAAGATAAAACAATAGCACTAATAAATAAGGCTATTAATTTAGTCTAGGAGTAACTTTCATTAAATGAAAATAAAGAAAAATATTTTAATAATTCTGTTTTTTCTGTTCATTGTTCATTGTTCATTGTTCACTGTCGCTTTGGCCGATGACACAGTAGATTGCGACACGCTCACTGGTGACGCAAAAGACGAATGCGAAAATTTGGAAAAGAAGGCTAAGGTTTACCAGGAATTGATTGATATAAAAAATAAACAACAGGATACTTTGTCCAGTCAATTACAAACAATCGATAAAGAGCAGGAAATGAACCGACTTCAGATCAGCTCAACTCAAAAACAGATTAATGATCTGGATAAGCGAATAAACGACCTGGAAAAAAGCATTCTGACCAAAGAGGACGACCTGAATGCCCAGAAAAAAATTCTTGTTGGTCTTATGCAATCATATTACGAATATGACCAGCAGGGGTTGCTTGATCTGGTACTCATTGATAAGGATTTTTCAGATACCGTTGTCCAAGCAGATTACCTTGACCAATCAAGTGTAAAATTATCAGAAGTGGTGTCCACTATTGAAAAAGACCGGAATGAGATGCTGGATAACAGAAACGAGCTGAATCAGAAACGAGAAGACATAAATAAGAAAAAAGAGGATTTAACTGACCGCACTAATGATCTCGCCTATAATGAGAACCAGAAACAATCACTTCTGACAAAAACTCAAGGTGAGGAACAAAAATATCAGGATCTCTTGGCTCACGTAGAAGCGCAGAAAAAAGAACTGTTCAATTTCTCCGAGGCCAGCAACTTGGGCGAGGTCAGTGCCAGCGTTTCAAGTTATTCAAAACCGAAGGATAATTTAGCTTCAACCTCATGGTATTTCTCACAAAGAGATTCACGCTGGGGAAATAAACGGATCGGAAATTCCAGTTCTCTTATGAAAGACTATGGTTGCGCCGTCACTTCTGTCGCCATGGTATTCCGGGAAAAAGGAGCCAGTATCGATCCGGGAAAAATGGCCGGACAAAAAATATTTTATTATGACCTTATTAAATGGCCGGCCACCTGGAGCCCGGGAATAGCTCTCACTTCTTCCATTGGTCATGGCAACATCAAATGGTCAACCATCGACAGTGAAATAAAAAGTGGCAATCCGGTAATTGTTTACATTGGAAAAACTAACGGCGGGGGCGGTCACTATGTTGTCATCACTGGAAAAGACAGCAAGGACTATATCGTCCATGATCCATATTTTGGAGCCAATTTATATCTTGGCACTTCCAAATCCCTCGTTGGGAAAATCGGCCGCGACTCTGGCGTTAGAGTCGATCAGATGATAATTTATCATTAAAAAATATTTATTTTATATGCCACCCATAACATGGACATTAGAGAAAATTAAAGAAGGATTCGATAAATTTTATAATTTATATGACCGCTATCCAGCAGCTTATGATATCGATGACTTTGATTTTCTACCTTCATCCAGACAGATTCAAAGAAAATTTGGAGGTTTAATTAGTCTAAGAAAGGATTTAGGATTAGAAATTAATAACTACATGCATGGAAAAGTAAGGTCAAATAAAATTTCAGAATTTCTTAATAAGGGAAAATATTATGAAAATATTGCATATAAACTATTAATAGAAAAATTTGGTGAAAAATTTGTTCATGTTGAAAAGCCAACATACAAACGAGGGGATCTGCATGAGTATAACAGTAAGGACAGGTATGATTTTTATGTTTATGCAAAACCTACTAATTTTGCGATTGATGTCTTTGGGACAAGTGACAGTAGGGGAGTGGTAAACATAATGAACATTAAAGAAAAGAAATATAGAAAAATTAACTCAAAAGAAAACTTATACTTTATATATTTCGGAAACAATATAAAAGATGAAAAGGTACAAAGTTGGTTAGAAAAAAGAAAGAATAAATTTCCGACTAATTGGAAAATTTTAAGTTTTAAAAATTTTAAATTAGAAAGAATTAGCAAAATATACATCTTTCAAGGCTATCTAGCTCTAAGACGCCAGGCCAGCATCCCCCCAGTGTCGTGAAAGTATTAATGTGCGACACTCTCACCATATCAAAAGCCGCTCTCCCCTAGAGAAAAACGGCTTTTATAATCCGGGATTATTTTTTTACTTTATAATTTTTTATTGCCTCCTGCAGCGCATCAGCTGCCAAATTTGAGCAGTGCATCTTCACTGGTGGCAGCCCCTCTAAATTTTCGGCCACATCGGATCTCGTAATTTTGGAGGCCTCCCCCAGAGTCTTTCCTTTGGCAAGATCGGTGACCATAGATGATGTTGCCACAGCCGCTGCGCAACCCAAAGTTTCAAATTTGATATCCTCTATCACCTCTTCGCCTTTCTTCTTTTTTACTTTGATATAAATTTTCATTATATCTCCGCATTGAGGATTGCCGACACTACCAACACCATCGGCATTTTTCAAAACACCTTGGTTATGGGGGCGGGTAAAATGTTCCAGCACTTTTTTCGAGTATTGCATATAGGTAGATGTATCTTAATAATTATTTTTTCGAATAATATTCTTCCAAAACTTTCCCCGAGACTTTCCTGATCTTTTCCACGATTTTTTTTAATTTATTTACCGTATAGTCAATTTCTTTTTTTGTTGTGCTTTTTCCAAGCGTTAATCTGAGCGACCCATGAGCGTCTTCGTGTTTCATGCCAAGAGACATAAGAACGTGCGACGGTTCAAGATTACCAGAGGTACAAGCGCTGCCAGTTGAAGCGGCAATACCTTCCATATCAAGCATCATAAGAAGACTCTCCCCTTCTACGTTTTTAAAAGAAAAATTAGCATTGTTCGGAGAACGTTTTATTTTTGATCCATTCAGTTTCGCCTGCGGAATTTCTTTTAATACTCTTTCTATAAGATAATTTCTTATTTCTAAAATACTTTTACCTTTTACTTTTTCCTTTTTAACTAATTCCATGGCCGCGCCCAAGCCCACAATACCTGGAACATTATGCGTCCCGGCTCGTTTATTATTTTCCTGTCCCCCGCCGTCCTGGACTCTTTTTATTGGCGTACCTTTTCTAATATACAAAGCGCCGATTCCTTTCGGTCCATAAATTTTGTGCGCGGACATAGACAATAAGTCTACACCGAACTTATCAACATTACAGTCAAAATAATTAATTGCTTGTGTCGCGTCAGTGTGAAATATGGGATATTTCGTTCGTACTTTCGTATTTCGTATTTTTTTCGTATTTCGTAAAAGATTTCCAATTTCGGCAATAGACTGAACTGTTCCAATTTCGTTGTTAACATACATAACAGACACTAAAATGGTGTTAGACTTGATGGCTTTTTTGATATCTTCCACTTTTATAATCCCGTCTTTATTTGGCTTAATATAAGTCACCTCAGCCAGTCCTTCTTTTTCTACTTCTTTACAAGAATCCAGGACGCAATGATGCTCAAAGGCAGTGGTGATTATATGAGGCCTTGAAGGCACTCGGTGCCTCTCTATTCCTTCGTGTTGGGCACCGAGTGCCTTAGGAGTAAAATAATATGCATTTAATACGCCCTTTACCACTAAATTATTTGATTCTGTCGCGCCACTGGTAAAAATCATTTCTTCTGGCTGCGCGCCAAAAAAATCCGCAGTTTGCTTCCTTGATTTTTCCACCGCTTCATTGGCAACAGAGCCAAAATTATGGATAGACATAGCATTGCCAAACTTATCGGAAAAATACGGCATCATGGCCGCTAATACTTTTTTATCAACTGGCGTTGTTGCTCCGTGATCTAAATAAATTTTTCTCATAAAAAATTATTTATTCCTCTTCCTCCTCTCCCTTCGGGAGAGGAGGTCGCGTCTTCGCGACAGGAGAGGGTTTTATGTTAAATTCACTAAATTATATATTTTGCCTTACTAAGTTCCCTCTCTGTCCTGATAAGAATCAGGACTTCTCTCCCAAAGGGAGAGAAGGAGAGCTCGCTTATATTAATTCACTTAATTTTATCCCATACAAAGTCTTTTTTATTTGCACTCCTACCTTATTCCATACAATAGAAGATGTACATTTCTTTTCCATAGCACATTTCTTTCCCACGCATCCCATCGGCGCGATCGGCCCTTCAACAATTTCAATAATTTCTCCGACTTTTATGAGAGCTGGTTTTTTAGCCAGGGTATATCCCCCACTTTTTCCGATCTGGCTGGTGACTAGATTATTTTTTCTCAATTCCCCTACTAGTCGTTCCAGATATTTCACCGAGATATTTTCATCGCGACTTATAGCCTTGATATTTTTTTGTTCCGGATAACATCTGGCCAAATTGACCATAGCTTTTAACCCATATTCAGCTCTAGTTGAAAATTTCATTTTCTTATTCCTACTATATTAGTATATGTTAATAATACTAAGCGTATCAAATTTTGTCAACAAAAAGAAAAAGCACTATCTGATAGAGATAAGATAGTGCCGGAAAGAGAAAAAATGTGATGAAATGTGATGAAAAGATAATTGGCGAGGGTTTAGCCTTGGGAGGTAACTCCCTGCTTCGGATCTATGATCCTACTCAGGATATGCAAGGAAAGAGCCATATTGTGTATATCTCCTATCCTTTTTGTCTCTGTCGGTCCGTTATTGACAGACAGCAATCCTGCAACCCTCCACTCGTATAGGCTAGAGTTTGGGCTAATTCCACGCCTCACCAATCATATTCGAAGAAAGAACTGTTATTTTTATTCTTTCATTGATTAAAAATTAAGTCAAAGAAAGTTATCCACAGCCTCGATATTTATGCTATAATTCCCATACTAGCTACTAAATACCGTATACTTTATACCATTTTTATGCGTATTTCATACAGTGCTTTTGACACATACAGAACTTGCCCCCTGAAATATAAGTTTCAGGAAATTGACAAGATCAGGACGCCCAAATCCAAAGAGGCGGTTTTTGGCTCGACCTTGCATGATGTTATGAAATTTATCCATACTCCGGGTATCATATCCCCCAACCTAGACCAGGCCATGGAACATTTTTCTAATTCCTGGAATCCGGTAATTTTCGAAAATCCGGACGAAGAACGGGCTGCTTTTACCCAGGGCGTGAAAATTATCCAGGACTATTTCAAGCGGAATAATCCGGTTGATTTTAATATCGTGAACTTGGAATCGCGCTTTCAAATCGAACTGCCAGGCGAGGACGAGAATCATATCATCTCTGGCATCATTGACCGCATTGACCGGACGGATGATGGATATGAAATTATTGATTATAAAACGACCAAAAAGATGCCGACGCAAGAGCGAGTGGAAAACGACATCCAGCTTTCGGTATATCTGAACGCTTTTCTTTCTCAATACCCCAACGAAAAAAATAATTTGGATAAAATAAAAGTCAGTTTATATTTTCTAAAGCACGGCGTAAAACTTTCGGCCACAAGAACCGAAGAACAATTGGAATCAAGCCGCAAACAATTTCTGGAAACTATCGCCAAAATAAAAGAAAGCAAATTTGAGCCGCAAGTATCCCCTCTTTGCGACTGGTGCGGATATCAAAATCAATGCCCGATGTGGAAACATAAATTTAAGGAGCTGCGAAAAATTGATACAGAAGAAGTTAATAATCTGATTTCTGAATTTATCGAACTACGCTCGGCCATGAATATAACCAAAGAAAGAATTGGAAAGTTGCAGGAAGATATTGTCAATTATATGAACCAGGAAGGCGTGGAACGGGTTTTTTCCGAAGGTGGGATAATCGCCAGAACTTTGCGCAAGACATATAAATATGATGATAAAAAATTAAAAGAAATTTTGGAACCGCTTGGAAAGTGGGACGACATCAGAAAAGTTGACGGTATCGCGCTTAGAAATATTTTGGGTGTTTTGCCGCTGGAAGCCAGACAAGGAGTGGAAAAAGCCAAAGTAGTGGATAAGGAAAGTGCCAGTTTAATAGTAAAAAAGAAATAACCCCGTTTCCCGTCATTCTGAGCGGAGTGAGGATTTATCCGAACGAAGTCGAAGGATCTGCTAATGACTACTTCTAGTTTTATTACTGGCAGAAATTATAGCCAGAAATAATGTAAAGCAGATCCCTCGACTGCGTTCTGTCGCTATGCGACATCACTACGCTCGGGATGACGGCGCATTATTATATGCTTCAAAAAATCAAAAACTTCATCAAAAAATTCTTCCTCATTGACGATTCTCCCCATAAAGTCGCAGCCGGAGCGGCTTTGGGTATTTTTTGGGGCATTATGCCCGGGGAAGGCGTGGCCACAACGCTGATTACGGCTTCTATTTTGCGTTTTAACCGCCTCTCGGCTACTGCTGGCGTTTTAGCCGTCAACATGTGGACGACCTTTCTCATTATGTCTCTGGCCGCAACAGTGGGCGGATTTTTATTTCATACTAATTCCGAAACTCTTATAAATAACTTTAAAGCCACTCATAATTTGGGCTGGAAATATTTTTTTACAGAAACAATTTTCACTAACTTGCTCCTGCCACTTATCACCGGATTTATAATTGTCTCTCTTGCTATTTCCCTGGTCTTTTATTTTCTTCTTTATTTTTTGCTCAAATATCACAAGATCAGATTCAAATAAATATTTTTTCACAAACAAAAAAATCCCTTTCGGGGTTTTGTTTTTATATTTCTTGGGTCGGAGAGAGTTCTCCCCGACCCACGTTGCTTTTACCAGCGTACTTCTATGTAACTGTAGGAAATCCAATCCTGACGTTCAAATGAGATGCCAACAGGTTTTTTGCCATTGCACTCATCGCACGGATTACTGGGCAAGCCAGTACATATACGACAAACCATCTCCTTCGAAACAATGACGCGATATCCAACCGCGACCAGTTCTTTGACGATCCATCTTCTTTTCTTATCCAGATACCGGAGCTGATCCAGCAAGGATTCGTCCCTTGGATCAAAATAGAGATGAGACCCAGGCGCGCCATCCGGATCGAAATAAACATGCGCTTTTTTTTCATCACCAACGGCTTTCTTGCGCATCACCTCTATAATTCGCTGTTTAATGCTCTCGTCTGGGTCGTCGCTAGCCGACAGGACTTCTTTTCCGTTCTTTTTAGTTACTAACCTTGCATCACCAGCCGTAAATCGTTTCATAAACCCCTCCCTATTCGCTTTGTTCAAAGCATAGAAATTTATGGTTTGATTTATTTTATCACCGTCCCGGTGAATTTTTTTCCTTCCAAGTAACTTTCCAAATTTTTCAATTTTTTTCCATTCATGATGACTACTTCCATTTGAGCCTCCTGCGCAATTTTGGAAGCAATCGGGTCAAAAGGAGCATTAAGTCCCGGATCCCACTTATCCCCTACTATCTTCCTAAATTCTGTCCAGGAAATTTCTCGAATCTTTTTGGCACTTTTGAATTTTTTTGGATCCTTATTATAAACATAATCTATATTAGACAAATTGACAACATTTTTCACGCCAAAATATTTTCCCAAAGTCACTGCGTCAAAATCGGTGGAAAATCCAGGACGCCATCCGGCCGCTACCAGGATGCTTTCCTTGAAATTAAAAAAATCCTCAAGATCATTGGGATTTTTGTTGATTCTGGGGTGGGAGAAATCTCTGAAAATAGTGCGAACAAGATGCGCGTTCATGCGGGTGGCGTGGATTCCCAGCCAGTCGCGATCATTAGTCGTCAGTTCTGTCACTTTGCAGGCATCATTCTGGTATTCACGGGCGGCATAACCTCCGCCGGTGATAATAATAAATTTTTTTCCTTTCTTTATCTGTTTTAATATCAGTTCCCTGAATTTTTTCAAAAAACGCCAGTCAATATGCTTTGGAACGATAAGCGACCCACCCAAAGATATGACAATTATTTTTTTGCCGTTTTTCATAAGATTATGTATATGCAAAAGTTTATTTGATGCAACTCTTATCGGGCTGATACCCTCTTAATTCTGCCTCATTTTTATCCTTAAAGCAAGTGGTATTTTCCGGCTTAATCCTCTTGGCATATTGGCAGGTTGGAAGATGATATTTATTGGAATTTTTAGAACCAACAAAGGCACAGTTTTGGGGTGGTATATTTTTATTATCTCCGGGTTTGGCGTCCTCAGAGGTCAAATTTGAGGCTTCGGTAGCCTGGCCGGAACTCGCCCCACAAACAGTTTCAGCACTGTTGCTATTGACAACCACTTGATTTTGTTTTATAGCTTGACCTTTCATCATTCCCGCCTCAAACGATAGAACAGCTACCAAGATAAAGCCAAAAACAAGAATGATCTTATATTCATTATTTTTTAGTATTTCTTTTATTTTAACCAGCATATTTACCCCGTTAGAAATCAGACGAGTTATTTTCTTAACCAATATTTTATTATAGATTAAGACTATATATAATATACCATTAAAGTTGTCTGATTTCTATACGGGGTTGACATTATATCATATACTTGATAAACTACGTTCTGTAAATAAAGTTTATCTTTTTAGCTATATTGTCCCTCTCCTGTCAGCCAGAATTTAAGAAAATTCAGGCTGACATCCTCTCCCAAAGGGAGAGGAGGATAATGTAAGTTACTAATTATATGGCGCACAGAAAAGCCGGCGGCTCTACCCAACTAGGACGAGATTCCATTTCTAAAAGATTAGGAGTGAAGCTTTTTGGTGGAGAAAAAGTAAAAATCGGACAAATTATCATCCGTCAGCGCGGAACCAAATTTCATCCCGGAAAAAATGTTAAGCGTGGCGAAGATGATACTCTTTTTGCGATGAAAGACGGTGTGGTAAAATTTTCTACCAGAAAAATGCCCTCATTCACAGGAAAATTGACCATGCGAAGATTGGTTTCGGTAGAGTAGGTCGTATTAAAATTGAAAATATCAAAAGTCCTGCTTGAGCGGGGCTTTTTGACTTCAAAATCTCGGATTAATTCCTATTTTTTGCTGGCTACTTTCACAAATTCATAAAAAAGTGGGTGAGCATTCAATGGTTTTGATTTCAACTCCGGATGAAATTGCGTGCCAAGAAAGAATGGGTGGATAGTTTTCGGCAGTTCTGTAATTTCCATCAGTTTTCGGTCAGGAGAAATTCCGGAAAAAACTAGCCCGGCTTTTTCCAGTTTCTCGATATATTCAGGATTAACTTCCCACCTGTGCCTGTGACGTTCGGAAATTTTCCCTTTCCCATAAGCTCGATATGCAGTTGTTCCCTTTTTCAAAATCGCCGGATAAGCTCCAAGTCGCATTGTGGCGCCATAGTTAGAATCCTTCAGATTTTTCTTTTGTTCCCGCATAATGTCAATCACTGGGCAACTTGTATTTCTATTTATTTCCGTGGTATTAGCATCTTTGCAGCCTAAAACATTTCTGGTATATTCAATCACTGCTAACTGCATTCCATAACAAAGTCCAAAAAATGGAATTTTGTTTTCACGAAGATATTTTATGGCAGCAATTTTTCCTTCTACTCCACGAGAACCAAACCCGCCCGGAATGATAACACCGTCATAATTTTTAAGCTCCTCCAGTTTTTCCGGTTCACGCTCAAAAAGTTCACTATTTATCCAGCTGATCTCCGGCTTTACTTTTAGCTTATACGCTGCATGCTTGATAGCTTCCAAAACCGAAATATACGCGTCGGAAAGGATAAAATCACCGGTACCGAAATATTTTCCCACCACCCCAATTTTTACTTTCTCTTTGGCATTTTTAATATTGTCCATCAAATTATACCAATCATTAAGATTGGTTTTTTTGTATGGTAGGTCTAATTTTTTCAAAATTAACCGGCTCAAATCATCGCGCTCAAAGTTGATAAGCACTTCGTAAATACTTTCCACGTCAGGCGCGGAAATGACATAGCGCTCCGGAATATTGCAAAACATAGCGATCTTTTCTTTTCTTTTCTGGTCAAGATAGGTTTCACTTCTGGCAATGATAACGTCCGGCAAAATTCCGGCACCATTTAGCGTTCGGACAGCATATTGCGTCGGTTTTGTTTTCATTTCGCCGACCTTCGATGGAATAGGAACATAGCTTACCATAACAAACATCACGTCGTCCGGATATTTTATTTTCATCATCCTGGCCGCTTCCAGAAAAAGTATATTCTGATATTCCCCGACTGTTCCGCCTATTTCCACGAGAGTGATGTCTGATTTGGCTTTGCGAGAAGCTTTTTCGATCCGCTCAATGACTTCCATAGGAATATGCGGAACTACTTCCACACATCTTCCTTTATATTCCAAATTTCTTTCTTTGTGGATTACTGTTTCATAGACTCGGCCAGTGGTCATATAATTATCGCGAGTCAAAGTTATATCCAAAAATCTCTCATAATTCCCCATATCCTGGTCGGTTTCATCGCCATCATCCAAAACAAATACTTCTCCGTGTTCGGTCGGATTCATCGTTCCCGCGTCAACATTGATATAAGGATCAATCTTTAGCGCCGTAATATTGAATCCGCGCGCTTTCAGAATCGCCCCAATGGAAGATGTGGTTATCCCTTTTCCCACACCACTCATCACTCCCCCGACAACAAAGATGTACTTTCGGTTTTTCATATTTTTAATATTCGTATGTGCGCGTTCGTAGCGCGCGTTCGCATACTTTTATAGATAAAAAGCCGCCTTCCCCTGCGACTTTAGAAAAAATAAATATTTATAAGATCAGCTACACTCCCTCAACCTTCAACTTAATATACGATACTATGTCGGATGTTAATTTTATTTCTATTTTGTATTCTCCTATTTTTTTGATAGGATTTTCTAGAATTATTTTTTCTTCCGTAATTTCGGATCCTTCTCTTTTCAAGTTTTCGGCAATGTCTTTTTTAGAAATCGAACCAAAAAGTTTTCCATTCTTCTCTTTTGATTTTAGCACAATTTCCATATCTCTCAAAACGCCCGCCAATTGCCTCATTTTTTCAGTATTTTTTGCTTCCTCAACTCTTTCTTTTTCTTTTTGAGCGGTGACATTTTTTATCGCCTCGTCAGTCGCCATTTCAGCCATCTTTTTGGGAAACAAAAAATTTCGGGCATAGCCCTCGGCCACGTCTTTGATGTCGCCTTTTCGAGCAACACTTTTCACATCCTGAAGAAAAATAACCTTCATAAGTTTCCTAAGCTACTTAATTTTCTCCTTTATCACTTCTATCGCCTTATCCAGTTGCGGATCACGATTATTATTGAAATCATCAAGGCTCAAATCCACTTCAATATCAGGATTGATTCCCCTTTCCATTATATAATCACCGTTTGGCGTCAGCCATTTGGCAATGGTAATTTTTACGCTTGACCCGCCCGGAAGATCAATAAGCTGTTGGACACACCCTTTCCCAAAAGTTTTTTTGCCAATAAGCGTCAGCCCCTGGTCATCTCGAAGAGCCCCGGCCAGAATTTCCGAGGCGCTGGCGCTTCCTTCGTTAATAAGAATCACTGTTGGAATAGAGCTCAATCTGTCTCCGCCAGCTGTCTTCAGGCTTTCTTTATTTCCAGCGCTATCCTCTTCTGTCACCACCACTTTTCCATTGGGGATCATCTTGCTGGCAATTTCCACCGCCTTGTCCAGAAGCCCGCCCGGATTATTGCGAAGATCAATAATAACTCCCTTGGTATTTTGGGACGTAATCTTACTCAGTGCATCACTAAATTCCTTTCCCGTATTATCACCAAATTTGGTAATTTTTATATAAGCAATCTTGTCGTCCTTAAATTCCATTTTGACGCTTTTTACCTCAATCGTATCTCGCGTTACCACCACATCCCTGGTTTCTTGTTCGCCCTGATGAAGAATGGTCAATGTTACCGTAGTGCCTTTTTTCCCGCGAATAAGATCTACGGCTTGATAAACATTAAAATCGGTGGTGATTTTTCCGTCAATCTTTAAAATCTTGTCACCTGCGCGCAATCCGGCTTTTTGCGCCGGCGAACTGTCAAGAGGAGCAATGACGGTCAAAACATCATCTTTCACGCCCAATTCCGCGCCGATCCCTTCAAAAGATCCTCCAATCTCTTCGGTAAATGATTTTGATTCAGTGGGATCAAAAAAAGTGGAATATGGATCACCGGTGGCTTTCAAAAATCCATTTATCGCGCCGTATACCATTTTTTGCGCGTCCAGTTTGTCCTTATCGATATGTTTGTCCTTGACCAAATCCCATACTTTCCAGAAAAGAGAAAAATCAACTTTTTCATCCGAGCTTGGCAATTTATTCTCAATCAACGACTGGCTTAGTGGAATGACTTTCTGTTCAGTTGTTTGCTTTTTCCCTTGGTTCACGCCCAAAAAATAACTGCCAGCGACAAGAAAAATAACCACAAAAAAAGTGACGTACTTCTTGAAAAGCTTTCTGTTTTTTTCCAGATTGGCGGATTCCTCTAATATTTTATTCAGTTCCATCATTAATTATGTTGAGGCAACGGTTTGCCCCAGTATTTAAGGAAATATTTGACCGCGCTAATAATATGCAGCCAGGCTAAACGGTTGAATATTAAGGTTTTTATTATGCTTTTTCCGGACGAACCTTTACCGTGGTAATGGTACATCCGGGAACTCGGATAATATATGACTTTGTATCCAGCTTCCCAAAATCTTCGGCACCAGTCCACGTCTTCAAAATACATCTTGAACCGCGGATCCATCAGTCCTACCTTTTTAATAACTTCGCGCGAAGTCATCAGCGCCGAACCCATCAACCAGTCTACCTCTTTTTCGCTCTTATGGTCAAAATCTTTCATTAGAAACAGGTCTAATTTCTTTTGGGCGAACTTTAATCTTCCTAAAAATGTCCGCCGATAAACTATGGTCATCGGCGTATAAAACCGGAAGCATGAATATTGCAATTCTTCGTTAAATCCGAGGAGTTGTGGGCCGACAAGACCCACTTGTTTATTGCTTCTCACATATTCCAATAATTTTTCGATCGATCCTTTTTTGACGACCGCATCCCCATTCATAATCAGGATATATTTACCCTCTGCCATCTCGAATCCTTTTTTTAAAAGAGCCTGATAGCCAACATTTTCTTTGAACGCATAAAATTTTATTTCCGGATAATCCTCTCTCATCATTAGTTGGGTAGCCTCTTCCGACTCGCAATCTATTTCAATCATTTCATAATCGGTCAGAGTGATATTCTTTTTTATCGAATCAATACAAACCTTCAAAAGTTCAGGATTTTTATAGCTGGTAATAATGATGGATAACTCCATATTACTTAGGTTTTATATCTTCGGCTTTATATCTTTTTGCTCTGGCATAGTGAAAATATTCTGTGCCATATCATGAATTTTGTCATAGTTGTCGCCTCTCGGAAGAAGAATATATCCAGACACTCCTTCGGTTGGCGCGTAAAGCAATCCCTCTTCACTGTCTTCTAATACCCTTTGATGAATTTCCGGATTGGGAACTTTTTTATAGATATCGTACAGTTTTTGCATTTCCCAAAGCTGCATATCTGTGCGGACATTGTCACCCAAAGAGTCTAAAACACCGTTCACTTTGGAAAAGTCAGCCAGTGTTCCAATGCTCAACATTTTATCTTTGACTAGTTGCATAACCAGTTGTTGGCGCTTAGCTCTTTCAAAATCACTGGAAGTTACTCTCGATCTTGCAAAACACAATGCCTGATCACCATTTAGTGTATTTTTTCCGGCAGGCAACTTGAAATCGCCTCCGCACTCCGTTTTAGGATTAGTACAAAGCGGGTATTGCGCTACAATTTTTATCTTTCCTGTTTTGGTTGTGTCCTTTTTAGTTTCATATTTTCCAGTCGGAACAGTAAAAACATTAGGATCGCAAACCTTGGCTTCGTTAAACTGCATAGTTTCTTCGAAAGGTTTGTCGAGAGTCACGTCCACTCCGCCGATGGCATCTACCAACTGTTTAAATCCGGTAAAATTAATGCTGGCGGCATAATGGATAGGCAGTCCGGTCACTTCAGTTACGGCCTTTTTCATCTGTTCCAGTCCTTGCTCTTTTCCATTCTCTTCGCCATAAGCGTGGACAGCATTGATCTTCTGCCTGTCTTGCGTTCCCGGAACCGTGACATACAAATCTCTGGGAATAGAAATAATAGACGCTTTGTTTTCAGCCGGTTTTACGCTCACCACCATAATGGTATCCGCCAAAAGTCCTCCCCCGGGAAGGTCAGCGCCTCTCATTCCTAATACTAATATATTTATCCGCCCGTCTTTTTCTCCTTTTAGCTCGTCTTTCACGCCGGGGATATTGTGAGCGATGCTTGAAAGCAGTCCGCCATTGGAAATTTTTGTGAGCACGCTTCCGGTTTTCCAGGCAAAAGCACCGCCACCGATAACCAGCAAGATGAGAATTACTCCCACAATCTTGAACCAACGTTTTTTATAAAATTTCACTTTTGGTGTCTGATAATTGCCTGCTCTTGTATTTTTATTGCTCAAGTTATTATTTCGGAAATACGTCATAAAAAAATAAAAAATAATTAAGATTTTTAGTCTTTTTGCAATATTATCATTTTACATATAATCAGTCTTTTCGTCAATCTATAACTTTATACGATTCGGGTTAAATTTTTGACACGATTTTCGTACCTTCGTATTTCGTACTTAATTTCGTATTTCGTAAAAATAAAAAACCGCCGGGCACCACAATTGGCACGCCCGGCGGGGGTGAAAATGTTTATTTCCTTTTCTTCTTTCTTTTTTCATGTCAATTATTAACTTTTTGTTTCGTCGGGCCAACCAGATGCCCGCAGCTTTCTGTCTTTATCTCGGACATCCTCACCCATCGTTGCTATGCGATGAGCCCGAAGTTCCATTGCTAATTTATCGTTGCTGATCGCCAACATTTGAATCGCCAAGTGAGCCGCATTCTCCGAACAATCAATAGCAACTGTTGCTACTGGAATACCAGGTGGCATCTGAACAGTAGCTAAGAGCGAATCCAAACCCTTAAGAACAGAGGAAGAAAGTGGCACTCCAATGACCGGCAAAATAGTTTGAGCAGCAACCGCACCAGCTAGATGCGCAGCCCAACCAGCTCCAACAATAAGTACTTTACAACCCCTTCCTTTCCACTCATTGATGATTGGTGGAATGTCATCGGGAGTTCTGTGGGCTGAACAGATGTGGTAGTCGTACGGAATGAGAAATTTTTCCAGAACAGCCTTGGCGCCGTACATGAGCCTTCTATCAGAAAAACTCCCCATGATAATTCCAACCAAAATCTGAAGCTCTGTCATAGTTTTCTCCTTTCATTCCGGTTTCTTTGTTTTTATTGCAGTAAAATCGAAACTTCCCAATATCAACTTAGTTGCGCCATAGTGCAATTCTTGGTGCATAACACAGTACATACTCCCATCTTCACCGACGGCATAAATGGAAACATACTCCAGTGTGTTCGTGTCTCGATAGGGAAGAGCAATAATTTTGTATTTCTTCCCCTCCTCAAATACTAATTTCCCCTTCACGCCGTCAGATTCAGGATTTTCACTGAGAGTTCCCGTATATCCAGGAACCTGATGCCAGTACAAAGATCTCTTGCATTCACTTTTCATTTTCCTCCCCCTATAGAAATATGTTTGGAAAAAATGATTTATTTCGTTTTCAAGATACAAAAAACTCGAAACCTACGCTCGGCCTCCTTACAAAACTATATAAAAACTATCTTAATTGCTGATAAAAAGCAACCCCGTACAGAAATCAGACAAAAATATTATACCGATTTCTTACGGGGCAAGATTATTTCATCCCTTCAAAAATACCTATCATCTTTCTGGCTGTTTTTTCCCAGGAGAATTTTTTTACCTGTTCCAGTCCTTTTTGGATCAGTTCTCGCCGTAAATTGTCATTACCCACCAGTGAATTAATTCTATCGGCCAGCTCTTGCGAACTTTCTGGATCAAAATATAATATTGCGTATTCCGCTATTTCTTTGTGTGGCGCGATATTGGACGCGATAACCGGAGTGCCAACCGACATCGCTTCCAAAATTGGAATGCCAAAGCCTTCATAAAATGAAGGAAAGCAAAATATATTTGCTGCCTTCATAACCGCCGCTTTGTCTTCTTCATCAATAAACCCTGGAAAAACTACTTTGTCTTGCAAATTATATTTTTCCACCATTTCGTCGATTTTTGGATCAAAATTATGGCTTTTTCCGCCAGCAATGACCAACTTCCAAGGTTCAACCTTGGAAACAGAAAAAGCTTCGATTAGCATCGGGATATTTTTTCTCGGCTGAAGCGTTCCGAGATACAAAATATACTTGTCTGGCAATTTATATTTTTCTCGAACTTTTTTCAATTTTTCTTCGGACAAATCAGCACTCAAAAAATCACCAGCAACAGCATTATGAATCCATTCTACCTTATCTGCATCAATTTTATATAATTTTATAATCTCATCCCTGGTAAACTGCGAAACAGCGATGATCTTGTCCGCTCTTTTTAAACTTCTCGGGATCAGAATATTTAGAAAAAATAGATCGCTAAATTTGATGAATTGTTTATACACCTTGAAAGAAACATCGTGGATAATTGTTATTATCTTGATGCGCTTTGGCACAAAAAATGGCGTGATATATTGCGTCAAATATGTGTCTACTTCATTTTTTTGAAGATATCGCGGAAGCGTCCAAAAATTCCAAGTGAATTTGTTGGCAGCCGGGAGAGAAATAATTTCAAAATTGCTCTTATTTTCTATTTCCAAGCTTTTTTTGATACTTTTGAGCGTTTCAGCATCTGCAATGTCGGTAAATAATTTGTAATCATTATTCGCATCAATAACAGCCAAATTCTTTACCAAATTAAAAAACACCACTTCATCACCAGTTCTATATTTCCCGATATTACGAATATCTATTCCGATATTTGACATAAATTGATATGTGAGTTATAATTGGTTTTCGTGTGTAAAAATCCCGGCAACACTAAGGAAGGAGTGATTAATGTCGCCAACCATCACCGAAGAGATGAGACAGAACTGCTTATTTTTTGTTCTTTTTCACGGAAAATGCTTTCCATTTGTTTGCAGGGGCAATCCCAAGCCCTGCTACTCTGACAAAATTATTTCCAAAAAGGAACGGAAACGTTCCAGAAAGGCGGCATGATTCGATGAAACTTCATCGTTCACGCTCGCCGACCAAGCCCGAGGTATCAACCTGGGCTTTTTCTATTCCTTAATTTGAGCTATCGCCAGCCACACCCAAAGTATTCCTAAAAATATTCCGGCGTTAAATAGGTTTGTCGTGACTAATCCAAGCCAGCTGATCAATATAAACAGATTTACGACCTTTTGTACATCATTTTGAGCTTGATAATAATTTTTGACGGATTTCAGTAAAATATACCCAAGCAAGATTACTAGAGACAACAGTCCGAACATCCCCGCTCCGAGCCAAGTTTCCAGGAAAATATTGCTAGAATTCAATGGTGTTCCTCGACCATCTTTGCCTAAAATTTGGTTAATATTTCCCCATCCAATGCCCAGGATTGGATGTTTTTTTATTTCCACCCACGATTTCTTATATATTTCATTTCGAGTGCTTACATTTGGATCTTTTCGAAATACTTCTTTTACAAAATGACCAACCGCCTTTTCACTTTCAATTTCTTCCAGGTTGATATGCCGACAACTGAATTCTTCCAGTTCACCAACTACATCAATATACTCCGGCAATTCCTTGTTCTCCTCACAGCTGACAGTAATTTTTTGTTGCCCCGTTCCGGTGCTTTGCACACGGTTAAAAAGTTGGAAATTAGTCAAATGAAAAATGTAAACAATGGCGATGGCAACAGCTAAAGACGCTATTATTTTAAATTTAAGCCAGCTCGTTTCACGCCATTTCCAATCTTTTAGGCGTAAATCAGTAAAAAATACAGTCACAAATACAACATAAACAACAAGCGCCGCCAGCCATGCGCTGCGAGAGACAGTGAGAGCTAGTAAGATAAAAGTTAAAATAAGAAAAATATAGTAACCCGTCATCCCGAGCGAAGTGAGGATTTTATCCGAACGTAGTCGAGGGATCTGCTCTTGATTATAACTAGTAATATTGTTTGGTAGATTCTTCGACTGCATTCGGCCAAAGGCCTCATTCCGCTCAGAATGACGGATGAGGATAAATATTGCACTTATTAATAACACTAGAAACATACCCAACCAATCCGCTTCCGTGAATGTCGCGTTCGGCCTTCCCGGCATCGCTTCAAAATTAGACAAGCTATGCAAAAAACGCCAATTTTGCCAAATACCATAAAAAACCACAATAACTGATGAACTAACGAAAAACGGGATCACTCTTTTCAAGTCTTCACTGTTTTGGATATAATTTCTGACTAAATAATATAGCGCCACGAAAGTAGCGATAATTATCGATAATTTAAAGCTTGCTATTTTATCCGGCGCGCCAATAATACTCAAAAATCCTGACGCCACAAAAATCAAGACCAGCCAATCGTACCATTCCGGCTTTATCAGTTTAAACGATAATCTTTTTGTCGCCAGACGAATCAGAAGCGCCAAAATTATGATGGCGCCGATAAATTGATATGGACGAATGGCAATTCCTAATTCTGCCGGCGCCAAATTGATGTTTTCCAGCGGTATCATTCCGACAAAAAGCAAAAAACACCAGCCGGGACGATATAGCGCAACTGCCAATGCCAAAAATGCAAAAAACAAAAAGTCACCAAATGCCAGCGGCAAAATTTTCAAGTTATTTAGCAATATCAAAAAGAAAACAAGTAAAACATTGCCAAGAAGAAGATAGGTTTTGGGTTTGTTTAAAAATTCAAACATTTTCAATTATATTCAAAAACTTCTCCACAAACTTATCCCACGAAAATTTTTGGGCTTGCATTTTGGCGCGTACCTTCAAGGTCTCACGTAAATTTTTATTGAGCAGCACATTTCGCATCACCATAGCTATATCATGAATATCATCGTCCTTGCAATATAAAGCACCGTCGCCGCCTACTTCCGGGAGAGAAGATGATTTAGAAATTATCGTAGGCACGCCTATATTCATCGCTTCGAGCGGAGGCATGCCAAATCCTTCATAATGCGACGGGTAGACGAACATTAAACTTTCAGAAAATATCGCCGGCATATCATCTTGTGGCGTCATATCAAGAAATCGTATTTGCTTGGTCAGATTTAATTCGCGTGCCAATTTTTCCCCATCAGTGACAAGCGGTGCCAGTTGGGGCAAAAGCTTGCCATAAACCACCAATTTTGGCATTTCGCCAATAAAATGTTCTTGTTTGTTTCGTTTATATAAATAATCATAAGCCCGGATCACTCCTTCCACATTTTTCCGCACTTCCAATCCCCCGCCAGCCAAAATATATCCCGGCTTTAATCTTCCGCCATAGGCGGAATATTTTTTCAAAACCTTGGCAATTTTCTTTTCGTCCGGTTTATTTTTATAAATTTCATCAATATCAATGTAGTTTACCGTAATTTTTTCCGGCTCAACCCCCAAATGCTGAATCAGATCCTTTTCTGTTCTTCTAGAAACGGCCAAAATCTTATCCGCTGATCTGATGGCTTTTTCCGTCAATTTTTGATAATGTTTTTTTCTAAAATTATTAAGATATTCGGGAAATAATTTTGGAATTATGTCATGCACCAACATTATATGCTTGATGTTTTCTATCGCTGTCGGGCATTGGTAAACGCTGAAAAATACATCACAATTATCTTTTTTTACTTGCCGTGGTAACAAACATTTTTCCCACCAAATTTTGCGAATAAGATCATCCCGTTTCCATATCGGCAAAAAAACTCGACATTCAAAATTATCAGGTAATTTAAAGTTTTTAGGCAAATCCTCTTCCAGGTACAAAATAACTTTTAATTTTTCACTTTGAACTTTTAACTCAATTAATTTCCTTAAAAAATTAATTGTAACCTGCCCAATACCAGTATTAGGCTTTCTGATAAACGACGCATTAATGCCAATTGTTTTCATAGCTATATTTTAAACCAATTTGTCTTTTTTTCCAAACTTACCTAAAATAGATAGGCATTAATTTTTAACTGGAAATATAATGGAAAAGAAAAATCAAACTGTCTGCGTCATCGGCCTTGGTTATGTCGGTTTGCCGATGGCTGTTCGAAGCGTCGAAGTCGGATATAAAGTTTATGGATTGGATAATGTCAAGAAAAAAGTTGATCTCATTAATTCCGGGAAAAGTCCGATAGAAGAGAAGTATCTGATAGATAATTTGTCTCGCTTTAAACCAAAGGCGACGACAAACGAAAAAATATTGAAGCAAGCGGATATAATCCTCATTTGCGTTCCCACTCCAGTCGATGAAAAATTCTTTCCAGACTACACTCCGGTCATCACAGCTTCAGAGATAGCCGCTAGAAATTTGAAAAAAGGGGCGCTTGTCATTCTTGAATCGACCGTCAATCCCGGAGTTTCAGAAGAGATTATCGCGCCGATATTCAAAAAAGCCGGATGTAAGATCGGAAAAGATGTGTTCATCGCTCATTGTCCGGAACGAGTCAACCCAGGCGACATCAAATGGACAGTGGCTAATTTACCTCGAGTAGTCGGGTCATTCGATAAAAATGGCCTTGATATGGCTTATGACTATTACACCAGCATAACGACTGGAGAAGTTCGCAAGATGAAATCCATCCGAGCGGCCGAAGCAGTAAAAATCGTGGAAAATTCTTTCCGAGATATTAACATAGCTTTCGTCAACGAACTAGCCAAGTCTTTTGACAAATTTGGCATTGATGTCAAAGATGTCATCGAAGGCGCTTCTAATAAACCTTTTGCTTTTATGCCGCACTGGCCTAGTTGCGGCGTTGGTGGCCATTGCATACCGGTTGATCCGTATTATCTTATCGAACGCGCCAAAGAAAATGGTTTTGATCATAAATTTTTGCGCACTGCCAGAGAAATTAATAATTCTATGCCGGCTTATACTGTGGAACTATTGCAGGATTCCTTAAATGAGATCAAGATGCCGATGAAAGGAACAACAGTCGGAATCCTGGGAATTGCCTATAAGGCTAATGTTGATGATATCCGCGAATCACCTTCTAAAAAAATAATCGAGCTGGCCAAAAACTATGGCGCCAATGTTTTGACATACGATCCGCATATCTTGGAAAAGTCCACCGAGAAAAAACTGGAATCAATTCTCAAAAAATCACAAGCCATAATCCTGGTCACTGATCATGACGAATTCAAATCCATTGAACCCAAGACTTGGAAGAAATATGGCATAAAAGTAGTGATCGACGGCAAGAATTGCCTCGACAAAGACGCTATTAGAAGGTCCGGAGTTATCTACAAAGGTATTGGACGTTAGATTGAATTTAAGCTATAATAAAAGCAGCTCGGATAAGCTGCTTTTGTTGTTAATTTTTGGCTTATTAGGGGCATAAAATCAACATATGTTTTCACTAATAAAATCAATAATATGGCTTGCCGGACTCCTGGTAGTCGCCTGGTTTGTCCTGGGCTATTTTGGTTATGAACCAAATCTCAACTATTTCAAAGAAAGTAAAGCTGGATGTGAGCAAAAACTGAACGAATGTGGAAAAAATCTGGTAACTGAAGGAACAAATAACGCTAAATGCGATTTCAAATGCGTTGACCCGCAACTAATCATTAAGAAGAAACGATAATGAAACTCGTAGTCAATATGCCCGTTTTCAATGAAGAAGAAAAATTGGGCGAAACCATAGAAAGGATCAAGAAAAGTTTTAATCTTCCATTTTATTCACAAGATGGATCAAAAATAACTGAAAAGTTGATCCAGATCGTAGATGACGGTTCCTCTGACCGGTCCGTAGAAATTGCCAAGGCCCACGGCGTTAATTTGATTGTGTCATATAAACCAAACCGTCGTCTGGCTTATGCTTTCAAACAAGCTGTGGAAAATTCACTGGCTAATGGCGCCGATATTATGGTAAACATCGATGCCGATGGACAATTCAATCCGAATGATATCCCAAAACTCTTATTGCCAATACTGAACAAACAAACCGATATATCTGTCGCCAGTCGTTTCGGCGAAAAAAAAGCCAAAGATATTCCCTGGATTAAAAACTTTGGAAACAGACTAGCTTCCAATATTATAGGATTCTTTTTGGGTTGCAAAACCGATGATTTAACTTGCGGATTCCGAGTGTATAGCCGCGAAGCCATGCTACGTTTAAATTTAGTAAATACTCATTTCACCTATACCGCCGAAACAATTATCGATGCTATAGGAAAAAACTTGAAACCAATTTGGGTTCCGCTAACTGTCACTTATTACCATGATCGGAAATCCAAGATGGCCAAGTCGATATATAAATTTGTCAGTAATTCCTTTAAAGTTATCCTTAAGGCCATCAGAGATGTCCGTCCCATGAAATTTTTTGGTTGGCCGGGATTGTTTATGATTTCCATCGGCCTTGTTTTCTTCCTAATTTTCTTGATCAACTATTTTATTAGTTTTAAGATTACTCCCTACATAAACTACATTCTTTTTTCAGCCATCCTAATTTTTCTCGGCATTCAGCTTCTTATCTTCGCCCTCATCGCCGATATGATCAAATCTAACCGCCAACTGACCGAGGAACAGTTCTACCAATGGAAAAAAGACAAATACGACAAGAAATAATCCACTTAGACATTTGATGTCTAAGTAAGTTTATTATGAAGAATCCTAAAATACTTTTTATATCCCGCGCCTATCCGCCAGTGCTTGGTGGCATCGAAAATCAGAATTACGGAATCGCACAGGCTCTGACTAAAATTACTACTACAAAAATCATCGCCAATAAACGTGGCAAAAGGTTCTTGCCTGTTTTTTTACCCTGGCTAATGTTTAAAGGATTTTTTATTGTCCCGCGTTATGATGTCGTTCTTGTAGGAGACGGCGTCTTGACACCTATTTGTCGGCTTTGGAAATTTTTCTACAATCGAAAAAAATATATTTCCATCGTCCATGGACTCGACATTACTTTCGCCTACAAAAAATCACTTTTTGGAAAAATTTATAGAGAAGTGAATATCCCCGCGCTTAAAAAAATGGATAAATTGTTTATGGTAGGAAATGAATCCATTGAACAAGCGGTAAAAATCGGTATACCACGGGAACAATGCGTATTTATTCCCAATGGACTCATTTTAGAGAGAACGCATACTGACGCGACTAAAAAAGATCTTGAAAAAGTATTAGGCATAGACCTTGAAGGAAAAAAAGTAATTTTTCGCGCTGGAAGATTTACACCACATAAAGGAACGGAATGGTTTATTAAAAATATAATGTCAAAACTCCAAGAAAATTATATCCTTGTCTGTGCCGGCGGTATGCCCAATTCCGCTGGTGATGAAAATTATTTTCCGAAATGCGAAAAAGCAGTAATGGATCTTGGGTTGGAAAAACGGGTTAAACTATTACCAAACTTACCTCAATCGGAAATGAATATTATTTTTAACACTTGTGACCTTTCAGTTTCACCTAACATAAAAGTCCCTGGGTCTATGGAAGGTTTTGGTATCACAGCCATTGAAAGTGCTGTTTGTAAAAGAGTTATCCTGGCTTCAGGAATTGAAGGTCTAAAAGACGCTATAAAAGACGGAGAAAATGGATTTTTGCTTCCCTGGGGAGATGCTGATGCCTGGGTGAAAAAAATAAATGAAGTGCTGGCCGATGATGAATTCAGAAAATCTTTCGGTGAAAAAGCCCGGCAATATGTGCTGGATAATTTTACTTGGGACAAAATTTCTAAAAAATATTTAGAAGAGATAGAAAAAACTATCAATGCTTAATATTATCCAAAACCAAATATTATTTTTCCTGGCCGTGGGATTTTTGATGTTTTTGCCGGGATTTTGTTTGCTTTTGGCTGTGTTTAGAAAAAGCGCAGCACTAAGCACATTGGAAAGATTTATTATTTCTTTTGGCCTAAGTATAATTGTTGTTGATTTTATTCTTTTTACTTATTCGAAGTTAAATATAGGCATTACACGAATATCTATAATTTTAGGAGTTTTATTTTTTTCAGCGGTTTGTTTTTCCATTTATAAATTCCTTGGACACGGAGTGTCCAATTGGACACTCCGTGTCCAAAACGAGCCCGAAGATAAATTATTTTCTTTCTCCAAAAACCAATTTATATTAATTTTACTTTTGCTATTTCTGACCATTTTCATTAAGACTGCCTATCTTTCCACCGCCATAGCGCCGACAGCCACTGATTTTGGCCATCATCTCTATTGGGCCAAAACTATTGCCGAAACTCATCAACTGACCAGTTATGAAGGAATGCCTGATTTCATTATTGGCGAACACACCATGTTTGCCAGCATTAACATTTTGACCGGATTAAATTTTCTTACCGGCTGGCCCGTTGTTGTTTTATTCTTAATAAATTTACTAGGGATCCTGACTGTTTTCATTTTAACTTTGCGAATTTTTAAGAATAAATTAATTGCTATTTTAACATTACTTTTTTTGGGCGTTCTTTTTGCAGTCGCATCCCCCCAAGCCAAATATGTCAGTGGTGGTGTCATGGGAAATATTTTCGGTAATTTCCTTATGCCACTGGCATTTTATTTCTACTACAGAACTTTCGAATTTCTTAATTCGAAAAATCAATATCCTCCTCTCCTTCTGGGAGAGGATGTCGCGTCTTCGCGACAGGAGAGGGCTCTTATTAAAAATAGTAAGACTTTCCTTTCCCTCGCCGTCTTCACCACCTTTGGCCTTTTCTACACCCACCACCTCACGTCTTTTATATTTTTGTTCATATTCCTCTTGCTCATTCCCCTATTTTTGATCGTTAACTATAAAGACGTAGAAGTTGTTCTCAAAAAATCCGCTAAAATTATTTTTTCGCCGCAAGTTTTGGGAATTTTTGTCCTTGGCCTCATATTTTTCTTTTTTGTCTTTACTCCGACTTATGTCAACACTAAAGCCGTTGACACCGCTGTCGGAGCAGCCACAAAATCAACGCGGGTCGGCCTCACCATCACCAACATCAAACAAACAGTCGGTGAGCCGCGTCTTGCACTTGGATTTTTGGGATTTCTATTACTGATCTTGACTTTCCGAAGAAAAAATTTCGGATATGCGCTTCTTGCCTCTTGGACTTTTATGCTTTTTATTATGTCATCTTTTCCTAATTTGCTATTTGTTGATTTGCCATCAAGCCGCATTGGAAATTATCTAAGCTATCCCCTGGCCATTCTCTCCGCCTTTGCTTTTTATACTGTTTTTCGTCCGGAATCATACGAAACACTTTGGGGCAAGAAATTATGCGAAAAACCGTATGTGATGGACAAACTTCTGAAATCAGCATTTCTCATCCTTTTAGCTTTTGTTTTGGTTACAGGACTCAATGACTCCGCCCAAGCTTTCAAAAAACAAGCGGAACTCACCCAACTCAATCAGACTTTTGATGTTTCAAAATATCTGGCCGATAATACAAACGCCAACGACCAGATCCTCAAAGATCACAACTATATCACTGCCGATTCCTGGATGAAATTGTTTTTTATGCGCGGGTATAAATATCCCCAATCACGTGGATTTTTTAGCCGCTATGAAGCGCAAGGCAGCCGCAGCGGCGAAATTTGTACGCTAGTTATGATCTCCAGCCCCGGTTCCGATGAGGCAAAACAATGTTTTTCAGACACTAAAACTGATTTTTTGGTTATTAATCCAATGTATGACGCTCCCCAATTCCAAAAACTGCCAGAATTCAATCAGGTTTATATGAGTAACGATATTGCTGTGTATTATAGGAAATAATTTATGCAAAAAAAATTAATAATATTTATAGTTGCGTTATTCATCCTAAGCTCTGCTTATCTTCTTTCTGTAGGCTCAAAATTTGAAACTTTAAATTTTGGCAAAAACTGGTGGTCTATTTATTTTGTCAGTCCCAAGGATAATAGCTTGAATTTTGTCATAGAAAATCACAGTGGCAAAACTAATTTTCATTATGTAATTTTAATTGACAAAGAAAGAATAAAAGAAGCTGATGAAAATATTAGAAAAGATGGCCTCCTAGAGTTTAGCTCTAGGAATTTCCAAGAGTTGAACTCTAGGAATTTAGAAAACAAAAAAATCACCATTGAAGTTTCAACTGGTGATGAGAAAAAAGAGATTTATAAGAATTTTTAAAAAAAATGGGCCGGTTGTGTGTTTCGAAAGTTTATAGGAGGAGAATCGTCACTCCATCTTTCGAACGCTTCCACAAACGACCCGAATAATAATTGCATACATTGTACTCCTATTTTATAAATTTGTCAATAGCTGATTGCCTAAAATCAAACTATTGGCTCAATAAAGCCAAAATATGACCGAAGAAAATCCAAGAAAAAAAATATTACTGGTCACACGTCCGATCGCTCCGCCTTGGGATGAAGCTTCCAAGAATTTTGCGTATTATCTGGCTAAAACGCTCGATATGCACGATTTCTATCTTCTGACTAACGGTTTTCTCCCTGATCTCCCGCCACACATCCATCAAAAAGCTATTTACACCTCTAACAAGTTGACATACATGCAGCGAATAAGATTATTAAAATTGCGTCATATTCTTCGGGAAGATTTTGATGTTATTCATTATATGCTTACCCCGACCAAGCTCAATGCTTTTTCATTTAAGACTTTTATAAACAAAAAGAGGGCTCGCACTATTCAAACTATCGCGACATTGCGAGAGGATTTATTCAAAGACAAAGATTTTAAAGATATTCTTTTCGCTGATCTTATCATCACCTACTCTGACTATGCTAAGAATAAACTTAATGCTATCGGCTTTAATAACATCAAACGAGTTTACCCAGGAATTGATCTTGATCTGTATAAAAAAACACCTAAAGATAGAGAGATACAAAAACTGTTCAACATAAGCGATGATGATTTTGTCTTCCAATACATCGGCGGAGAGTATGCCCGTCTGGGAGCAATGGATAATATCGTTTCCCTGATAACAAAATTCTCTACGGAACTAAGAAAAAGAAAGATCATTATTTGTTTTCCCGGAAGGATGAAAGACGAAAAAGATTTTGAGAAAAAAGCCGAGGTCAAGAAAATAATAAAAGAAGCTGGAGCTGAAGATATCGTCAGATATTCCGATGAAATTGAAGCCCAGGCCAGTCTTCAGTCACGCGGACCGGATTGGATGAGCAAGGTAAATAATACTTGCGATGCTGTTCTTTTTCCAGTAAAAAATATGAAAGGAAAGTTCGACATTCCCCTATTCGTTCCAGAAGCTATGGCCTGTGAAAAACCAGTGATTATTTCCGATCTGCCGATCCTCAAGGAACTGACCAATGAGCATAACTCTGTTATAATCCCACAGGACGATGTCGATGCTCTCTATCAAGCAATACTGGATCTATATGAGAATAGCGAAAAATGCACAAGTATCGGAAAAGAGGCTAGAAAATTTGCGGAAGAAAATTTTGATATAAAAAATATTGCGGAGATTTATAGAAAGATTTATGACAAACTTTAGATGTCATCCCGGGCTTGACCCGGGATCCAATCTTAAAAATTAAATTTATACACTAGATTCCCGCTTTCGCGGGAATGACAACATGGATTATGCCCAATTACATATTAAAAAACATATCCCCCCATAAAAAAGAACTAAACACTGACCAAATGAAAGTGCCGGCGGTTTTCTTTATGAGTGAAGACCTGCTTCCCGAGGATGATACTTTTTCTAAATTGGAAGATGTTGCTTCTAATGAAAACACTCTTTTTCACAGTCTTGTAGCTATGCCCGATGTTTGCTCAAAACCTGGACGGAAAAATGCGTCAGGAACCACTGTTGTTTCTGAAAACTATATTTTGCCTCAAGTTAATGATTCTGATCCAAATTGCGGAATGAGATTAGTCAAAACAAGCCTGACGGAAGAAAATCTATCCCCAGAAGAAATTGATAAACTTTTCAAAAAATTGGTCAGAGTCGTCCCTACTAAAAAATTTGTTGGCACCAAGGTTCCAATTGATGTTGTAGTGGATATTTGCCGGAAAGGTACTCAGGCCGCAATTGAACATCTTGGAATAAAAACCAAAAATGAGCTAGAAAATACCCAGAATGGCGGAAATTTTTTCCCTCGCGAAATGACAAAAAAAAATATTTTTGATGTTATTCCGAAATTATATTTATTCTTCGCCAAATTCCGCTTGGGAATCTTGGGAGCCGCAGGAAACCACTTTTTGGATCTTATGAAAGTGAACGATATTCTTGACCCAGTGATAGCCGAAAAATTAGGCGTCAAAAAAGGCCAATATCTTTTCCTCGTTCACACCGGATCAGGAATCCTTGGCCAATATACGATGTACACCCACACGGCTAAAAAACGTGAACATCTGTCTCAATCCCTCATGGTAAATCTGGGAAAACTAATTTTCAGCACGCGCAAAAATGATATTTATAGAAAAATGCAGGAAAGAATAAAAAAACATATGTCCGGAGACGAGACACTTTTGAAATATGACGCCAAAGGAGAAGATGGGAAGCTGTATATGGATGCCCGAGCGGCTGCTTCTAATTTCGGCACTGCTAATCGTGCCGTTATCACTCATAATATCTCGGAAACGATAAAAAAAGTCTTGGGTAAAGATCCGGAAATGGATTTGATCTATGACATGCCCCACATTTCGATATCCGGAGAAAATCATTTTGGATCTGATGTATATGTGCACCGCAGCAACACCTCTCGCGCATATGGTCCAAGCAAAATGTCTCATCATCCGATTTATCGAGAAACCGGCGAACCTGTTTTCATCCCCTCTTCCATGAGCACTGACGCCTATCTTTGTGTTGGCACAGACCGAAATGAGGAAAGTTTCTTTTCCGCTCCGCACGGAACCGGCAAAGGCGCTAATCAAAATGAAAAATCTATTACTAATAAGAAAGAATTGTTTGAAAAAATGGAAATCAAGGGCGTAAAACTGTATAACGCGCAGTCCTCAATCGTTATAAACCAAGATTCTGCACGATATAAAAACATTGATAAAGTGATTGAAGGAGTAGAAGCCAACGGCATCGCCCATGTCGTGGCTAAAATGGAGCCTGTCGCTGTTTTGATGTATTAGGATTTAAAGTGTCCCTCTCTCCCTTTGGGAGAGATGTCACGATTCTTATAGTGACAGAGAGAGTACTATAGAAAACGGAAAAAATATATATTTTAGTGAATTTAATTAAGAGCCCTCCCCTGTCAGCCTGAATTTTTCTTAAAATTCTGGCTGACATCCTCTCTCGAAGGGAGAGGAAGGAATCGCTATAAATCATGAAAATCATCACCATTTCCGGCCTCGATGGCTCGGGAAAATCAACTCAAATAGAACTACTAAAGAATTATCTTGAGTCCCAAGGCAAGAAAGTTTTTTATTTCCACGCAGTGGAGTTTAGTATGGCTAATAAGATTGCCAAAACTGCCAAAAAAGAAGACGCACCAAAAAGTGTCGCTAGAGCCGGAACAATTTCCATTCAACTACGAAAATTGTTTCTGAAAATTGATATTGGACGTTTTAAGACATTGCTAAAAAGACTAGAATCGGAAGGCTATGACTATCTAGTATCAGACCGCTATTTTTATGACACTGTTGTTAATATCGAATTTCTATCAGATGACTATCATAATAACAGGGCTATTCCTAAACCAGATCTATCCATTTATCTCCAAATTTCTCCCAAGATGATAATGCAACGCGAGAGAACCCCTGATCAGGGAATGGAATATTTGAAAAAGAAAAAGAAACTATACGATGAAAAAATAACTGATTGGAATTGGAAGATGATCAACGGGAACAGAAATAAAGATGTTATTTTTGAAGAGATAAAAAATTATGTCGCCTAGTCTCGCTAAATCAACATTCTGGGTTACGGTTTCGGAGATAATTTTCAATGTCTCCGGTTTTGTTATCCACTCTGTCGTCGGACGGATGTTGGGTCCCTCTGATTATGGACGGTATGGCCTCGTTATCACCATGACAACAATGGTCATCATCCTGATTGGCAATGGCATTCCGACCGCCATGAGTAAATATTTGAGTGAATGTTTTGAATGTAATCCAAGATTGGTTGGCGTCATTAAAAGGCAAGCTATTATTCTTCAAAGCATCGTCATCGGCGCAATAACTGTCATCTTTTTCCTGTCCGCGCCGCTCATCGCCAGAATTTTGAACGATCCAACGCTCACTCCCCTATTCCAGCTCTCCTCACTTATCATTCCGGCCTTTGCCGCCGCTTCGTTCTATTTCTCCTATTACACCGGACTTCACGAGTTCAATATCCAGTCCGTCCTGAAAACACTACGCTCTATCTTTAAAATTATTACCATAATCGGCCTGGCATATTTTTTCCGCGTTCCCGGATCAGTAATGGGGTATTCCGCCGCTGCTTTTTTGGTCTTCCTTGTCGCTGTCGGCATTGATAAATTTAAAATCTCAAAAAAATTACAGGCAAACGTAGAGACGCAAAATTTTGCATCTCTACCGGAGCCGACATTTGACTGGCGAAAACTAGTTAACTACGCCTGGCAGATTGTCATATTCTTTTTAGCCTATGAACTTCTTATCAGTATCGATCTGTATTTAGTTAAAGGAATCCTGCGCGATGACTATCTAACAGGAATATATAATGCTTCACTCACTATCGGCCGCATCCCCTATTATATTTTCTACGCTCTCACCGTGGTTCTTCTTCCTGTTGTTTCCAAAACAACATCAGAAAACAACCACAAAGAAACCTCCAAAATTATTGAGCAATCCCTAAGATTGATGCTGATGCTTCTGATTCCCTCGGTAATTCTAATGAGTGTCTTCGCAAGACCCTTGATCAGATTATTTTATAGCCACATCTATATCGATGCGGCAACCCCTATGTCTATTTTGGTCTGGGGCGTCGGATTCTTGACCATCTATTATGTCTTCTGTTTTGTCATGAGCGGCGCAGGAAAAGTAAAAATTCCCATGGTTTTGTCATCCGTTGGCCTTGTTATAAACACGATCTTAAATTATATATTCATCAAACGTTACGGCATTACCGGTTCCGCCATCGCCACCTCCATCACTTCCGCATTTATCACTTTTATTATGCTCTACTATATTTGGAAGGATTTTGGTGTCACGATAAAAATAAAAAGCTTTCTGAAAATGGCGGCTGCCGGCGCCATCATGTACGCCGCGTCATTTCTTTTCAATCGCGGCGAGCTCATTTTTATCCTCTGGTCAGCGATATTATTCGCTCTATATCTTTTCATCCTTTATCTTTTGAAAGAAATCAAAAAGGATGACATCGCTGTCATCCAAAAACTTGTCAGCCGTAAAAAAACAGAAGAAATCGAAGAAGAATTTTCCGGTAATGAACCGGCGGCCTAGAAATTATATTATTTTCTATTCTCCGCTTTTTCATCGCCTACATAGGCATAGTTTTTTGTGAGAGGCTTTTTGAATAGCAGTATCCACAAATGATTGATGACATATCTTCCCAACGTAGTAAACAATCCTTCTTTTTTTAGCCGTCTTCCGGAAGTAGTCATGATAAAATTGTGAGAAAATTTAACCTTTCCCGCTTTGGAAATACGCCGGGCAATATCCGTATCTTCCCCATAAAATTTTATATTGACATCAAATCCGCCGATTGACTCCAGTGCCGAGCGTCTGAGCACAAAGTTCCCTCCTTGAAGCATAGCGCCTTTGCCTAGAATATGGTGATTGAAAAGATGAATGAGATATCCAGGGAAATAAAAAATGTTGGCCGAAAAATTAATAATTCCCGGCATATCATAAAATCTATAAGGCCCCGAAAGTGCCACCAGCTTTTCATCTTTCGAAAATTCATATACCGCTCTTCCGATCCATTTCGGAGGCAGAATTGAATCGGCATCCATATTGGCGATAATATCGCCAGTAGACGCCAAAAACCCGGCCTGCCTGGCTTGCGGCAAGCCTTTTTTGGGTTCATCTACCAATATCACCTCGGAATACTGAAGGATTATATCTCGAGTCTTATCCACGCTGGCATTGTTGACAGCAATAATCTCCACCTCATGCGATGTATATTTTGCCCGCTCTATTATCGATTCAAGAGATTGGGCTATATATTTTTCTTCATTCCAGGCCGGAATGACAAAGGATATTTTCATATAATTATCTTATGGGCGTCCATTCTTCATGATTGGATTTTTTGAAAAATTTCATATAAACCAAATTGACTGTCCATTTCCAAAGAATTTTAGCCCAACCTACGCTGTGGAATCTTCGACCGGTATGAAAAACGGTGAGATCATTAAAAAACTTAGTTTTACCGAGTTTCGCCAGTCTCCAAAAGAATTCATTGTCTTCCCCGAGTGACAAGTTTTCGTCATAACCATTGAGTTTTTCAAAATACTCGCGCCTTATAAACTGGAACTCCCCCGAGGAACTGCCATGACTTAATATGTTGTTAAAAAGATAGTGCGGCCAATTGATGAATAGCGCGGAAAATATTTTGTCAGTCAGCGTTTCATTTTCTTTGAGAATTTTCAATTTCGCGGTGGCTCCCAGCAATTTTTCATTACGTTCAAATTCGTCAAATACTCTTTTCACAAAAGCATTCGGATCGGGAATGGAACAATCGGCGTCAAAAAACATCAGGTATTTTCCCTGGGCTGCGGCTGCTCCCGCGTTTTTTCCTTTCGGAATATTTTGTCTGGTTTCTCCGGTATGCACGATCACCTCGTCTGCATATTTTCTGGCAATCTCTGCTGTCCTGTCCGTACTTTTTCCATCCGTTACTATGAGCTCCGTTGGCACAACAGTTATTTTTTTGAGATTTTTGAGAGTGTCTTCGATAATTTTTTCCTCATTGAGTGTGGGAACGATAATTGATATCATAATCCATTGTTATTAGAAAATTTAGCTCGGATAAACCTTTGTATGCCATAAAGCGCGGCCATAATCGTTATAATCGAGGCGACGACAAATACCACCCTAAAACCCTCGTTTATGACCGTGTACGCGCTTCCCAAAGCATACCCCAATCCCATAATAAGTCCAGTCCAGATGAAACCGCCCAAAAGATTATAGAAACCGAATTTTTTGAGCGAAACTCTGGCTACTCCGGCAGTAATGAGCGTGGCCAGAGAAAATCCGAATCCCATCGTAATTTTTGATATGAAAATAATTTTTTCGTGATGCCTGTGAAAGATTTTTTCGATCCTGTTTATTGTTTTTTCATCAAGACTAAAATATTTTCCGAATTTTATAGCCATTCTTTTTCCGGCAATATATCCTAAACCATACCAGCAAAAATCCCCGGCCAGATCTCCGAGCGTCAATGCCATATAGGCTCCGAGCAAATCAAATTGGCCAAAATGAAGAAGAAAGCCGGTAGCCGTCATAATGATTGGGCCCTCAATCAAAGCCATCACAAAAAGAAAGGCGTATTTATATATCCCAAGAGCCACAAAAGCTGACGCAACCAGATCGAATATGTGCTGCATAAAAAATATTTACTGCTGATTCCCCCATCGATACACACTTACTTGCCCCCGAACATAAGTATTGCTTACTTTTTCCAGATTTTTGGAAACATAATCCATCGCGTCGTTGGCAATATAATCCGTGTCGTTGTCGGAAATAATAAGCCATCCGGAAACATTTTCAGATTGGATTTTTTTGATGTCGTCAACAGACAATTTAGTTTTGGAAAGTTCTCCGCCAAAATCATAAACTCTTACTTTATCTCCCGCCCAATAAAAATTGCGGAAATTGCGAGTGATGAGGACATCGTCTGGCTTTCGAGCTTTATTAAAATAGTAGAATATTTTTTTATAATTGGCAGAAGATGAATCGGAAGTTTGTTTATAAGTATTAGAATCTTCAAAAAAATAAGCCCAATTAGGAAGAATGAGAAGTGCCAGTATTATAGGCACATATAGCGCGCGTTTGCCATATTGACTCAAATTCCGGCCAAAAAATTCAGAAGTAGCATAAATCCCTGAAGCAATCAGAATTATTCCGAATGATTCTATAAAAAATATATATTGTTCACCAACATTCCTGTTCCAAAAAAAAGACGCCAACAACAATACTCCCAAAAAAGATACCGACAACCATAAAGATTCCTTGGGT
Organism: Parcubacteria group bacterium; assembly: GCA_041661275.1. Lineage (GTDB taxonomy): Bacteria > Patescibacteriota > Minisyncoccia > Moranbacterales > UBA2206 > JBAZUU01. The sequence goes on along the minus strand of JBAZUU010000002.1, from coordinate 169,473 downwards.
AAAGAAGCTTTTTTATATAACCACCAAATCCCATATCCTAAAATTAAAGCAGCAATAATCCAATGAGAATAATCGGCAAATACTTTTATGATATAAGTAGCGTGATTAGTCATTCCTAATCCAGCCGTATAGGCCGCCAAGTTCTTGGAAAAAAATATAGCCGCGACTATATAGCCGGCTACTAGAGCAATAATAATCAGAAAATATTTATTATACAGGCTGGACCGCTTTTTCTCGCCATAGAGTTGAAAAGCCGCATAAAAAAGAATAACAAAAATAATATTAGCCGTTAGCTGGTGAGTCAGAATGCTTATCGCTCCTAAAACGACGACTGGGATCGCATAAATTAAATTGATTTTCCATTTGTCATAGAAGAATTTTACTAATTTTATTTTTCCCTTGTATTCTTCTTCCAAAAACCGGAAGGTCATCCAGGAAAAAGCCAAATACATTGGAAAAAACATGGAATACATCCGCAGTCGCCGATCAAAAATTATCCCCGTCATAGAAACAGCAAAAAGAAAGGCGGCTATGAGTCCGATTTCTTTCTTTTTGGTGAAATATGTGGCGACATAATAGATGAGAATTATGGAAATGATGCCCCAAAGGACACTCACGGTTCTAGCAGTAGATTCCGCAGGTTTGGACAATTTCAAAACTTGCGCTACTTGCCATTTATACGGCCAAGCTCGCTCATCTCTTGCGGCAAATTCATTCTCGGTGTTAATTTTTCCGAAGTTAAAATCCCAATTCTGCCATGTCCCCGTTTTGGCATAGGCCATGGAAGAGTTGATGTCCAAAAATTCATCAGCCACAAAAGATGTGGCGCCGAGATTATATAATCTAAGAAAAGCGCCGATTAATACTATCGCTATCAGTATTGATATCGTATTCTTTTTTGTTAAATTCATATTTTATAAAAATTTAATTATTCGTGGCGTTTTCATCGCTGGCGCTATCATTGAAAATCTCTTCCCATTTGTATCTCACCGGCGTGCCGGATTGGTTCTTTGCTTTTCCCTTTGGAGCAAAATCTTGTTCTGTCGCGTTTATAGCTTCCGGCTTTGGCTTGAGTTCAAAAAGAGTTAGCGTCCCGAATTCTTTTTGGTTTTGCAGGTCAAAATTGGCCGAATATTTTTTCAAATCTTTCTTCCAGTTGGAAAGGGTCGGATAGATCAAAAAATAATTCCCATGTTCATAAACTTTCCCGCTATTGGTCGCGTTGCGAAAATCGTCTCTTGGGATATTATTCTGATCCAGATGGAATAGAAACGATCTTCTGTATTCCGGATCGCTATTGAGATAGACCGGAAAACCGTTTTTTTTCTGGGTGAATAATACATAGCTGATTATTTTTTCCTGCTGTTCCAGAGTCACTCTTGTTTTTTCTTTGAGAATTCTGTCTGTTTCCACTTTAAATGACGCGCCAGACGCATTTCCCAGTTGCCAGAAGCGCTGTTTTATTTTCTGTAAATTATATCCGGCAACCGCCAAAATTACAACCGATACGATGACCATGTTTATTTTTTTGTTTTTCATAAGACTTTTCAGAGATTTCAGCATTAATCCCAAAAAAATAAACGGAATGGCCGCCACCAAGAGGAAAAAGCGGGGCGAAATGTCATAAGATATAGGGACATAAAGTCCCAAAACTACAAAAAACCAGAAAGAAGTCAGAACCAAAAAATCTTTTTTTTGAGGGTCTTTTTCTTTTTTGATGTTTATGATAAGCAGTATTATTCCCAGAGTGAAAAACAAAAGCGCAAAAATTCCCCCTCCTAATTCGTTCTTACAGCCATCATCACAAATAGAACTAAACAATTTGCTTTTTTCAAAAATGACCCGGGGAAGTTCTCTTTTTTCCAGGCCGAATATTACTGTCGCGTATCCCAAGGCATTTTCGTTATAGCTTTTTATGCTCTTCTCTATCAGGTCATGGTCGCTTTTCCCCGACTTACCCTGGGCTACTTCCAAAAATTGGCCAATATTATCACCGCCGGTTTCAATATCGTTGATTATGGCCGGAACATACAAAAAGACTGCTATCGCTACCGCTCCAAGCCAATACTTTAGTTTTATCCGCGGCCTTTTATAGACTAAAAAAAGAAATGTTATGGCCGGCACTGCCACAAAAGCCAAAAAATGCATCTGGGTGGCGATAGCTAAAAACAACGCCGTGGCCATCAGCCAAAGACCTTGTCTTTTTTCATTTTTATCCACCGTTCTCAAAAGAGAATAGAAAGTGAGCAAAGTGAAGAGCGGCAAAGGATTGGGATTCCAGGAAAAACGGGAATACATCACAAGATACAGGGAAACGGAAAAAATAAAAGTAATACCGAGCGAAAGTTTACTGCCAAAATACCTTTTCGCGAAAAGATAGAAGATCGGGATAGCCAAAACTCCAAAAAGCATAACTATCATCGCCACTCCCGCCGGAGTATCGCCGAAAACCAAAGCGCTTAAATATTTGAAATAATAAAAAGCCGGTCCCAAGCGCAAAAATGTTCCGGCCGCCTTGGGTCCGAGAAGCGGCAAATTGGACGGCCCTTCGACTATAGCCAGGTCGATGACCTTAGCGTCTCGCGACTGATCCAGCTCAAAATGCAACCAGTCGGAGAAATGGTAGGCGCGCAGAAAAGCGCCCAAAAGAAATATTGCTAGAAAAATGATAGGCAATCGATTTTGCCTGATGAAACCCAAGGCTTTATTTTTCATAAGTTTGCCTGTACAATATATTCTGTAGGCTATTTTAAATTTTAGGGTATTTTGAGTATTTTAGCAATAACTAAACGTAATGGACTAAAACTATGGATTATTCGAAGATTAAAAAATTCTTCAATCTGGAAAATTGCTTGCTGATTTTCATCTCTCTCGTTTTTGCCGCAAACACTTTCCTCTATATGTATCTAAAGCTTCATCGCGCCAACTTTTTTCAAGTGATAGGTGTAGGAAAAATCGGCTATATATATTTTTTCGCTATCTTTGGTTCCATGGCCATTTTGGTTTATATCCTTAGAAATCCGATCGGTTCAAGTTACCTACTAAAAAGAATATTTTTGACTCTTCTTCCTATGGAGCTGGTTCTTTTTTATGGATATGTTTTCAACAAGATTGGCTATGACAAAAGCGTTTTCACCTACACACTTCGCCCTTTTATAGGGCTATATCTCATATTGGTTTGCTTTTACTTTTTATTCAAATATAAAAAATATAAAAAACCGGGAGACTTTTTCAGAGATTTTGGAAAAGAAAAAAACGGAAAAGAACTGCCCGCGCCCAAAAGCCCTTCTTTTTTTGAAAAAATGTCGCTTTGGCTCAAAAAGAGGAAAACTCTGACTACACTGATAATACTTTCTGTGATAATCGTCAATTTGGGATTCGGAAGCTATCATTTGGCCGAATTTGCCGCTGTTGATGAGCCGCTTTGGACTCATGACCGCATCCCTAAATTTTGGACTAATGTGGCCGACGGAGAATTCTGGAAAACTATGGTCAGCGACAAACCGGGCATAACCACCGCCATAATTTCAGGAGTCGGCATGCATTGGATAAGTCCGGTATATTATAAAAGCGCAAGTTGGAATGAAGATTCCCTGAGAGAATATATAGGCATAGGAAATCTTAATTTTGATCTGCGGTTTCCCATCCTTCTTTTCAATTGCCTGATGCTTTTGGTTTTTTATTCCTTTATTAAAAAATTGCTGGGAAAAACCGTCGCGCTCGTTTCTCTTGTTTTGATCGGGCTTTCCCCCCTGCTTTTGGGCATTTCCACCATCGTCAATCCGGACAGCCTTCTTTGGATATTCGCCCCGCTATCTCTTCTTGCCTATCTGGCCTATCTTAAAGATCAAGAAAATAGATATTTGTATCTCACGGGAATATTTTTAGGGCTGGCCGTCCTCACGAAATACGTGGCCAATATTATGTATGTTTTCTTCTTCGGGCTTATTTTTCTTGAATACGTCATAAACCGGTCAAAATACGAAAATTCAAGCGCCGCGAATTATTTTAAAAAAGCTTTTGCCGACTATTTTATACTGATCTTTTTATCTCTCATGACTTTTTTTCTGCTTCTTCCGGCCGCCTGGGTCGATATCAATAGGGTCCTGGAAGGAACCATTATGTCCAAAGCTTTTATTTCTATTTGGCCGGCCTTCCTCGGAATCATCGGTTTGATAATGGCGCACATATTCATTTTCAAAAATAAATTTATATCAACCGCCACTGATTTTTTGTCCAGATACAGACTGGTGTTTATCATAATTTTCAATCTGTCATTCGCCGCCCTGATTATTCTGACCATCATCAATACTTATTCGGGAATGAAGTTTTATGATTTGGAATCAATCCTGGCCTCTCCCAAATCTTCCAAAGATTTTGGAGGATTTTTAGGTCTTATGCTGGCCAATTTCTATTCTCTGGTTTTTGGCCTCACGCCTCTCGCTTTTTTGGCAATGTTTTTTTCCAGCCTGTCCAATATTTTTCCCGGGAAAAAAAATAAAGAAGCAACCATCTGGTTCACCTATATCACACTTTTTATCCTTTTTTATTATCTGGCTTCAACGGTCGAAGGCGTAAGCGCTACCGTCAGATACCAGATTATTCTTTATCCTTTGGCCATGATTCTTTCGGCCATCGGAATCAGCCAATTCATAAACATCGAGCAGATCAAAAAATACCTCATTCCCGGCTTTGTCTATTTGGGCGTTCTTATTATCAGTATATATAGTCTTAATTCGATCAGACCGTTCTATTTCAGCTACGCGTCAGACTTCCTGCCCAATCAATATGTCTTGAATTTGAAAGATATGGGAGACGGAAGCTATGAAGCGGCTGATTATCTCAATAAATTGCCTGATGCAAAAAATTTGGTCGTATGGACCGACAAGAAAGGTGTTTGCTCTTTTTTCGCGGGAGCTTGCACGAGCGGGTTTGATTTCAGCCAGCCGGAAAAAATAGACTTCTTCGTCGTCTCTTCGGGACGGGAATCAAGAACGTCAAAAATGACTGCCGGAAAGATAGTTTCCGGAGACAAAATGTCAGAAGCAGTGAATAATATTTATTCGCAAGACTCTTATGATTATAAGTTGGAAATCGGAGGCCGGCCGAATAATTTCGTAAAAATTGTTTCCAGTGAGAAAATATTGCAAAATTAAATGGTATTTCAAAACAAAACAATGCATATCTTTTATGACACATTAAAAAAAAACAAAAAAACCGTCATCATTTTGTCTCTTATCGTTCTGGCAGGAATATTTCTCAGAACTTATAACTTCCACGACTGGTTGCGGTTCAGCCGCGATCAAGTGAGAGACGCGTCACTCATCAGCAATGCCCTGGAAAACAAGAATGACCATTTGCCGTACCTGGGACCCAATGCCGGCGTCACCAGATTCAGGCTCGGCCCGGTATATTATCAGTTTTCCTATATATCAGAAGAAATATTCGGCAATTATCCGGACAAGATGGCCTACCCGAGCGTCTTTTTTTCTATCCTGGCCATCCCGCTTCTCTTTTTCTTTTTGCGAGAGTATTTTGGAAAAAATGTGTCACTTGCGCTCACTGCCATTATGAGTGTTTCTTATTTTATGATAATAAACGCTCGCTTCTCATCTAATCCCAACCTTATTCCTTTTTTTATTCTTGTCTATTTATATTCTCTGCTAAAATTGATGGATTCAAGCGGAAAAATGGCCTACTTTTGGGGCATCTTGATCGGAATCGGCACGGGGATTTGCGTCCAGCTTCATACTACCTTGCTCATCGTTTTGCCGCCGATGTCTTTGGTGATTTTTTTCTATCTTTGGCGGAAAAAAACGCCCGACATCTGGAAGATTTCCCTGGTTATTCTGGCCGCCACTCTCGTCCTCAACACTACGCAGATAATGTCAGAATTTGATTCCCATTGGAAAAACACGCAATATTTTTTAAAAGGCTTCACTTCCAGCTCCGGTTCCGGCAGCCATCTCGGGAGGGACACTTTTCACATCTTTGCCTGCCAGATCCAGGCCAATTCGCACACTATCTCCGCTTTTAGTTCGGACGACCCGTGCAATATTATTTTTCGTGACCCGCAAGGCACAAGCGCGGAAAATTATAAATATTATTTCGGCATAACCTTAAGCGTCATTTTCTCCGTCATCGGCTATTATTTGTTATTCAGATATTTTTTTCGGGAAAAAGAAATCAAAAAAAAGCGCTTTTTGGGAATCATTATTCTTTTTAATTTCCTATCTTTCGTGATACTGATTCCTATCGCTAAGATTATATTTGTCGGTTATTTTATCAATCTCTATATGGTTCCTCTGGTGCTTTTGGGACTTGTAATTTTGGAGACGGAAAAAATATTCGGTCTATGGGGAAAAGGTTTGGCCGCGGCCGTCGTTGTCACTCTTATTATCCTTTGTCTTGCCAGAGACGCAAAAACAGCTCAAAACTATATGGCCGGATTGGAAAATAATTCCAAAAATAGCACCCTTTCTGAAGTAGAACATATCTATCAATATGAATTGGCCAATATGTCCGGCATATTCCCAAAAGCATATCTTGGCGGCCAAAATGGCCTCGCTGAAAGATTTTTCCGTCCGGTCAATTATTTTACCAAAAAACGCGGCATCGGAACCGACCTTCTAAAATATGACGGTCTGGATGAAGTTCCTCCGGAAAGTCCGGTTTTTTACCTCAGGGAAAATGAGTCGGGCGAAATTCCGGTCGGCCAAAAAGTCTGGGATCGCGAAATAATCACTGGAAAAAAATTTACCGGACTAACCGTCCTAATCCTAAAAAATTAACGGATTAAATTTATGATTAAAAAGTTGAAATTTATCATTCTTTCAAAAAAGAAGGAAAGAATAATTATTTCCGCTGTTTTGTTGGTAGCTGTCAGTTTTTTGTATTATGAATTGATTTGGCTGGCAAAGCCCAATATTGAAAATAAAAAAACACTCAATGTGGATATTGTTACCGACATTCATGCCGGATCGGGAAAAAACGGACATAATGAAATCAGCAATGAGGATGCCGTGGTTCATCCCGGCGCATACAAAAATAACCTGAAACCACTCCTGGATTCAAGACCGGATTTGATAATAACTTTAGGGGATAATGTCAATGATAATGCCAAATGCCAACCATACGCCGACAACTTGAAAACTCTTTTATCCAAATTTAACGTCCTGTGGGGAAAGGGTAATCACGACAAGGATTGTTTCCCGGCATTTTCCAGTCAAGCTTATTATTATCATGACTACAATAATGCCGGCTGGCGAATCATAATGTTGGATCATGATATTGATATTGATCAAGGCGAACTCAGCTGGCTCAAAGAGGCATTAAAAACAAACAAAAAAGTACTGATTGCCACTCACGTTCCCTTCTTTTCTCCCAGTCGCGATGAAAATACGCTTCTTCCGCAATATACCGAAGTGGAAAAAGTCATTTCTTCCTCCGGCAACGTAAAATATGTTTTTATGGGACATCTCCACAGCCGGCTTTGGGACAAAGAGTATAATGGGGTGCATTATTACATCCTGCCTTCCGTTTCCGGAGACGCGTATCCAAAATATTTTATGAATCTAATCTTGAATTAGAAATGCTATTTGCAAATATCAAAAAACTCGTCAGAACTGAATATCTAATCCTGACAACTATAGTTCTTCTGGCAATTTTTTTGCGGTCGTATCATTTTGTGCCATTTTTAGGCTTTCATTTGGATCAATCCCGAGACGCTATTATTGTCGGTGATTTTGTCCGCGATGGACTCTCGAAAATTCCGCTTCTCGGACCGCATACCAGCGGCAGTACTTTGCAATTGGGTCCGGCATACTATTATCTCCAGGCCGTTCCCGCTTTTTTTCTGGGAACCCGCCCGGAAATTTTCGCCATGCCTGACTGGCTCTTTTCTATCCTTTTTGTCCCTCTCCTGTATTATTTTTTGCGTCTTTATTTTTCTAAAAATATTTCCTTGGCTCTTTCGGCCATCACCGCCGTTTCGCTTTTTTTGGTCATCTATGGACGGTTTGCCTCCAATCCCAATCCTCTGCCCTTTTTTACGCTCCTGACGCTTTTCGGGCTTCTGAAGGCCGACTGGAAAGACACTGTCCGTCCAGGCTGGTTTTATGCGGCAATTTTCAGCGCCTCTATCGCCACCCAGCTTCATTACGTTTATTTTTTTATGGCGCCTGTTTTGATATTGATTTACATCATTGCCTGGAGACCGAGATTAAAGATAAAAAATTATATAGCGGGACTGCTGATTGTTTTAGCTGTCTATTCACCTATGATCATCAGTGAAATGGAAAATAACGCCAATAACACCAAACTGCTTATCAAAAATACTTTTGAAAGAGGAATGTCGGGCGAAAGCAAACATAATGTAGTTGACAAATCTTTTTATGCTTTCCAAAAACTGGAGATAATCAGCTGGCAAATGATAACTTCTGACGAGCACGGAAGCTCGGTAGCGCTATCGAAAAAATTTCTTCCGGTTTGCGACCGGCAATGTCGGCAAGACCTGCCCTTTCTTTTTCTGCAAACTCTTCTTTTTGTTTTTGGCCTCTGGTCCAGTTTTTATTTTTTTCGCCGCGAGCGCGACCGGGACAGAAAAAAATATATTTTCTCGGCTTGGTTGTGGCTGGGATCGATGTTTGCAATTTCCATACCGATTATTTATAACATGAGCCCGCGCTATTATCTGCCGGCCGTAGCTCCTCTTCTTGTTTTTTTGGGAATGACCTTGAAAAAAATAGAATGTTTTGCTGGAAAACACGGAAAAATAGTCATAATCCTCTTGTCCGTCGCCGTCATGCTATTTAATTTAAGGAGTGATTCCATTTATTTCAAAGAGCACACGGCTATGGCCAAAGGCGAGGTGGAAAATACTGTCGGGAGAGAATTTTTTAATGACAAAAAAATAACCCTGGAACAGCTGGAAAACACGGTTGAATACATCAAAAAACACAGACGATCGGACGATATGGTAAGAATCGCGGCTGACAATTCTTTCGCTCGAGCCATTTTCTATCTTCTCCGTTATCAGGAGAATATCCCCGCCTGCTACGTCAAGACCAGCGCTTTCCACCCCTCCGGAAAACTGGATTATTTTCTGGTCTATCGATTGAGTGTCAATCAGAAAATGCCAAAAGATCTTGAGGAGCAATTTTTTATCCGCGACCAGAAAAAAACCGGAAATCTTCTGGTGATAGACGCGGAAGCGAAAAATCCCGGGGGCCAGCCGGGAGAAGACGAGACTTGTAATGCTTCTTTGTAAGTCTGACTATTGAAAATTTTTAATTTTCCTTATTTCGATTTATATATTACAATTAAATTATGATAAAACTGGGCGGAAAAATGATAATCGTTTCTGCGGATGATTTTGGCATCAGCCAGAGAGCCAATGCCAATATTTTGACGTTGGCAGAAAGCGGAAAGCTCGATCGGGTAGAAATAATGGTCAGCAAAAATATCTCACCGGAGCACGCCTCACGCCTTCTCGCCTCAGGCGTGAAGCTCGATATCCATTTCCACTTGGCCAAGGACAAGCTTGATTTTTGGCAAAATAACCCTCGAGTTATCGAAAAAGGCGCGATAAAAAGGATCTTTCTTTTTCTCTACAACTTCTTTTTCGGCCACAACCGTCCGGCCATCGTTGAACAGGAATGGGAACGGCAAATTATGGATTTTAAAAATCTGTTCGGAAAATTTCCTGACGGCGCCAGTTCGCATGAGCATATCCATTTTTTCCCGCCCTATTTTCGGAGATTTCTGAAGCTCTCTAAAAAATATGGCATAAGCTATATACGTTTCGGAAAAAAACCATACAGTCATAAAAATAAGGTCTGCGCCATTTTGAATTTGTTGAAAAAATTGGATTTTGGACAGATGAAAAAATCTTCCGTAGTTACTTCTGATTATATGATCAGTTTTGACTGGAGTCATAACCTGGACTCCTGCCTTCAAAATACTCAAGATAACTCTGAAGTAGAAGTCATCTTCCACCCGGAACTAGCCCCTGAATATGAAGCTCTTGAACGCCTATGAAATTTTTTCGATCTTCATTTGAAAAAGCCAAACAAAACAAACTGACATTGGCCATCTTCCTTGTTATTTTTTTAACAGGGATTTTTTTGCGTTCATACCATTTCAGTGACTGGCTCCATTTTGAGATTGATCAGACTTATGACATCAATATCGTTTCCAATGCCGTCCAAAACGGTCCGGGAAATTTGCCGCTTTTGGGACCAACAGCCGGCGGCGGAAGATCCTTGCGCCTCGGTCCGGCTTTCTACTATATGGAATATTTGAGCGCCCTCATTTTTGGCAACACTCCGGCCGGGCACGCCGCCCAAGTGTTGATTTTGGGAATTCTGGCCATGCCACTTTTTTATTTTTTCTGCCGGAGATATTTTTCGAAAAATTTATCTCTGGCGCTTTTGGCCATCTTTTCTTTTTCCTCGTACCTCGTTTTATATTCCCGCTTTTCCTGGAGTCCCGATGTTCTGCCTTTTTTGGTTCTTTTTTGCTTTTACGCGCTTTTGAAAAGCGTTTCGGAAAAAGAAGAAAAAAAAGAATATTGGTTTCTTTTGGCCGCTTTTTTTGTCGCCCTTACTTCACAAATTCATTTTAACGCCTTTTTTATAGTCCCCGCTGTCACTTTTTTCTTCCTCCTTATCAAGCGCCCGCGTTTCCGGTGGAAAATATGGCTTGCGGCGATAGCAATATTTTTAGCGGTTTATTCTCCTGTCGTCATCAGCGATGTAAAAACCGGAGGACAAAATTTGAGCTATTTTTTGGAAAGACTGCCCTTCCATTCCGGCAATGAAACGGAAAAAACAGAATCAAAAGACAAAAAATCATGGGAAAAAGTTGTCCAGGATATTCGCTATAATGTCGGTAACTATTTTTTGATCAACAGCGGCATTGACAACATAAACGGCTCGCATCTCACCGGAAGTTCCTGGGGGATTTTGTGCAAATCCTGCCAGAAAAAGTTAGCTGTAACTTTTTTGCCCTTTGTCCTTTTCATTGCTTCTTTTTTTATCCTGTTACTTAACCTAAAAACAGAACGCGACCAGAGACGCAGAGATCTCCTCCTACTTATCCTTCTGTGGATAATTTTTTCATTCGCCTGTTACTTTCTGGTTCTTTATGACGGACTCTATGTCTACCCGCGTTTTTTCCTGCCGGTCGCGCCTCTGGCCATAATCTTTTTCGGTTTCTTGCTGGAAAAATTGTATTTTCCCCGAAAAAAATTAACCTTTGTCATTCCCGTCATTATTGTCGCAGTCTTGTCTTATTCCAACATATCGAGAATAAAAGACAGTTTTAACCAACTTTCCCGAGCTCAAAACGAAACATTCAGAGCTCAAACGGAAGACATTTTTCCGGACAATACCCGCGTCACCCTGAGCCAGCAATTGCCTATCGTCGACTATATCGAATCAAAATACAAAGCAAACGGTTATCCGATATGCATAAGGACAACCCATGAGTATGAGCCGGTTTATTGGTATTATCTGGAAAAAAGAGGTATTGATTATTATGACATCTTTTCCGCCGACAAAGCTTATGACCAGGGAAATTATTTTTACATAGAACAAGAATCCGTCCTAAATGGCAAAAAAGGCCTTAGCAGTATACTTGCGACTTACGATATAATTCAAGAAAAGAATTTTGGCATCCTGACTGCTTTTTATCTGAAACCGAAAAATGAAATCATCACCGCCCAAAGACAAGACCCGGAAGATAAAAAAATTCCCATCGAGGAATTTCAAATCTCACAACTTCTTACCTGGAATAAATTATTTTCGACTCCGTAAATATGCCGGTAATGCCGTGAAACTGATCGCCATCTGCAAAAAACGACTAATGACCGAAATGGCTACCACCGCGCCGGAGCTGATACCAAAAATTCCAAAAAAGGTGATATATGCCCATTCCTTGAGTCCGATATTATTGACCGTAATGGGCAGAGCGGAAACAATACTGATAATAAAAATGACCGACATGTAATCAAAAAAATTGACGTCGATTCCCAGTCCCCAAAAAAGAATGTAATTCAAAAACGCCACTCCGATAATAGAGAACGCCATCCCCCAAAGGACGGCCTTTTTTATTATGGCAGTGTTGTTGCTATAGTTGTATATTTGCTGCAAAAAATCAACCGCTTTTTCCGGTAAGATCCGCATCACAAAATTTCGCATAGCCGGAATTGTTTTCAACTTGGCGATAATTACATCCGTACAAAGAGAAAGGACAATCAGGGCATCGATAAACATCAAAAGGTCATTGGCCAGGAGCGTTTTGTAATTTATGGCCGAAAAAACCAGAGCCAGAACCATCGCGCCGATGAGTCCGGTTATTCTGTCCATGATAACAGTGGATGACGCTTCCATATAACGATTATGGGGTTTCGCAATTTCATAGGCTTTATAGGCATCCCCTGCCACAAAAGACGGCATGAAATTATTGATAAATGTTCCGGTCAGATAGAGCTTAAAATAAGTGTTGAAAGAATGTCTGATATTTTTAAATTCGGAAAGTATTTTCCACTTATATGATGAGATAGCGATGCTAATAACGTAAACTAAAATATAAAGAAAGATCTGCCAGAGTTGTATTTTTTTGAGATAAAAAAGCACCTCCGGCCAATTGGTTTTGTAGACAACGAGAATCACAAAAAAAAGACTGACAGTTATTTTTAGAATTATTTTTATTGCTTTTTTACTCATGCTATGTTTTTATATAATTCATAATATTTCTCCGCCACGCTTTTCCAACTCATTTTTTCAGCGATCTTACGGCTTTCAATGCCCATTTTTTTGCAAAGTTCTGGATTGTTTATCAACTTTTCCAATTTTTCCGCAATGTCCGCGCTATCTTTGAATCTGACGATACACCCATTGACGCCGTCTTTTATCAGCTCTTCCGCCCCGCCGGTCGGCGTCATAATTATCGGGAGGCCGCTGGCCATCGCTTCCAGCATATTGTTGCTCATTCCTTCATTGAGCGACGGCAGGACAAAAACATCAGCGGCATTGTAATATTTCAAAAATTGGGTGTTAGGTGTCACAAAACCGGTAAAAGTTATTTTATTTTCTAATTTTAATTCTTTCGTCTGGTTTTTTAATTCTTCTTCGGCATTCCCCTCCCCACCGGCAATCACCAAGCGTGCTTCTGGATATTTTTCGTGAATTTTATTGAAGGCGTCAATAACATAATCAAACCCCTTTCTTCTAGAAAGACGGGAAGCGCAAAGAATAGTGAAATTTTTATTTTCTCTTGAAATAGCTCCAGGCCTAAAATGTTCAATATTTATCCCATTATAGATAACATCAACCTTTTGTTGGTTATTACTTTTCAAAGCCAGATCGCGAAGCATCGAACTGTTAGCCACAACTGCTCCGGCTTTTTTCCAAATACGAATTATCAGAGGTTTCAAAAAACAGTAGATGAAAGAAAACCTTTCCGAATAGCCCGGAACATCGGATCCGCGAAGAGAAACAATGTAAGGCAATCTATATTTTTTCTTTAGTATCATAGAAACAAATCCGCAAGGGACGGAAAAAAAGGAATGGGTCAGATTATATGGTTTTTTATTCTTATTAGCCTCGCTGATCAGTTTTTTGGAAAAAAAATAGGACTTCCAGGCATAGACCAGGAGATCTTTTTGCGATTGATATGTCAGATTATTTTTATTCTTGCCGATGGGAAGCCGATGGACTCTGATATTTTCGCCCATTTTTTCCAGGTGATATTGATTGTCCAGTGACGACGTCACAAAATCCACTTCAACATCAGTGAGTTTGGCATATTCTCTCAAAATATTCTGTGAAGCATAAGCCGCTCCCCCGCCAAGTGGCGGATATTCGTAATTAAAAAATAAAACTTTCATAAAAGTCCTGGAAAATTAACGTTCGCTATATATTATTTTTAGCACATTTTCCGCCTAAAAACAAACCTGTCAGACCATTTTAACCAACCGGTTAAAATGGTCATCCGTCTGTGGATAACTTTTTGGTCTTTCGTATATGCAAGTAATTAATTACAAAACCAAAGGTACTTGACCCTTTTTCTCCCTCCTCATATTATTTCTTTGGTTTATTATTTTTAACCTTTTTCTCTAAAGTTTTAATGCTTTCCAAATACGCTCCTTCTGCGGGCGAAAGTGTTTTAGTTTGATATTTTTTGTATTCACTTTCTGCTTTTTCTATGGCTTTTTTATGCGTTACTTTTCCAGCATCAATCAAAACACCTTCGCCGTAATCAGAAAGTAATTTATCTAAAGATGCAATATGATCCGCCATATGCATTACTTGCTGATCCATAGCGCGCAATTCCGCCAATTCGAAATATGCCGAGACAAGTCTGTTCAATCTTTCCAACTCTTGCGCGGACAAATAATTTTTAGCAATTCTCACTTCTTCGAGTACTGGCAAATCTCCTGCAAAAACCGTCAAACCCATAAATTTTTTATCACTATCGGCGCGATTATAAATAACTTCTGATGCTGTCTGTTTATGCGCGGCGTAGTGCAATTTGTTTTGCACAATTTTGAAAAACTTAATTGAATGTAGAGATTTAGGATCATAATCCGCGCTTGTGGCATAGAGATCCAGGACTTGTCTATACAGCATCTTTTCACTGGATCGAATATCACGGATGCGAGACAAGAGTTTCTTCCAATATAAGCCACCGCCATTGTTTTTCAAAAACTCATCATTCATTGTGAATCCTTGAACGAGGTATTCACGAAGTCGCGAAGTCGCCCACTGGCGAAAATGTGTGGCAATATCCGACTTTATTCTATAACCCAAAGAGATAATCATGTCGAGATTGTAGTGCTCAATGTTGTAATTTTTTCCATCACTCGCAGTTGTTCGGAAATTCCGAACAACTGCATCTTGGCTTAATTCAGCCTCTTTAAATATGTGCTTGATATGCTCGCTCACATTTGCCTTGCTTGAGTGAAAAAGCTCAACGAGTTGTGATTGTGACAGCCACACCGTCTCACCCTCAACGCGCACTTCAATGCTAGGCGCCCCATCCGCGCCTTCATATATAATTATTTCGCCGGAATTATTGTTATTTAATATATTATTTTTCATAATTTTTATTTTTCCACTTTCTTATGCTTAATAAAAAATCTTTTGTTAAACCTGATGTTTTCTTGAATTTGTCATCAACAAGACCATTATCACTTGTTCCTAAAATACTAATTTTTTTAACATTTTTCTTTCAGCGTCGTCTTTAGTTTTTCCTCAATCTTCCCCCAAATTATATTCTATCTTTCCTCTTCCAATTTCACAAATCTGCGCATAAGTAATTAGTTACTTACTTCTCTATTCTCCCGTTTTTTGGCGTCTCTGTCAAAAAATATCTACTTTCTTTCCCACTTAACTATCACCAGCTTTATCTTTTCATAACCGATCTCTTCCGGCAGAATATCTTTTATCGGCTTTAGCCTGTCTCGGCTTCCGATCTTTTCAATAGCAGAAATTATCAGCCCTTCTTCTTCCGCGTTGATAAGATCTTCCACTCGCAGATTTCCTCCGGTGGCGTACCAGTCGATCAGATGATCAATGATTGTCCTTAAACCAAGTCCCCTTATCCTGGCTATATTTTCAAGAGACGTTCCTTTCTCATAATAATCGGCTGATATTTTAACAGTGGAAGATAGAAAACTTTTGTTACCACGGATAGCCTCCTTTCTTTTCTGGGCATCTCCGGCTGATTTTTTCCAATCCAGGCAAAAATCACACCCTCGGCAATTTTCCTTATGTCTTTCGTAATCCGGATCGCTAAAATATTTCAAGATCATCTTTCGGCGGCAATTGGGGCGAGTAGCATATTCGATCATTTTTTCCAGCCGGTCATATTTTATGCCAACTACCCTTTTTATCTCTTCCCATGTCTTATTTTGCAGAAACATTTCGTCCTGACTCATACGAATAAAAAACTTGTGGGTACTGACGTCTTTTTTGCCATGAAGCAAGATACAAAAGGCTTGTTCGCCATCGCGTCCCGCTCTTCCGGCTTCCTGATAATAGCCTTCTATGCTTCCGGGCATACCGCTGTGGATCACAAATCTGATATCCGCTTTGTCCACTCCCATGCCAAAAGCAATGGTTGCCACAATTACCTTGAATTTATTGTCCATAAATTCCTCCTGGATCCGTTTTCGCTTCTCCGCCTCCATTCCCGCGTGATAAGCCGCGGCTACTATATTATTTTGACGCAAAAATTCGGCGATAAATTCAGTGTCTTTTCGCGTCAAAGCGTAAACTATCCCCGATCCGGCCATAGCCTTAATTATCCGCAAAACTTCCGCGTATTTTTCCTTCGGTTTCAAGTTGCTTTCCACAAAAAATTTCAAATTTGGCCGATCAAAACCACGGATAAAAACTTCGGGATTTTGCAGTTCCAGGCGTTCGATGATATCATTTTTAACTTCCGGCGTGGCCGTCGCCGTAAAGGCAGCCACCACCGGACGATTCTTCAAGTTGGCAATATATTTTTTTATGGCCAGATAGTCCGGACGAAAATCATGACCCCATTGCGACACACAATGAGCTTCATCAACCGCGAACAAAAAAACATCGAGTTCGGAAAACAATTTTTGCCAGGAGGCGTTTCCAAATCTTTCCGGCGCCACATAAATTATTTTTGTCCGGTTATTTTTAATGTCTTCGATTCGTTTTCCTATTTCATCTGAAGTTAAACTGCTGTTTATAAAAGTGGCCGGAATTCCGCGCGCGTTGAGACTGTCTACCTGATCTTTCATAAGCGCGATAAGCGGAGAAATGACGACCGAAATTTTGTCACTCATGATCGCCGGCAATTGATAGCAAAGAGATTTTCCCCCGCCAGTCGGCATAAGAGCCACCACATCACGACCGGACATAATAGTTTCCACGATTTCCCTTTGACCGGGACGAAATTCGGTAAAGTTAAAATATTTTTCTAATTGTTTTTCAAGCATGATTTAAAAAAGCTGCTTACAGTGATATCATATCACTATAACCAGCTTATGGCAATATTATCGCCTGTGGATAACTCTCCCCGTTATTTCTAACAAGAAAGACTTTCCCAGGTCTCATGGATCGATTTTTATCATTTTGTCGGCACTGACAAAATGATCCTCTGTTTCCCAATTGCTCTTTTTGACCATTTTCTTGATATAACGAAAATGGTCTTTTGTCTTATGATTTCTATTTTTAGTTATTTTCATCATTTTACCGGCTCCGATAAATTGATCTTTATTATTGATGTTTTTGACCATCTTACCGGAGACAGTAAAATGGTCATCCGTCTGTGGATAACTTTTGGTTTTTTATTATGTAAGTAGTTAATTATTTATCCCGCCTGCCACGTAGTTAATTTATTATACTACTGTGGTTAATTTTTAATTAACCGGGACGTAATTAAAGGTACTTGGCCTTTTTTGAATCATTTCTGTATGATCCCGATTATAGTTTCCGAATAAATTTTGAAATTTCCATATCAAGGGGAAACAGCCATGACCTGAGCAGCCGCATCAATTCGTCCCCTTTTTTTAATTTTCCCCGGCGAATATGATCCGCCGTACCCACAATTATCGCCTGCACCCTATTTAGCGTATCCATAGCTGCCTGGCTATCTTTATATTCTGAAAATAGCTTGTCATTTTCCATATGATCGCGGTTGCCATCGGCGATTTTCGAATATTGGTCATGTCTCATCTTGATAAGGTCGAAATATAAGTCAGCATCGCTTTTTTTCACGCCATATTCCAGAAGCTTATCCACAAAAACTTTTGGCATATTCTCGCGGACGGTTTCCCAAAAATGAAAATCGCGATTTCCGATAATCGCCATACGATCATCAATACAAAACTGACAAAGGATGATAGCGGACACTTCCAGCTCGTTAAAGATCCTATCATGCTCGACCTGGCTGATTTTCCCAAAATTACACACTTCCCTAAACCTCTCATCGCGAAAAACCGCGAAAGCAGACGGAAGCAATTTATCCAACAACTGGTCCGCCGCAGCAACAGCCGGCCTGTCATCATCCGAAGGACCAAGCCTTTTCATAATCTTCAGCATCAGATATTGTATCGCTTTAGCAATTATGCGCATAAAAATTTTTCATTCCCATCAATTCTTTGTCTGTCATAAACGTGCATACATTTTTTTAACAACTAATCGAGAACGGTCCTCGATTGATTTATCGTACTCATAAGTAGTATACTCTGGAGTAGGATATGTACCTAAGCTTGATTTTTTGGCTATGGCAAGCCTAAATATTGCTTACATACGTAGAGCATCAGTTGACAACTGCTAACTTGTCGAAACTATGCTTTTATTTTGGGAGTATTTTATTTTCCCCATCCAAAGCCCAATGCCGATGCCAAGAAGGAACATCAAAACAGCAAGAAGATAATTTTTATTTTTTTGTAAGTAATTAATTACGTAATTAAAGGTACTTGACCCCTTTTTCTTTTCTTGACCCCTTTTTCTTTTCTTTTTCTTTTCGACTATTCTTACTCATCTGGCGCTTGTGAGGGAGAGGCTGTGATAGACATAGAATATGTGGGAACACCCAAGACTGCAGAAGTCCGATTTTCCTCTGGTATATGCGGGCTTTGGTGTTTTTTCTCATTATTCATGTCAAAAGGAAGTTGCTCGGTAAAAAACACTACAATCAATACGTACAATATAAATTTCTCAAATTCTTTTTGTTCCATAGAATTATTTATTCTCTATCATCCCTTCAACTTTCCTTTTCGCTTCTTCTAAAAGCTCTTTCGCCTTTTTCCGCGCTTTGTGCGACTGTCGCACAAGATCAGCGATTTTTTGCTGCGTTTCTTTCGGTAAGATTGGTACAACAATATTTTTTATCGCCTCTTTTGGCACGGCAGTAAGAATTGTTCCAGCACATTGCTTTTCGAGTTGCATTTGAAAAACCAAACTCCTGGCTATAACAAGTAAAACTTCTGGCAAAATTTTATCACTTCGCAATTGAAAAAATCCTGTTGATGCAAGATGTCCATCTTGCTCTTTATCAACCAGCGCAACTTTTTCCAGCGATCCTTCTACACTTGAAACTATTACATCGCCAGACTTTAATATTCTTTTCGCTCTTCCTGGCGCTTCTCTTCCTGATACTTCTGAAAAACCATCAATTATTCCAACGGAAGGATTAATATTTGATAACTCTACGTATTTGAAATTTTCTGACGGTTTTGAAGCGGCGTTAAAAACAGCAGGCACATTTTCTATAATTTCCGGCAAGGTTTTATAATTTCTTTCCTTTATTTTCGAAATCAGTTTTTCATATTTCGGCTGAAAATATTCTGCGTCTATTCTTTCAGCTTCTAGAACATCGGAATAATTAACAACTGATGACAATATTTTTTCAAAATCAAAATTTTTTAATCCCAGCTCTTCTAATAGTAAATCTTCAGCTTGCTGATAAGAAGATTTCGAATCGGCTAAAAGTTCATATGAGTCAAATAAACGCGTTTCAATTTCTTTTTGTAAGGCTGGTGGAAAAATAGGTATTTTAATTTGTCTAAATTGAGCAGGGCTGAAGTTAGATTGAATGCTAGGCATAATAAATTTTTCAATCTCTGCTCTGCCGATTTTAGAATTTAAAAACGCAGTAAGTGTGGCGGAATTAATTTTTAAAGAATCAGCTTGAACTCTAAATAAATACGAAGCAAAAGCAATGTTGGTATTTTCCGCAACGAGAGCAGCTTTTCCTACAAGCTTAGGATTCCCATTGGTTCTGCAAATTAATACATCCCCTTTTTTGAGCTTTAAACCATTAAAAGTTTGTTCACTAATCTTATTGCAATATTTCGTCGGTTGTCCCGCGAACCAATCCTCAAATTCATTGAGCCGCAAAACCGGATAGCCTCTATTTTCCTCGTTTAATTCTTTTGATGTACCATACTGAACAAAAGAAACAACGTCTTTGCCTAGATGAAAATTAGACCCGATTAATGAATCGCTACAATAATATTCAGCATCTAATCGCATCGCGCCTTCAAGATGGGATTTTTGGATTATTGAACAGTTTATCATATTGTTTTTCTGCATTCCTCGCACAAATCCGGACCGATGGTAAGCCTATTTATATCATCTTCGAATACTCTGCCGCAATTTGAACAAGTTTTTGATAGGCCACGTGCAAGAGAGTTTCGATTTAAATAAGAAAGACCGTTTCCATTTGAACCAAAGGATGAGCTACTAATTATTCCACTCGCAGTAAATTCTGGCCTATATTTTTTTAAATCTCTTACTTCTTTTTCCAGGTTTTTTATGCTTTCTTGTAATCGTTCTTTAAGTTTTTTATTCTCTCCCACTTCTAAAAGCTTCTTTTTATTTTTAAATAATTCCTCAACATAGGTTTTAACAACTTCTTCATAGCTTTTTGCTTTTTCAGCCATTTCTTCCGCCTTTTTATTTAACTCTGGAACAATATCAATCCAATCTGCTAACCCAGATGCAATGTTCATTTCGGTAGTGCTTAAATGACGATTGATTTCTTCAAGATCTCTTTTATCTGATGTTTTACTAGAAATAAAAAACTTAAGCCAAGATCTTATTTGTTCTATTTGTTTTGCGATAGATTCTAAATTTCTTACTGCCGATTGACCTTTTTTTATAAGAATTGATTCATTTGATAGTTCAACATATCTGTCTTTAATAAAGGCACCGCCGATACCAATCAAAAGAGAGCCCGCCAAATTAATTAGGATTGAAAATCTGCCATCATCTTTATAGTGCACCGACAAATAAAGAAGCCCTAATCCGCCTAATAATGAAAAAATTGGAACTGGACTAAAAACAGCATTTAAAAAATTTATCCATTTCTGACCCAAGGTACTTTTTGGGTTATTCATATATTTATTGCAATTTAAGATAGCTTTCATTTGTGAATTTCAAAAACTCCTCCGCAATCTCATCCAAATCATGATCAATGATTTTCTTCCCACTTGCATCATACATCACATTCCCCTCTCTATCTTTCCTATAAACATAATCTCCTGACGTGTCTTTTCCGCCGCGTTTCGAAACAGCCATAAAAATTGGACAATCTTCAAGTGGTTTTCCGGCCCACTTTTCCAAAAACAAAACCGATGTTTTTGTTCCGGTGTGCGGCTTAAAAGTATTTCCATGAAGTCCGACCACTGCTAAGATTTTCGCTTTATTCATAATAAACCGCCGGACATATTCGGAATTGGTATTATTGAAAACCCCTTGCGGCAAAACAATTGCCATTCGTCCGCCAGGCTTTAGGAAATTCAAATTTCGCTCAATGAAAAGAATATCCCTAGAAACCTTGTTTTGATGCTTCGATGTTTTTTGAAATTCCTTATCCCATTTGAAACCCAAGTCATAGCGATTGAGAAGCACGCCCTTTATCTCTCCGGCAAAGGGCGGATTGGTCATAACAATATCAAAATTAAAATCAGTCATTCGTTCCTGGTTTTTTCGGTTTTCTTCACTGTCCTTAGAGTTAGCAAGAAACGGGCGGAATCTCGTCCGAGCGTCATCGCTCCAATTTTCGCTATCAAGAGAATTTGCAAATGTAACATTGGTTTTTCCGTCCCCTGCAATGAGCATCATCGCTTTTCCAATTTTTACGCTGCGAGGATCAAAATCAATTCCAAATAATTGCTTTTCGGCATAATTTTTCTGTCTGGTTTTATAATCATCACCGTATTTTTCTTTGTTAATCTCTTTGTCCCAAACATATTGCATAGCATGAAGTAAAAACCCGCAAGATCCGGCAGCTGTGTCAATTATGGAATCCTTGGGAGTAGGCGCCAGCATTTTGACCGCCATATCGATAACATGACGGGGAGTAAAATATTGCCCCTTTTCTCCTTTGGCATCCAAGTTTATGAGATATTCAAAGGCGTCATCAATAACTTGGAGGTTAGAACCAAAAAGTCGGAATTTCTGAAGAAGTGAAACTGCCGGAACAATAACATTTTCCGGAATTTCTATTTCATCG
Organism: Parcubacteria group bacterium; assembly: GCA_041661275.1. Classification (GTDB taxonomy): domain Bacteria; phylum Patescibacteriota; class Minisyncoccia; order Moranbacterales; family UBA2206; genus JBAZUU01. The sequence continues at coordinate 147,468 of JBAZUU010000002.1, read as the reverse complement.
TTAGGCTTGAAAACATCTTTCCATTCTTTTTTAGCGTCTTCGAATAGACGACAGATATTAGCTAGATTTTCCTTATTGGTTACGCCAGCGATAACCCTAAATCTTCTATTATCACTTCTTGGAGTTTCCAGCTCATCATAAAGTTTGGCGTAAACTAGTTTAAAAATTTCGTCGAATGAATCGACGCCACTGTTTGCCAACACCACTTCTTGAAGATCATAAATAAGCTGTTTTAAGTTTTCAACTTCTTTTAAATCTGCGTAAGAAATTTTTTCCTTGCGTACGTCATCAACTGTTTCGTTAAATTTTGGAATCTCCGGCAGGTCTTCAAAAAGATTTGGATCCGTTCTAAGAATATTATTTTGTATTTTTCCGTCGGTCAGAATCAGGATCGGCGCGCCAGTGGCATTGGCGTAGCTTTTGAGTTGTCCCAATCCATCTTTCACATCCGGCTTTTTAACCTCAACCAGTAAATAGGGAGTTTTCAAGTCTTCCCGATAAACCACAATGTCTGCTCTTTTTTTTCCAATTTCACGTCCGAATTGCACGTCGACTTCAACATCGATGCGGTCGATAGGGTATTTATAAAAATTAACCAGCTTATAGACCATGAGCTGGCGGATTATCTCCTCAGGTTTTCCTAATTTTTTTTCTTCATTATAGATCAAAATGTCTTTCCCTCGCTTTAAGCATTTGGCATAGAATTTTCCCTTATCTTCCTTGCCTTCAAAAATTTTCAAAACCTGGTCCAGCTTCACATCGCTAAAATTTGCCAAACCAAATTGCATATCCGGATCACGGAATACTTTGTTGATTATTTCGACAGGCAAATTTTTTTCGAGCATCTTGTTATTTTATTTTACTTAAATTTAAAATTACTCTTCCTCTAAATCTCACTTCGCCAGGTATTATTAGAATATTTTCGTAGTTTGGATTTTCAGGCTTCAAATATCTTTTTCCACCTTCAGCAATAAATCTTTTGACAGTCGCACCCTCATCAGTTTCCGCCACCACAATATCACCGCTTTTAAATTCCTTAGCTTCTTTCACCAAAAGCATATCATCATTTTCTATTCCAATATTTGTCATTGAATCACCCTGAACCTGAATAACAAAAACTTTCTCCTGGGAATCAGCAATATTTTCTTTTTCCAAAATTCCTTTTTGTACTGGATAAAACGAAAATGCATTTGCGTAGGATTCTATATATGGTCCAGCCGCACTTGTTCCAACTACTTTTATTAAAACGTCTTTGCCAATTTCCCTGGCTCCCATCGGTAAAATTTTTAGCCCTCTTGCTTGATCCTTTTCTCTTTTTATATAGCCCTTTTTTTCAAGCGTATCCAAAAAATTCAGAACTGATTGGTTGGAGGAAACATTGAGCTCTTCTTTTAGCTCGGAAATTGACGGCGGAAAGCCAGAATTTTCTAAAAATGTGTAAATAAATTCTAAAACGTTCCTTTGTTTTGGCGTTAGTTTTATACTCATATATACATTATATATGACTGTTTGTACACGTCAACTACCTTTATTATAGTGATTGTGGATAACTTTATAGTTGTGCATAAATGCACTTGACTAAAATAATACAGCTGCTATAATATTAAATTGAAGACGTCTTTCCGATTCCCTAGAAGTCGGATAACCAACAAGACTTTATTCTAGGGGTAAGGCCATAATGTAACGCAATGGCTTTTTCTCAAGAAGTCATCAACCAAGCGTGGCGTAGAGCGGGCGGAAAGTGTGAATGCACCTTAGGCGCCTGCAATCATAATGGTCGATGCAACAAGATGCTTGATCCTCAAAATAAAATTGAGGATCGGAAATGGCATGCGCACCATATTATTTCACAAGAAGCTGGCGGTTCTGATACCGTTGATAATTGTCGAATATTATGCGTTCCCTGTCATGAAAAAACACGTAGTTACGGCGTTTAGATTTATCTAAGTCTAACCTGTAGCAAGCATAGGAAGGAGTTCGCGCTCCTTTTTATGTTTTTATGAGCAGTCCTTGAGCGTCGCTCAAGGATTCAACCTTAATTTAAGATTGGGGATTATTTTTTTCTTTCCATGTGTCCCAAATATTTTTTTCAAAATTAATAAATTGTTCCAATTGAAAACATGTCTACAATAATTAATACCGCGATTATAACAACCACGAGCACTACTAGACTGAATACCCAGTGTTTTTTTCCTATTATTTTTTCTCTTTCCATGAATCCCAAATAATTTTAGCCAGGCTCAAAACAACAAAAAGCGAACCCATCCAAATGGAAACCGACTCCCGATCAGGATTCATAGGAACCCAACCGCCGGAATATTCGGGAGTAAGCGCGATTAGAATTATTGACAAAATAACCCAAACTATGGCAAACCGAAGCCATTTGAGAAAAATTCTGTCGTTGATAAAAAGAAGGATGATAGAAACTAACAACATGGCCATACTCAAAACAAACAATGGGCTACTAATTGATTCCAAATAAAGAATATTTCGTCCATTCATAAGATACGCTGCACCTAATAGCACAAGGCTAAGTAAAATTGTTAAAATTCTCCACAGATATGTCTTTTCCATAAATTTATTTTCTTTATTAATTATTAATATTTTATTTCAATTTTTCCTTGTTCCGTTTGGATGAAGGGCACAACCATTCCAGAAAGCTTTTTCCAGACTGGACGCCTCTCCGCGTCATCGTCATTATCATCGTCATCAAGCTCTCTTGGCCTTTGCATTATCCACGTTTCATTTCTTTTGGGGAGATAGTGCGATTCCAAAAGCTCATCTCCTGCCATAATGTGCGATCCGAAAAGAACATAGTTTTTCTTTCTCCAATTCAGAAGCCATTTATATTGCAACGATGATTTGGAAAAATCCGTTTTTACGCCATTATACGAAATAGACTCCGGGAAAATATTGATAAAATGATCATTATTTTCTTTCTTCGTAAAATTGATTTTCGTTTCATTCCCGGCTTCATCACGCAAAGTCGCAATGATGTTTTTTTCTTTCTTTCTGTTCTTGATTATATCAAAAATCCAGAAAAATATCCCCCTTTTGGTTTCCGGCTTTGAATTGACTGCCTGCTCTTCTGTCTCAACCGCAATATTTTGCGACAAATTATCCATCCCAATAATATTAAATTTCTGATTGTTTTGATCAAATGTAAATTTTGCTTCCGGGGCAGTCCTGTCTATTTTTATGCTTTCTGTTTTTATCTCTTCCTTGTTCCCCTTTTTATCAGTGGAAAAATATTGAAAACTAAATATTCCTTCTCCGGAGATGTTCACCGAATTAAAATATTCTTGCCATGACGCACCATTGTCAAAAGAATAAGAAATTGTATTCACTCCCGATCCTCCTTCATTGTCCACAGCAGTAAGCTTCACCGCGACATCGCTGGCATACCAATTATTATCACCCTCCGTCCCTGATAACTCAATCGCGGTTTGCGGGGGAATCATATCAGGAAGAGTAGCTTCACCATTAGGAATTGGGATAACTTCATAGTCACCCTCTCCATTTCCATCAAAATCCGCTTCCAGATTGGACAAGCTGTCAAGTCCTGATTCTGGAATATCTACTGCTACAGATGTTTCAGGCGATACTGGAAGATCGGCAAAGGTAGTATGAGATATTATTTCTTCGCCGCCGACAGTTTCCATGACTTCTTCCATCTTCAATGTATAAGCTCCATTATCGTATCCATCCATAGTCATATGGATGTTTTCTTCACCTGGCACACCAACATATTTACGATCACCGAATTGATAATAGTAGCTGTTGGGAATATTCTCTTCAAAAATTATTCCCTCTTTTCCATTTTCATCAGTAACTTTTTTTGGTCCAGTATGATTTCCATTTTCATCATAGAGATGGATATCCAGTGGAGAATAGAGAGACATGCGAATGCGTGGCTTTGCGTTATTATAATCATTTGGACGAGCTGTTTTTATATATTCAGGTAAGGGAGGATTACTTGTGTTTTTAATAATATCTGAAAGAAATTGTTGAATAGAACTAACTTCAAAAATACTACTATGATTTTGATTTTTATTAACTATTGGATCGTGGTTATACCTATACAAATCCACCCAATACCTCTTCACATTACTTCCTTCCGGAAGCATCAAAGCGCTGGGCGCTGTCACCACCTTGTCTCCATCCACAGTAAATTTTGGTTCATAAACCGGTTCATATTTCCCCGTTCCGGCGCAGGATGGCACGATATAACCCAAATAAGAATAACATTCGGCTTTTTCTTTTTCCGTATAATCTACGCCAGTTATTGTATCCAATCCCCACCCGGCAATTTCAATTATCTGAATATTTTCCGGTGCCGTCCAGCCATCTAAATTATCATGCAACTCGCCTGCCTGATCAAAAAGATTTCCACTGAGTTTGTTCTCCGATTCCACATCATTTTCATCCGGCTTTTCCCGGCCATCTCCAGATCCTGTCAAAAATTCTCTGAATTCTCCGAAGCTATCAATACCACTTTGATAGGCATCCATAAAACTTTTATATTTTGTATTCTCCGACAAAAAATTAATAAACGGTTCCTCCGTCCGCTCGAAATATTTTTCTGACGGCAAAAGACCATAAGCGCCTGGCATATTCTCGACCAGTTTACGGGAAGCTGACTCCGAAATGAGTGTTCCAAAAATCGCTGACTCGTCATAGCCATAGAGCATCGATAATATCGCCTTTGGCGTGCCCATTTGCGGCGTTCCGACAAAAACAATTTTGTCCACTTTGTCAGCTTTTCCTGTTTTTTCGAGCTCCAACATTATAGCTTTGGCCAAGAGCCCGCCGTTGGAATGGGCAACCAAAGTCACTTTTTTGCTCTTGGAACTTCCCGCCAGACTTTCTAATTCCGCGATAGCTGATTTTATTTCTCCATTATACGGCGTTCCATTTTCGGCAATATCTTCCACACTTTGCCGCCAGTCGTAAGCGAAAATATTATAATCATTAATCGTACCGTCATTTTTCAACAACGCGAGTTGATTGATAAATGTTTTATAGATATTCGGTCCGAGTCCCAGCCACGATGTTCCTATCTCATCAATCACATCACGCGTATAGACGCTATTCACACTTTCCCCATTCTCATCCAAAGTCAGATCTTCCAGATCATTTCCAAAATAGTTCGGCTCCCAAAGCTGGTCTTCGCCTCCGCCGGAATCTTTTTTATAAAGCCGGCTGGCCTTTATCCCCGGCAAAAACATTACGTTAGAGTTGCCTGAAGGCATACTGAAATCATTCTCTTGGATCCAGGGATAATCGTCTTCGCCGGTATCAAAATAGAACGGAGTATCGCAAATTTTGTCATTGTTCAAATCCCTGCAAGTAGATTCATTTGCCTTCCAATAATTTCCACCTGTCGGTAAAGGCTCGTTGAATAAATTACCAAAAGAGGAATTTGCTATCGTATATCCGGAATCATCGGTCATTATATTGTTATTATATATCTTGTTTTCGTTGCTTGATTTATAAATCCTTATGGAGCCAATTGTGTTTTTTGCAATTGTATTGTTGGATGAATAATACAGCCTGGCATCAATACTTTTATCCGCAGAACTTATTTCTTCTACAAAAGAATTGTCAGTATGCCAAAAGAACATTTGCGCTTCTTTTCCCGAAAAGGAAATATTTTTAAGTGTGATATTCTGGCAATTAGCGCAATAGAATGCTCCCATATTGATTGAATCATATGTTTCATTTGAAACATTTTTTTCATAATAAATTGGCATTCCATCGATTGTATTGTCTGTTCCTATACTGTTTGTCGACATATCACTACTTTCAAGATAAAAATTTGATGTGCTATTGTTGCGTATTGTGTTTCCGTTGAGATTGTTGTAATCCCCATTGAGATTTAACCCGTATTGATTTTCAAAAAAATCATTTCTTTCGATGATACTATTCTCTGATGATGTTTGAAAAAGACCAACCCAATGCCCTGGCCCAACAATATTATCGGATATTTCATTATCTTTGGTGTAAAATAAACTTATGCCATAGTTATGATTGTTGAAAATGGAATTATTTGAAATGGTAACACCAGGAGGATTTGCGCTATTGCCATAGACATATATTCCGTAATAATTATTTGTTGCCGTACTGGCAGTCACTGAACCACTGTTGCGAAGATAAATTCCATATGAAAAATTGCTGACGTTAATATTTTTAATAATGTTTCGTTTGCCCAAAGCATAAATGCCATTTCCCGTATTTGATCCAGTTACATTGTGCCCATTTCCATCCAGAGTTATATCATCACTATTGATTTGAATAGTTTCTTGTACATCCTTGTTTAGCGTGCATGTTTTGGAAGATGCGTTCCAATTACCGATCCCGGCAACGCCATTTCTTCCTCCGCAATCATATCCCGTTGCATCATCCTTTATAATCTTTGTGCTTTTTCTTGGTTGGATGAAAATAATGTGATCTTGGGTCAAATCCTGTTCAAAAGAAAACGCGCCATACTCATTAGTTATAAGTGGCGCGTAATTTTGATAGTCATCTTCGTATTTGTGGTAAGTAGTTTTAGAAGATAACCCTGATATATTAATCTCGGCAGAATCATTGTCAGGAGAAGATTTTAACTGTAAAATTATCATCTCCGGCATCGATTCTATCCGGACATCTATACGTTCACTACTGTCTAAGGATATGTTCAGATATTCGCTATCAGTAATTTCAAAATGTTTTCCCGTTCCCTCAAGAGTGCCAGGAATATGAAATGAATTTTCAGTATCTTGAGCGAAAGTTGTAGAAATTGAAAAAAATAAAAAAGAGAATATTAATACAAAAAAATATCTCGCTATTTTTTTAACTAACCCTCTCTTGATTAGTTTCATTTTTTTATTTTATTTTTTACACCTCTATTATCCCACAAAACCAAGCAGCTGTACACCCCCAACCAAAAACAACCCCCTCGCGGAAGTTGTTTTTGGTAAATACTATTTAAATAGTACTAGCTAGATTAAGCGCATTTCATATTTTTCAGCATCATCTCCCAATTCTTCTTCTTTTCGTCATCAGACATACTTTCCATCTTGGCCATCATATCTTTGTGATCCATCTTGGCGTGCTCCATCATTTTCATTTTCACATCATATGCTGTTTCGCCTTTGGCCACAAAATCACAATCTGCGCCCATATCCTTGCAACTTGCCATCATCATATATATCACCCCCTTCTATTCTATATTTATTTCTCAATTAAAATAGTACAACTTTTCGCCTGCCATATTTCCCCTTAAACAAGCCGCAATTTGGCAGTCGGCAAACATGCCCTTGACTTTTTGTTAATTTGGGTGTATAATGGGTAGTCGTAATAAAAGATAGTACGATTTTCCCTTAACAACTTGCCAATGACTAGTTCCTGATTAACATGTACATCAAATTTTTCTAGTACTTACTCAGTTCCAAAATTACTTATGATTGGCAGATTATTAAGGGAAAGAAAAGGCTCCAGCGTTATCGCCGGGGTCTTTTTGATTTAAAAAAGTCGGAACCCTGCTTTGTTTCCCGACAAGCGGGATTCAGGAGCAGAAACTCCGACCAAGATGCTTTCTTGAAGATTTATGGCAAAAAAATGCCCGCAACCATTGCTCCAACTACAACAACCAAAAATACTACTATGGCCGCTCTCACAAAAATTGGTTCTCTCGCGAAATCCCGAAAGCTTCGTAATAACATAACCGTTGCCTCCTTTTCTGCGGATTAGTTGAAAATAAGGTACAAAAATTCAAAATTTAATTTCTCCCCACCCCAAAATACTTGAATCCTTTTTCTTTCACGTGTACCGGGTCGTAAAGATTTCGTAAATCTATGAATACCGGGGTTTTCATGAGGGATTTTATTTTGTCGAGATCGAGCGCGCGGTATTGGTTCCATTCAGTCATAATAATAACGGCATCCGCGCCCTCACAAGTTTCATATATATCATCGCAATAGGCCAGTTCCGGCATCAGTTTTTTGGCCGCTTCTTCTCCTTGTGGATCATGCGCCCGCACTTTCGCCCCTTTTTCGGTGAGTGCCGGCAAAATGGTCAATGATTGGGCGTCGCGCATATCGTCCGTTTCCGCTTTGAAAGTGAGTCCAAGACAAGCCACGGTTTTTCCAGCTTCCGACCCGCCTAGCGCTTCTTTTATTTTCCTCACCATACGCGCTTTCTGGGCGGAATTTATCTCGATGGCTGCTTCTACTATCCGGAGAGCCGCTCCGCGCTCCTGAGCCGTTTTATTGAGCGCCAGGGTGTCTTTAGGAAAGCATGAGCCTCCGTAGCCTGGTCCGGCATTGAGAAATTTATCCCCGATCCGCGGATCCAGTCCCATCCCTTCGGCCAGCGTTACTACATCCGCTCCTACTTTCTCGCACAAGTTGGCCATATCGTTGATATAGCTGATCTTGACTGCTAGAAATGCGTTGGAAGCGTATTTGATCAGTTCGGCTGTTTCCAGATTTGTCACCACCAGCGGAGTATTTTGTGAATTCAATGGCTCATAAATATGGCGCAAAACATCTTCCGCCCTTTGAGTTTCCACCCCAATAACTACTCTATCCGGGTTCATAAAGTCAGCGATGGCCACTCCTTCTTTCAAAAACTCCGGGTTGGACGCCACGTCAAAATCAGCTTCGGGATTTTCTTCTTTTATAATTCTTTTGACTTCCCTGGCCGTCCCCACTGGAACTGTGCTTTTGCCTACGATGACCGCATAGTTTTTCAGGTGTGGCGCAATATCTTTGGCTGCTTCGTAGACATAGGTCAGATCGGCATATCCATCTCCGCGGCGTGATGTCGGCGTGCCAACAGCGATAAAAACAGCCTCCGCGTCGGCCATAGCCTCTGCCAAATCAAGCGTGAAAGAAAGCTTCCCCGCTTCCACATTATTTTTCACCATTTCTTCCAGTCCCTGTTCATAAATAGGCATCTGCCCATTTTTGAGCGCTTCTATTTTATTTTTATCCTTATCAATACAAACGACTGTGTGACCAAATTCCGAAAAACAAGTTCCGCTGACTAGCCCGACATAACCAGTACCAATTATCGCTATTTTCATAAGCCGATTCGAATCTACGAATCATCCGAATCTACGAATGTCCCGTAAAAAATTTATACTTTATTTAATACTCTTTTTGGTTTTAGAAAAGTATCTCTGAAATTAACCAACAAACACAAGTCCTTTTTCAATGAAATTAAATATCTTTTTGCCTGATAATAATCCTGCTTAGTTAGAACGCTCTTGGCCTTTATCTCTAAAATAACACGATCGTCAATAATAAAATCTATTATATTCCCCGAGAAATTTTCATCTCTATAAATCCTCATTTCTCGACAATATTTTATTTTTTCTTTTTTAAATTCGTTTTCTAGCTCGTCTGCATATTGTTTCTCCCTACTAAATCTGCCAATTCTATTGTGAACAATAAAACATATCCCGTTTAGCTTATAGGATAGTTCTGGATATAAAACTTGTATGTTCTTTTTTATTATTCGTGAATTCGAATACATTCGTTGATTCGAATCGGTTAAATATTTACCTACTGCTCCACAATCTCCTTTATTGAGTAATTCATCGTCTTCCTTTCTTTGTAATAATTTTTGATCATAATGTCCGCCATAAGGCCAAAAATGAAAAGTTGGATGCCGATCATAATGAAAAATACACCCATAAGTGGCCAGATCTTTTCGGCCAGCGACGCGCCATAGAATATTTTTTCAATAGCCATCCAAATGAGTATGGCCATTCCTAGAATGGCTGCGACTATTCCGGAACCGCCAAAAAGGTGTAGTGGCCGATTGGCATATTTTCGCCAGAACCAGACAGAAATCATATCAACAAAACCCTTGAGTCCCCTTTTCCAGTTATATTTTGTTTTGCCGTGCAATCGCGGATGATGCGACACGACAACCTCACCAACTTTATAGCCCTGCATCTCCAATATAGCCGGGATAAATCGGTGCATCTCGCCAAAAAGATCGACGTCATGAAAACAAGCGCGCCGAAAAGCTTTGAGCGAACACCCGGAATCATGTATATTATCCCGAATAAGAATCTTGCGAAGAAGATTGGCCGTGCGCGAGAAAACTTTTTTCATGATCGGATCTTTTCTTGATTGCCGCCAACCGGAAACCACATCAAAGCCCTTGTCCATCTCTTGCAGCAGCAATTTTATGTCTGCCGGATCATTTTGCAGATCACCGTCCATAGTGATGATGATCTCGCCCTTGGCTTCTTTTATGCCGGCGTCAAAAGCGGCTGTCTGTCCGAATCGCTTTCTGAAATTTATAATCTTAAGCGGCGTGAGCCCTTTGCAGTTCTCAATCGTTTTATCTTCCGATCCGTCGTTGATATAGATAATTTCAAAACTTTTCCCCATCTCACGACAGGCTCCAGCAATTCTCTGATGCAACTCCCTAACATTGCCCTCTTCGTTGTAGAGAGGAATGATTATTGATAGATCAAGTTTTTCGTTCATAAAATTATTATGCAAAAAATTAAATTTCTTTTTGCTTATCTTCTTTCTTTAATTCATAAACACCCATAATAACTGTCATGGCCAGAAAGTAGTAGGCATAAACTGCCGACTGTTCAGCAATACCTGACCTTCCAAAGATCAGAAAAAATGGCGTGATAGAAAGAAAGCAAAGAGCTAAAATAGCCAGATATCGGCTCGGGATAGGATTCATAACAGACCAGACAAACACGCCAAAAATTACAATTTCCGGCATATTCCAGCCGAAATAAATTCCCGTGAACACAGCCATAAACGTAAAAAAAGCGTCAACCCTTTTTTTGAACAAGTATTGCTTTATTTCTCTTTCTTTAACCATATACTATATTTTACCTTAAGCATTTGTTTTTTTCAATGAGTACGCTATATATACCGCTAAAATCAGCAGAGCACTGAGACTCGCGGCCATCCCCCGCCATATGAGCCTTATCGGATAATATTCAATAATAATTTGCTTGATTCCGTTATTATTTTCTATTTTCCATCCGTTGGCATAGCCGCGCGCCAAAAAATGATCTCTGACCTCCATTTCTTTTCCTGTGTCTGTCACATAATAGGCTTTCCATAAAGGATCAAACTTTTCCGCTAAAATTATGTTTTTTGAAAATTCATTTCTTTCAAAGTTAACAACATATTTTTTGGGATTTATTTCCTGAAAATCAGCTTTTTTTGTTAAATTTATTATCTCATCAAAATTTCTATTCACTGATTCCGTATTGGGGTAAATATCCACGTTTTCTTTTTGCCAGGAAATATAGGGAACACGTAAATTTTTGCTTATCTCATACAAAACAAAATAGTCATTATCTTCCAGCTTTTTTATCAATCCCTCTTCCTCTAAAATTTTTATCTTGAATTCCGATTGCTTTACAGAATCTTCTGAAGCATCCTTATGATAGATTATGTATTTGGAATTCATCATTCCCAAGGTTTTTACCAGCCAATCATAATTTCCGTCATAATCAGTATTAAACTCATCGGCAAATGACCAATCAGAAAACGGACTAGCATTAGCAGCTATCATTTTTTTGTTATATAGATAGGCGGTTATATCAACGCCATAAAGTTTCCATTTGGGATAATATGAGATCCCTGAACCATCATTGCGCGTCGCCGGAAGGGTCGCGACAAAAGATTTTTCGGTATCATTGTTTATCAAATTTCTGATTTTATAATATTCATTAGGAATTTTGACCAAAAAACTCATCGACGCAGTTTTATAATCATTCCTGGCAGAAACTCTATAACCGGCATTTTGCTGGATTTTTCCTATAAAAAACGGTAAAGGCGCCAGTATGGCAAAGGCTGCTAAAACATAAAGCCATTTTTTGTTTTTCACTTCCGTCAGGATTATCAGCATCAAAACCGAAAGAAAAAACGGGATATAGATGGCTATTTTGTCAAATCCCCGCATAACGCTAAATCCCCAGATATGGAAAATGTAATAATTTATGACTTCAAAGGGGTAAACAATTCTGGCCGCTAATATCGTAAAGATTAGAAGAAGAAACAAAAAAAGATAGAATGTCTTTTTGTTTTTGAAATTTTTCAGAAAAAACATTCCGAACGCGACCATCGCTATGGGAATGAATGAAAGCACGACAAAAACCGGCCTTAGAAAGTTTATCCCTTTATAATAGAAATTTTCCGGAAAATAGTCCCCGGAAAAATGGATGAGACTCAAAGTGTTTATGATCGGGCTGGCCGAATTCCTGATTTCGTAATCAAACTCTAATATACTGCTGGAATTTACCGATTCCACTCCGCCTTTCACCTGCGGAAAAAGAGGCAAAAGCCAAAACAGGCTAACCAGAAAAGAAAATATCAGCGCTAAAAAAAGACTAGTCAATAGTTTTTTTGGATCCGCCAATTTTAAAATTACCGCTGTTACAACCAAAAATACCAGAAGAATCGCGAAAGAAAGAGCAAAGGCCGGATTGCCAAATCCAGATGACGCAAAAAATAAAGCGACACAAAAGAGCGTTCCGTAAAAAAAATTTTTGGTCTGGATAAATTCTAAAAATAATCCGACTAAAACAGGAATAAAAACATAGAGCGACGGGAAATATGAATATCCCCAATTTCCGGTAAATAGAAAGAGAGTGTAAAGATTAAGAGCATAAAAGAGAGAAGTTGTCGTTCTTGATAAATCTGATGATTTGAAAAAAAAGCGGGAAAATATCCCGAAAGATATGTAGGCTCCAAATATTATAAACCCCAGATAGAAGGAAAGCTGCGCCGTATTGCCAATCCCGATTTTTCCCAAAACAAAGAAAATAAAATAAAAAAGACTGGCCAGTCCGTTCCAATTAAAAAAAAGCGCCTTGAAGCTTTCCCCCGATTCAATGAATTGAGCGGTATCCCCACCTCCGAATACGTAACCATTGGGAAAAATATTGATGAAAACAACCCAAATTAAAACCAAAAAGCCTGCCAGAAAAAATTTATTCTTTTTCAAAAATCCTGAAAACTTTTTTCCCATCTATTTTATTAATAAATCCGCTTCTATTCTCAGATTGCTGACTCCATATTCTTTCTCTTCGGGAGCTGGATTTTGGGGAGAGATCTTGATATAAACGCTGTCTTTGGGGATATTTTCCTGAATTTCATAATCAAAGACCTGGGTTTTTTGAATGCTGTATCCGCTTGATGAAATTTCGCTAGCTTCTGTCGCCGGAATTTCCTTCCAGTTTTTTTCATCATAGGAATAAGAAACGCTGACCTTGCTCCAACCGATATCGGCCTGTCTGGCAAAAATTCGGAATTTGTTGAAAGGAAAAATGGTTTCAAATTTGTATATAAATTCTGAGTTGTCATTCGGATCGGCTGAACCGGACAAAACCATCTTATTATCATCGAAATTGACGTCCGAAGAATATGATTCAGTATCGACCAAGTCATAGGAATCATTTCTCGGCTGATATTTGAATATCCCTTTTCCTTTCCCAATGTCCTCAATAGTGCTTCCTCGCAAAATCTTTTTGCCGTTATATTCGCCGAATCTTATCCCGTAAGTTTCAAAATACAAGTCTCCGGTCGTGGAATATGACTGTCCCTTGGTCTTGATGGCCACAATTCCATTTTTGTATTTTTCCCCATCAGAGGTACCCTTGAGCCTTAAATAATTATACTTATTAACTCCTATTTTATCGTTATTTATCCCGATAAAATAATATTTTTCCGGATCAAGTCTGGCAAATAGCGGAAACTTGAATTTTCCGTCTTCCTGTCGATATTTTTCCAGATCATTGATGGTAAAGCTTAAATCGTAAATAGCATTGCTTTTTATTTCCAGAACCGACCCTTCGGTATAATCCACATCCCGCAGATCCAGTTTGTATTTTTTTCCTCCGTTATTACTTTGCTTGACAATGTCCATATCCAGAGATACTCCAGTAATATAGTCGACTTGGGGCTTGAAAATTTGTCCAAAAATTATATTCGGATCTCTAAGTTGATCAAAATATTTTGAGTTATCGGTTTGCGACTGATCAGGAACATCAAGGTCAACCTCTCCTCTGATTGTCGGCTGAAAGCCCAGAAGTTCCTTTTCACTCGAAACATTTAGCCTGGAAATCTGGATGCCAATGATAGAAATTTCCGCGCCATCAGTTTTATTCTTTTTTTCAAAAAGGATATCGGAATATTTTTTATCAGTTGAAAATAAAATTTCCTGAAAAGAATCATTCTTTAACTTTTTTACATTTATGATTTTCAACTCTTTCCTCTCATCGACCGGGTTGGTAGCCACTACTGCTATTTCCGAGTCCTGATCAGCTTCAGTCTGAAATACCAGACGGTAGTATCCATTAGCGTCTGATTCAAAAATGTCATTGATATATAGCAACGGATTTTTGTCGGTTAAATTGGGATTTTGCAAAATGGTTTTGCATTTTCCACCGGCGCAAGATTCGGAAGTAATAACTTGTGCCGGAAAACTTTTGTTTATCAGGATAATCAGAATGATGGCCAAAAAAACGAAGATGTAGCGCGCGTTTTCTTTGGAAAAATTGATTATCTTAGCCGCTTTTTTCATATTTTTTTCTTTCTCCAATTATATAATAAATAACCCAGGGAAGCCAAGAGAGTTATCGCCGAGATAAATAACCCGAGATAAAATAATTTTTGGGTTTGAAATTCTATTATCAACTCAATATCGTAAGTTCCATCTGAATTTTTTATGCAAGTTCCAGGATTATTGAAACACAGGTCTTCCGTATCTACGAGCCAACTGTTGGCATAACCGTTAGCCATAAGATGGTTTTTGCTGTCCAGCGGCTTTTCGAACCATGTTTCCCATATATTCCCATCCGGCAAATTATTGTTCTGGATTGAACCTTCCAAATTTTTGGAAATAAAATCAACATTACCGCCACATCCCAGACTGGAAATCCAGCCATTTTTGACATATTCCACAAGCTCTCCTCTTGTCGCCTGATCGCTTTCATTGCCGTCCAGGATATTATATGTAACAGCTTTTTCAGTTTTATTCTTCGTACCTTTTATTTTTTCCAGATACATTTTCCACTTTTCATGATAAGCCTCTGAAAATATCAAAGGAAAAGAACCGCTGGCTTTGTGGATAATAATCTTGTATTTTGTCGGATTGATCCCTTTGAATTCCAGCACCGGAGAATTTTCCGATTTTTCATTATTTCCGAGTTCATTTAAAATATTATTTTTATCATTATTTTGGTTTTCGAAAAATACCGCCGAACCGGGCTGCCAGTTTTCGCTGGAAACAATCCTGGGAAGATCTTCTATTGTTCTTTGGGAAACTATGCTATTTTGGGGAATATAAAGATGCGGCAAAAATTCTTTATTTTCGAAAAACACCAAACCGCCTATTGTCTTTTTGAGCATTAAGCCGTCTTGAAATTTTAGATTTTCCATTATCTGACCATCATCAATTTCAAACATTCTTCCTTCTTTCGGGTTCCAGTCGGCGGCATCCTGGCGAAGAACGACATATCTAGTGTTCAGAATACCCAGCATCCTGGAAAGACGCATTGTCTCACCATCATTTTTTCCTGCCAAAAAACTAATCACCGCCTTACTTATTCCTTCCGTGTTTTTTGAACCGAATATATTATTGATAATAGGCTTATCAAACAAAAATATTCCCAATTCTCCACCGCTGAAACCCCAGTCAGTATGATAATATGGCGTAACGCTTGGTTCGGAAAAAACCCTAAAATCGTCTTTTTGATCATTAATCCATTTTGCTGAATCAAAATACCAGGCAGGAATCTTCACAAAATATGAATTGGCAATTTCCCCCGTTGATGTCCCCTGATGAACAACCTTTCCTGTCCAAAAAGGATAGCCGTAAACAAGAACAGTTAAGGTGAGCGCTGCTAGAAAATATTGCGCCCGCTTTTTCCCTCTGCTCTCCCTAAGATAATCATAAGCAAAAATGGCGCCTTTTCCAACGAGATACGCTAAGCTTAAAACTATCATCGGAGTATACCATTCGACGCTTCTGTATAATTTTAAAAATAAAAATTCCTTGTGTAGGAATTCATTGATTCCGCCCAAAGGCTCATGCACTCCTTTCGCTAAAAATATCATAACAATAGCCATCGTAGCAAAATACAACACGAAAAAATCTTTCTTTTTCTGGATTAATTTAAGAAAGGCCAGGATCGGAAAGACAAATCCCATCAATATAAAAAAAATATTGCTGACATAGGTATGAGCCGAAGAAATTATGAGACTCCCTGGTGTTGTATTGCTCCAGGCTTCGTGATTTATCAATTGAAAAATATTCAAAAAAGAAGATCTGGCGCTTTTTTGATCCAGCCATTTCCAGAAATCAGCACTATTGGACATGTCGTTCACCGAATTTTTCAATGAATCGGCCATCGGTAATATCCACCACAGATTGATCAAAAAAAAGAAAAAGAATACTGTCAGACTATACGTCAGTATTTTTCTCAATTCTTTCCAATCGTTTTTTGTAATACTTTCAATAGCAATAAAGACGATAAAAAAACCAACCGGCCAAAAAATATTCAGTATATAGATCGGGTTAGAGGCAGAGGGAGAAAATAAAACAGAAACCAGGGCGATAAGGCAAACATACCAATATTTGTTATTTTCAATGCCCCTGATAAAAAGAGCTAAAACCAACGGAGTTGCCAAATAGGCCAGCCCGAGATGGACAGAGGGTGCCGACCAGTTAAAAAGGTTCCAGAGATTGAAATTATAGAAAAAAGCTGCAATGGTCGCTACAAAACAAAACCGGGCATCAATTTCTTTTTTTTGATATTTATAAATGGAAAAAATCAGATAAAACATCGCGGGCGCCGTCAAAGAAAAAATGCCAAATATCGCAATTTTTTGAGAAGCAAATAGAGACAATGATAATTTATCCGACACGGAAAAAAACAGAAAAAAGAGAAAACTGGGGATATGCCGGCCATCGCTTGTTTGCCCGGTTGCATATCTTATATCCCAGGCAAAAGGTATTCTGTGCATATCCAACTGCGAATCGAGAGGATAATAGAGATCTCCTCCCAGAATATAATGACCACTTCCATAAAAAGAAATGACAGCCGATGCCAGACTTATGATAAATAAAATGACAATCGGCAAAAAAATAAACCGGAAACCAGGACTTTTTTTTGCCAATCCGTTCTTTATTTTTTTTATCTTTTCTTTAATAAACATTTTTTTGCTATTTTTTTGTCACAATAACATAGGCCACGAAACCAAAAGTATTTTGTCTCTTTTCGATAAAAAAGCTGATACGCTCAAAAAATTTTCCTAAAATAGGAAGGCGATTCAGAAAAAGACCGAACATCTCCCCTGTTGGCAGAACGCCGCATTCTACGATCTTAAAGTTATTTTTTTGGCATAATTTTTTGAGCTTTTTGGGAGAAAATGATTTCTCAAGACCAATATCCCACTTTCCCAAAAGCTGCGCTATCGGCCGGGTAATAGTGTGCATAGAATATACGTTTGGCACAGTTATGAGCCCTATTCCACCAGACTTCAATAACCTGTACAGGTTATTCACCATAGGATTAGAATTTTTGAAATGTTCAATAACTCCAAGGCTAATAAACATATCTGCAGAATCGCTTTCCAATCTCGAATTATTTAGATCATCTACCGCAAACTCGGTCATCTCTGTTTTTATCTTTTGAAGCTTGGATATTATCTCTTCGGCAACGTCAACCCCTAATGTTTTTATTTTGTATTTTTCTGCAATATAAAAACACCAATAGCCCATACCGCATCCGGCTTCTAAAAAAATTCCGTCTCTCCCGATTTTTTGGGCGTATTTATCAATGACCGGCTGGTGAAGAATTGTCCACGGGTCATATGCCAGAGCATTTTTTCTAAATTCATTGACATTTAACTTTTCCCACTTTTTATCCCAAACTTCTCCAACTTCCGATTTTTTTCCCATATTATTATCTTATTAATGCTTGTGTGGTTTTTTTATAAAAGGACTTCGTTAATAGCTTGATACCCGTAAACACTAGTCTTGCCGTGTATCTCAAGTCTTCGATAGAATTTATTTTTCTTATCGTACGCATCGGGTTTAAAAAGGTAAGCGCCCGGTAGAAAATAAAACTTTTATACGCATCGGCAATAATCTGTCCCAACTGCTCCGGTTTGAAATAGACAGTTGGCGCGTTACCGTCACTAAGCATCTGGTACATTTCCTCGTATTTATCCGAATTCAGATTTTCATCGCTGAAAATAAAATCGAAATCCAAGAGCCCTTCCTTTTTGAAATATTGATAGACATCGGCAGTGGGCATGGGAGACAACGAATAAAACGCGGCAAAATCCGTTCCCGATATTTTGGCAAATCTTATCGTCCGCATTATTTGCCGCCTGGTTTCATAAGGAAAACCAATAATGTGCGTGCAAATGGTCCACATTCCGATCTTATTGGCATATTGGATAAGTTCTTTAGCCTGGGACAATGGATAAGGTTTTCCGATAAATTTTCTCATTTCCGAATCGCCTGATTCGATGCCAAATGTAATGCGATAGCATCCGGCCTTTTTCATATTCAGTAGCGTCGGCTTGTCGAGAGTCCAATGAGCAATGCCGTTGGGTGTCGACCATTTTATATTTAGCCGCCTCCTCCTTATTTCGTAACAAATATCGTTCCATCTTTTTTTATCCACACTGGCGCTGTCGTCCAAAAAAGAAAATTCCCCGATCCCATATTTTTTATGAAGATGCTCAATTTCATCAACCGTACGCATAGCACTTCTGGCTCTCCATCTTCGACCCCAAACCGCTTTCACTGTGCAATAAACGCAGTGCCCGGGACATCCCCGGCTGGACGCGATGCCCATAACCGGTGATCTCATAATATAGGGCGATTTGACGTTTCTGAGATATCTCTTCAGATCCACGAGAGAATAATCCAAAGGAGGCAGATCGTCGAGATTTTTTATCAGCTCCCTGTTTTCGGTTTTTACTATTTCATTCCCCTGCCTGTATGCCAGTCCTTTAATAGTAGAAAAATCTTTCTGTCCCGAAAGGATCGCCTGACATAATTCGTGGATGGTTATTTCTCCTTCCCCTCTTACCACAAAATCAAACTGGGGGGTTTTTAACACCATATCGCAAAGATCAGTGGCATGATTGCCGCCAATAATCACTTTTATTTCCTGACTTATGCTTTTTATAAGTTTGGCGATATTTACCACATCAATATAATGACGGGAATACATACAACCTATTGCAATGATCTTAGGATTTTCCGTTTTGATTATTTCCGTGATTTTTTCATCCGATAATCCACACCTTATTCTTTCTTCTCCAAAAACTACCTCATCTTCATCACTAAAAGCGCCAAGTTCATAAATTTTGCATTCCAACCCTTTGTATTGCAAGTAAGAGCCGAGATACAACAAATTCAGTGGCAATGACGCCTTGATCTTTTCAGAAGAGTTCTTGCTTGAGGTGAAATATTGGTTAAAAAGAAGTATTTTCATAAAAACGTTTTTTGTTTATTTTCTAGAATAGCATGCCGCTATCAAAATAAAAGATTTGTCTATCTCCTTTTGATCATCGACTAAGCGATAAGTCATCTCTTCTATTTTTTTAGGATCACCCATGAGTAAATATTTTATTGCCATAGGCAAATGCCGGCTAATCAATCTCACTACTTCAATTTGAGATAACCTTCTTACTATTTCTTCTCTTCGAGAAATATTCCCTTCATCGACGCTTCTGCGCTGTCCATAAATCAAAACTTTTAAAAATAACCTATCTAATTTTTCCTTGAATTCAGAAGGGGAATATTCTTTTTCATGAAATACCATAACTGGTTTTTTTAGGTCATTTGAAGTTACCAATTTATTAGGCGTAGCACACAAAAAAAGACCGTCGTCCTTTAGATGTTTTTTAATATTTGATAATAAATTATCAACGTTTCTTTCTTTAATATGCTCTATGACTTGAAATGAAGTAATGACGTCATATTTGCCCAGCCTATCTTTTTCGGATTCGAATTGCAGATTTTTATTTTTATAATATTCTCTATTAATCCCTATAGTCTTTTTGTCGATATCAAAACCCGTAACATTCAGATTGGTAAATCTGGACAAATATTCTGTTCCGTAACCTCCGCCACATCCGAAGTCAAGAACGGTTTTATCTTTTACAAAATCAGACGCGAATTTATAAGCAAACTTTACCCCCTCGTCGTGTATTTCTTCGAACTTTTTTTCCAGCATGGGTCTTTCTCCTGTGTCTATTATTTTTAAATAAATTTTTTTAAACATCTCGTTGTCGTTATTATATTAATAAAATAGTTATACTTATTGATTTTCCGGCGTCGCTAATTGTTTTTGCGCGCCTAAAAATTGTCTAACATAACTAAGCACGGATCTTTTCCGATAAATTTTTTCGAATAACTTTTTATCAGATATGATCCGATTTTTTTGGATCTTCTTTCTTTTGCGATAATTTCTTGGAAAATTGACGATATTCCAACCTATTCCTTTCAAAATATTTCCCGAGGAAGAAAAATTTCCTCGGAGAATTAGATACCCCGCGAGACCCATCCATAAAAAAATATTTTTAAGCAAAATGATGATGAGGTTTTTGAAAGAAAGGTTTTTATACAAAGTCAGGATATAATTTTTCGTACCATGAAACCTGACCAGGTGATTATTGAACTTCGGATCAACTATTTTTTTAGTAACAGAAAAATGATGAAATACAATTGAGTCATAAGCGAATATCGCCCGATAGCCGGCCAGCCAGGATCTCCAACCCAAATCTGTTTCTTCCACAAAAATAAAATAATCCTCATCGAAGCCGCCTATTTTTTCAAATACATCGCGTCGAATAAACATGCCGGCCGACTTGGCAGCCAGAATCTCCACCGGATTGTCATATTGCCCCCTATCCTCTTCCCTATAATGGGCGCGATGAATCAAAAATCCCAGCGAGCTCAAGTATTCTCCGGCGTAATCATATTGCTTTTTATCCTCCAGCATCAGAAGTTTGCACTGCAGAATTCCTACGCTCAAATCACTCTTGAAATATTTCATCGCTTTTGTGATCCAGCCCTGCTCAACCTCCGTATCGTTATCCAAAAAACTGATGATTTCCCCCCTAGATGCCTTCGCTCCGGCATTTCTGGCATATGCCGGACCTTTGTTCTCATTCAATTTAACCAGATGCAAGTTAGAAATATTTCCCCATTCATCATTTATCATTTCCAAGCTTCCGTCTTTTGAACCATTGTCGACAATCACAACTTCCCAATTATCATAATTGTTTTTTAGGATGGAATCGATACAACTTTTCAGATATTTTTTTCCGTTGTAGTTGACTATTATGATGGAAACGAGCCTGTTTATCATTTTTACTTTTTCAATGATTTCATAACGAAATTGGAATTTGATTTTTCCGCCAGCTTCTTCAACATTTTCATGATCGAATATCCAAAAACACTCGACAGCGCCAACCCAGACACTCCCCTAATTCCCGGAGGTAAACCCCAAATGCGCTCGCTCCAAAGACCGTCGCATTTGTCGCAATACTCAAAATATTCGCTATATTTTCTTTCTATCATAGCTTTTCGGAAATTTTGAAATTTCTTCCCATTCCAAATTTGTTTCATTGATTGATCAGGAAATTTTCCCAAAGCATTCTTTCCCCAAAAATCCGTGGTACAAGCAACGACAGTTCCATCCCACAAAAAATGCATCGAGCTCCAAAGATAGGAGCAAGGGGAATATTTTTTGCCTAGCTCTTTATATTCATATTTGTCCGTACCGTGAAGAACCCCTCCCCAAGTGCTCGGTTTTCTGAACTGAATATTGTTCAGAGGCAATCCTTCGAATCTTTTGGCGAAAGATCTTATATTTTTATCAAAATCCTCCTGACCTTTTTCGTCCATGATCAAAATCTGAATCTCCACTTCCGTTTTTTTGCCCAGTTCTTTTTTGAGTTTCAAAAAATCAATGATGTTTTCGATTGTACGCTCAAAATTTCCTCCCACTCTGATGCTTTCATATATTTCTTTGCTGCATCCGTCAAAAGAAAAATTGATCCAATCCAGTCCCGCTCGCAAGACTGCTTCTGACGCTTCCTTGGTCATTACCGTAGCGTTGGTAGAAATGATGGGACTTATGCCATTTTTTTTGGCGTATCTGACCATCTGAAGCAAATCCTGATGAAGAAATGGTTCCCCCGCAAGGCACAGTAGAGCGGTTGTCAAAAAACCTTTTCCTTCATCAATAATCTTTTTATATAGCTCCATCGGCATAAAACCGGGGTTTTCCTGTTTCAAAACAGAGTTGGGACACATTATACATTTCAGATTGCAAACATTGGTTGGCTCTATCCAAGCCACATTGGGCATATAGGGAAGTTTTAGATTTCCTCTTTTGTAGTGATAGATAGATCGCGGGATGGTAATTATGTTTTTTATTTTTTTCATCATTTTTTTATATACGGCTTTCTGGTGGAAGCTCCTTTTATTATTAAAGATACCAGTTCCAACGCGTCGCTTTTTAGTTTTTTAATTGAAGATATGTCCTGCAGGAATCTACTAAAAAAAGTTTTAAAATTGATATAGAATTTTCTGTTTATATATTTCATCTCTTCGAGAACATATTCCGCCGACAACTTATCCGATTTATACGTAGGATAAATCCCGGAGTATCCTTCTCCTAATCTTTTCCCGGCAAAATTATCTATAAAGGTTTCATCAATTTGTCCTTCCTTTTTGGCAATTTCATAAAGAGCTGATCCGGGAAAAGGCAACGGAATAGAAAGACCCAGAATATCTATGCCGTATCCTAGGATCATTTGTTTGGTTTCCTGCAATTCCCCTTCCGTTTCTGTCGGATGTCCGATCATAAAATAGGCGGCGATTTTTATCTTGTTTTTCCTGCACAGAGAGAAAATTTCTCTTATCTTTTCGTTGTTAAAGCTTCCCTTGCAAATAATATCTTTTCTCACTCTTTCGTTTCCGGATTCGATCCCAAAATTTATCTGCGCACATCCCGCCTGTTTCATTTTTCCAAGTAGCTCGTCATCAACCAAGTCTATTCTGGTGTTACATTCCCACTGAAGACGCAAGTTGTTTTTCAATACTGCGTCGCAAAACTCGACTACTTTTTGCCGATTCATGGTGAACGTATCGTCTTGAAAATTTATATAACCTCCGCAATCCTGATAGCGTTCTTTTATTTCAGCCAGCATATTTTCAGTCGACCGATAGCGCACTTTCTTGCTGATTGCCGGCCGGCTGCAATAGTAACATTTGAAAGGACAACCTCTTGAGAATAACATAGAAGCTGTTTTTTTGTAATTTTTTCTGCTGATCAGTGTCATATCAGGGATCGGAATTTCATCCAGATCCAGGACAACTTCACTTTCCTGAATTCTAGGTATGGCTTCTCCTTTGAAAAATTTTTCTAATGTTTTCAAAAATGTTTTTTCCGCCTCTCCCGTGATAGCATAATCAAAAAGGCCACTATGTCGGATGATAAAATCTTTGTCAGCGCTGATATGCGGTCCTCCTAGAAAAACAGTCGTGTCTGGACATATTTTTTTGATAAGTTTGGCGACTTCCAGCGTTCCCTGAAGTTGGGGCGTCATAGAAGAAATCCCGATGACATCAGGCTTGTCATCTTTTATTTTTTCCTCAAGGTCAACCAGACTTATTTTTTCCGCTCCGATATCCAGTATTTCCGCTTTTATACTTTCAGAATAATGGTTTATGTAAGACGCCAGATAAAGTACTCCGAGAGGCGGAATTGAAACGTCCAGACTTTGAGGATAGCCATCGGAAAAAAATAGGGGTGGATTTATGAGAAGCACTTTTTTCGTTGCTGTTTCGGATGGTTTTTTTTGGTATATGGCATTCAATTGAACGCCCGAATTATCCGAAGAAATATCTTTCCTTTCTATTTCCCACCATTTTTTATCGCCGATCAGTTTGAGTTTCTCCCGTCCTAGTTGATAGAATTTTATTAGATGACCATTGTAAAACGTTTTATTTTTTCTGCACTTATATTTGTCTACAAAATAATTATCCAGCTGATCGATGGAATAATGACGCTCGTGACCGATTTTCAGATCATTATAATAATATACCGGCCAAAGAAATGGCCACATCCTGCGATAGCTGTTCGGCACGCAGATATAAATATATCCTCCGGGCTTCAAGGCGTAAATTATATTTTTTATAGCCTTATTGTCATATTTCAAATGTTCCAGAACGGAAATGGCGGAAATGTAGTCAAAAATATTTTTTTTAAACGGCATATTTTCCGCCGCGCAGACAACAAAGGCGGTTTTTTCTGAAACTCCTTGTTTTTCCGCCAAATTTTTGGCTCTAACCATAGCTTCTACTGATATATCAGTGCCGAAAGAAATCCAACCGTTCCTTTTTGCGCTCTCAATCACAGTGTACCCAGTCGCTCCGCATCCTATGTCCAGATAGTTTTGTATTTTATTTTTATACTCCTGATCCAGTACCCGCTTCAACATACTCTGTCTCCATCTTTCTATTTTATATTCGACTTTCGAAAATTCAGAATAATGATTATCAAACCAGACAGTTTGCTCTCTTTCTTGTTTATTAAGCTTTTCTTTATCTATCAGAACCGGAATATTTTCTATGATATCATATTTAGTATCACAGGAAACGCAAACAATTTTATCATTATCAATGACCAAATTCGGATCTTGACAATAGGGACACTGGAGATATTTTATCAATTGGTCGATTTTCATAGCTTATGCCTTACGGTTGATATTCGAATTTAATATGCTTGAAATTTTTCGCGTTTACCTTGTTTTTATACCAATCAACCATCGGGATCAGAAATTTGGCCGGCATAATGATGCACCCCAGGCTAAAAAACCAGAATTGGAAGCTAAATATATTTTGCCAGCGATATTTTATTAAATAAAATATTTCCCGAAGAAGATATCTATATTTAGCATAATTTCTAAGCTGAACCAATCCCACATAATTGACCGCTACAAAATTCTTGATGCAATATTCTCTCATTTTTCTGAATTCTTTTTCTTTGAAAACCGACTCAAACATTTCCACCCAGCTCTGCATTGGAGATTTATTATAGATTGATGAAACACTTCGACACTGGCTGGAAGCGATGCGAACAGCTAAATTATAATCCTTAAGATATACGATCGGATGTCTTTTGAAGATAGAAGCGAAGGGATAGATGTGGCAAGGGAAAATATCCGGATGAAAAGGCAGATCCATGAAACTTTTCCTGTAAGCCAATCCTGACAACTGATCCAGCGTTTTAAACACGGAAATAATTTTTTGGGGGTTATCGGTAATTCTTACGATTTCATTTTTCTGCGGATTCAACTGCTCTTTAGCTCTGACTGGAGTTTTTATGTTTTTATCAAACCAAAAATATGGCCGCGTGACTGCTCCGACTTCCGGATTATTTTTGAAAACTTCATATGTTTCCCGCATCGCGCCCTTGGCCAGAATATCATCCTGTCCCATGAGATAAACTATTTCTCCAGTTGCTTTTTTTCTGGCTTCTTCCAGATTGCCCGGATAGCCCAGATTTTTAATATTTCTGAAAAATTTTACCCGTGGATCATTGAAAGACCTGACGATTTCTTCCGTGTTATCGGTCGAGCAATCGTCGTTTATTATTATTTCGTAATCGCTAAAATCCTGCGAAAAAATACTTCTTAGCGTTTCGCTAAGAATTTCACCCCCGTTATAAGTCGGGATTAATATGCTGAATTTTAGGTCATTCATTGATTTTTATGTCTCTTTTCGCGCGTTTTTAAAATAAAATTACTGCATGATCTAATTCAAATATCACCTGCTGATAATTTAGTTGATATTACCAGCTTACTGCCATGTATTTCCATTCAATCTTGTCGCCCGACTTAACTTTTAGAGTCGCGGCACCTTCGGCTGCCATTTCCCCGTTATAATAAAGCATCCAGAAAATACTCTTGGAAAGATCCTCTCTCACGCCGTTTATTTCCTGAATGTATCCCGGCCAAGCTGAACTTTCGCCATATGATAAACCACCGCTTTCTTTGACTTTCCTCATCATATCCATAACTGTCATTCCTGACCCGACAGCTATGGTATATTTGTCATCGGCCTTACCGTTTGCGTAATTTATAGTAAGAGTGACTTCTTCTTTCACTTCTGAGCCTCCGCTACTTGAGTCTGGGACAGAACCACTATCTTTCTCTTCTACTTTTTTGGGAACGAAATGATATTTTTTGTACAGACTCTTACATTGGTCATCTTTTTTGGAAAGATCTCTTGTCTCTATCAGATTTTCTCTGCACTTTTTGACATTATAATTATCTCCGCAATATTTCTTGAGAAGTCTCTTAAGATTATCGCATCTATTCGTCTTATCCTCTGTTTTTATTTCTGGTTCCGACGTTTTTTGCGAGGGGGAATTATTTTCAACTATATTAGAGGTTGCATTTTCCGAATCATTTGTCACTTCTTCCGAATTATTATCCGCTTCTCCCAAAACCTTGGTGTCATTCGATGCGTTCGATGTTTGATTTTCAGCAGATAAATTTTGCGCATTTTTTGATTCCGCCTGATGGGAACTGACAGAAATTCCGGCAGCGATAGTCGCAGCGAAGACGAGCAAGAGAAGACCGCTCGCTCTTTCTTTCAGGGTTTTTGTTATATTTTCCATTTTATTAGCTGACGGTTAATTCGTTTGATTTATTCCACAAATATGCCAGTTTTTCTTTAGGTCGGGCTAAAACTTCATAGACTCCGAATATGACCGAGGAATAGAAAAGATCTCCCAAAATAGTATTTTTGAAAAACGGAACCGCCATCAGATAGCATTCGTAAAGCCCGCGAGTATTATGCGAATACCACGGCGCGAAAGCCCATACTGCGAAATTGGTCAGGATAAAAAACAAAAACGAGCCGGCCAGAGAACAGCCGAGAAGCGCGACGACTGATTTATTTTTTCGCATTATAATGCCGATAAGACTGACCAGAAGAAAGCTGGAATAAACAACAGCCATCAGTTTCCAGTCATAAAATCCGATAAAGGCATCGCTAATGAGCATAATAACGATAGGAATCAATATAAAATACCGGCGGAAATAGAATCCGGAAAAAAGCGAAATAGCGGCCACCGGCGCGAAATTAGGCGGATGAGGAAAAAGTCGGTAAGAAATTCCGACTATTATCAGGATAGCAACAGCAACTATTTTTTCTTTTTTGGTCATATTGTTCCCTTATTTTTTACTGATTTCCATTATGATAGCTTATATCCTTTTGGTCAAGAAAATATACCGGACTATTCATACAGAAAACTGAAATCTTTTATTTTTCCTAAATCTTTTTTTATCTGATTCTGATTTTTGTTTTTGATTTTTTTTATTCCGAGCGCCTTCATTCCGTTTATTGTCATCATTTCTATGGCCGTCCTGGCCGGAATTTGAGTCGGATCACCGGTCATCCCTTTTTGCAAAAGCGCAGCGAATTTTCCCGCCTCCCAAATGTCGAGGCAATTCGAGCTGGCCGCGCCGTCCGTACCAAGAGCTACATTTACGCCTTTTTCTATCATTTTAGCTACTGGCGCAATCCCTGAACCCAATTTCAGATTACTCAAGGGACAATGCGCAACATTGGCTTTTCGTTTAGCCAAAATTTTTATATCTTTGTCCGTCACCCAAACACAATGAGCCAAGATAGTTTTTTCATTGAGCATTCCCAGTTTATCCAGATATTCGACCGGGGTACATTTATTTTTTTTCATGCATTCATCAAATTCGAATTTCGTTTCCGCCAGATGGATGTGGGTAGGCACATTATACTTTTTAGCCAGATTCCGGCATTTTACCAATGTTTTTCTAGATACCGCATATATAGAGTGCGGCGCCACCGCTACTTTGACATATTTATTATTTTTATATTTCTTAAGCAGTTTTTCCGTGATAGCCAGGCTTTCATCCGCATTTTTAGCACTGGGGGTTGGAAAATCGAGAATTACTTCACCTATAACAACGTACATTTTTAACTCGGAGGCCGCTCGCGCCACCTCTTCCTCAAAAAAATACATATCGCAAAAAGCTTCGATGTCATTTTTTCTCATTTCGATAATAGCTTTTTTGGTATTTCGATAAACAAAATCAGGATTTACCATTTTCGCTTCGGCCGGCCAGATATGTTTTTCCAGCCAAACTTTGAGCGGCAGATCTTCCGCCATTCCCCGAAAAGCCACCATAGCAGCGTGGGTGTGGGTATTAATAAGCGACAACAAATTTAATTTATTTTTTTTCATCTTAATAAAAATCTAACTCCCACTAAAAATCTCAAGAGATACATACCCGATGCCA
Organism: Parcubacteria group bacterium; assembly: GCA_041661275.1. Lineage (GTDB taxonomy): Bacteria > Patescibacteriota > Minisyncoccia > Moranbacterales > UBA2206 > JBAZUU01. The sequence goes on along the minus strand of JBAZUU010000002.1, from coordinate 119,104 downwards.
AAATGGGATGTCGCAAGAGTTTTTTCCATTTTCCGTTTTCTAGAAAGACTCCCAAAAATCTATAACGAATCCCGAGTTGTTTTTTCAGATCAGGGTCGTCTTTCCCCCATTTGGAAATATATTCGTCAAATTTCCTCGCATAGTAGCCTTTTTTTGACAAATACTTTTTCAGATCAAACTCCGCTTCATTGTGATAGATTGGGGTTTTGATTAATTCTATTTTTCCGATCCTTTTCAGTTTTTTGTCCAAATCCCAGTCTTCCGGTCCGGTCAGCTTCTCGTCAAATCCCCCAACTTCCAAAAATTTGTCCTTTTTGATAAAGCGTACTCCATCAATCGCCGTACCGTCGTAGAAACTGCGTTCAAATCTTCGTACGCGAGAAAAAAACTTTTTCCCCATTATTATTTCAGATATATGCAGAGCTATGATATCGCTATCGCTTTCTAATTTTTTTACACAATCCCTTATCACATTTTCGCTCAAAATCATATCGGCATCAAGATAGAGAAAATATTCGCCACTAGATTCTTTCACGCCGAAATTTCTTTGAGCACTTCTTTCCGGGCCGTAATTGAAAATTTTATCCGTGTATTTTCTCGCTATTTCTTTCGTTAAATCGTCCGAATTGTTATCAACCACTATGATTTCTATTTTTTCCCGTGGGTAACTTTGTTTTTTCACCGATTCCAGACAATTGGCGATGTTTTTCTCCTCGTTTTTGGTGGTAATGATGACTGAAATATTTTTGTCCATAATTTTATTCAAAACTTACCGTCTCTTTCTGTTCTATGTGTTTTTTATAATGTTCCGAAGTTACCAGATTTTTCACATCGAAATTATTTTCTATCCTGTAAACGACAGAGTACGCTTGCGGTTTCATCCCTTCATTCAGCATGCAATCAGCGCTTAAATGAAAAAAGAGCCCCAAAGCCAGCCCCCAAAATATCGCCTTTATCAAATTACTCTTGATAAAAAACGCGATAACTATAAAAATTATAACATATTCCCAGGCATGAAACAAAATATATATCTTGTCAGATTTGAGGAATTGATAGCCGTTTTCGAAGTAATGGAGATTAAAATTCCAGCCAAAGGCCATGAAATAATCAATAAAATGGTCGAAATCAACTGCCACTCCGGCCAACAGAGCGAAAAAGAAGGAAAAAATCGGTTTTCTAGTAATTTTGAAGGCAAGAAAACAGGCGAAAAGAGAAAGAGCGATATGAATTGATAAGTGAAGAGGCAAACTCATAATAAATTTCTATTTTACCATCATTGATTAACTCTAATAAGAATAATATAATATAAGCATAATATCAACCGAAAATATCTATGTCGCTTACCTCTCAACAAAAACATTATATTAAAAAAAAAATGGATAAACTATCCCCGGAACAACTGGCGAAAGATTTGAATTTGTCCGAAGAAAAAATAAGAAAAAACCTCAAAAAACTGCTTCCGCGGAAAAGGTATGAAAAAATATTCCAGCTGGTTCAGAAAAAAAATAATCGACTATCTGAAAATATTCGCAATTTCAACCTGAAGATTTTTACCGCGAACAATATTAATGTCTTTATTCTGCTGTTTTTTCTGGTTGCGGTATCTTATTTTAACGCCTTGGGCAATGAGTTTGTTTCTGATGATATCTCCGGCATCAAAAACAATCCGGATGTAGGAAAATGGAGCTATGTTTTTTTAACTTTTGGCGGATGGCTGACCCGATTTATCATATTTTTGACTTATAAGGTTGGCGGAGCCAGCCCTGCGATTTTTCATTTCTATAGCATTTTTATTCATTTATTAGTCGTTTTTACTTTGTATATTTTGCTTAATCTTTTCTTTAAAAGATCTATTGCCATCGGAGCAACCGCTATTTTCGCTGTCCATCCTATTCTCGCTGAATCTGTTACCTGGGTTTCCGGCATGTCTTACGCCCAATACAGCCTATTCTTCCTTGTCTCTTTCATCTTTTATATTCTCTCTGCTAAAAATCCCCGCTATTATTATCTTTCTGTTTTGTTTTTCCTTCTCTCTCTTTTCGTTAATCCTACCGCCATATCCCTTTCTGCGATCTTTTTTTTATATGAACTGTGTTTTGGAGACTTAAAAAATAATTGGAAAAAAATACTACCCTATTTTTCTTTGACTTTCGTCTGGATGATAATATTCGCTCTCAAAATCGGCTCGCGACTCGAATCCCTGTCAAATGATTTTTATCAGAAAACCGCTTCTCAATCCATTTTCATTCAAGCTCCCGTTGCAATCATCAATTATCTTAAGCTTATATTTTGGCCGCGCAGCCTGACTCTTTACCACACAGAATTAAATTTTTCTCCAGCGGCTTATTTCCTGATTATTTTAATTTTCATCCTTTATCTCACAGCGATCATATATTATTGGAAAAAAAATAAGTTTATATTTTTTTGGCTATCCTTTTTCATCATAGCTCTTTCTGTAACACTCACACCCCTTGGCGTTTCCTGGGTCGTCGCCGAACGCTATGTCTACCTGGGATCAATCGGAATTTTTGTCGTTTTTGCCATGTTTTACGACTGGCTAATGGAAAGAGGTGGAGAGAAATATAAACCGGTTTTTTATGGGATATTTGCTATCATTGTCATCTCACTATCCGTAAGGACTATTATCAGAAATATCGATTGGAAAGATGAGGATCATCTTTGGCCGGCCACTGTCGCTGTTTCTCCGTCAGGTGCTCCAATTCACAATAATATGGGCGATGTTTACGCCCGACACCAAGACTATCCCAAAGCTATTGAAGAATTTACCAAGGCCACCCAAATCAATCCTGGATATGCTGACGCCTACCATAATCTGGCCAATGTCAATCAGATGGCCGGCAACACTAATGAAGCGATAAAATATTATAATAAAGCTTTGTCTATCAATCCAAATATCTGGCAATCATATCAAAACCTGGCCGCCATATATTTTCAAAACGGCGACAAACAAAAAGCCCTGGAAAATATCCAGAAGGCCATACAAATAAACCCGAATAATCAGCAATTGATTAATAATTTAAAAATAATCCAGGGACAATAGTTATTTATTTCTTCCCAAAATCCATCATCTTCCCCAGCCACTTCCAACCGGCCATAAAAAGAAATTTTATGTCGTCCCGGCTTCTTATCGATGTTATTTTTCGGAAGATAAATTGTGGGCTAAGAAAAGATTTGTACAACCCCTGCACTAACTGCTTAGCATCATCGGAAGTCAGTGGAGATTTCATTACCATTTCTCTCTGATCATAATGAGAGTATTCTCTCGTCGCCAGAAGATCATTTTCATCGCAATATTTATAAAGCGGCGTTCCCGGATATGGAATGACGATAGTGCCCTGAAGAGTGTCCACATAGCCCTTTTTAAATAGTTTTTTTGCTAAATCTATCGTTTTTTGAGCCATTTCACTAGTTTCCCAGGAATATCCGATCATCGCCGTGATATGCGGTTCCAGTCCCCCATCTTTACAAAGTTTTAATCCCGGTTCGATTTCGGAAACTTTTAAATTTTTATTAATTTTATCGAGCGTTTCCTGATTAGCTGATTCGAGTCCAAAAAGAATGAAACGGAAGCCGGCTTTTTTCATCATTTTCCATGTGGATAGATCTCTTATACCTGTAATGCGCATATTGCAAGAAATGGTAATTTTTTTATTGTATCCGCGCGAGATCATTCCCTGGCAAAATTCTTGAAGCCATTCTCCAATTGGGAGACTGCCTGAATCTTCCATTATTTCTTTGACGCCCAACTTTATCAGATTTTCTACTTCGTCCAGCGCTTTTTTGGCAGACATTGTTCGAAATTTAGATCCCGGAAACATAATAGTCCAGGCGCAAAAGGTGCATTTTCCCCACCAGCAATCACGGGCACTCATCATATAGGCGCCGGGTCGATGTTTAAAATTGCCATTTTTATAAGCATACCGTTTCCACTGGGTCAGTTTTCGATCAATTAATGGTAGGCTATCCAAATCATGTTTGGAAATATCGGCCGATCCAGAATTTTTAATCTCGCCGTTTTCCTTCCAATAAAATCCACCTTCCAATGGTTCATTTTTGCTCAAGTGATTGGCCAAATTCAAGATGCCAAAATCAAAATCTCCATGAGCCAGAACAAAATCTACTTTAGAATTTTGGAGCGATTCTTCGGGTCGAGCCGTCACATGATCACCCATAAGAATTATTTTTGAGCTGGGCAATTCTTTTTTTATCCCATCAATAATCTTCCAATGCATTTCCACCACCGGTGTTTTTGTTTCAACGGCAATAATATCCGGCATAGACCGGATCATTCTTTCTTTCCATTCTTTGTAAGTCAATTCTTGAGCGATGGCATCGTCCCACATTACTTCATAGCCGTTCTTTTTTAGAAGTGTCGCTGCATAGGCCGGGATGACCGGATAGATATATGTGGGGGTGCTAAACCATTGAAATTGACGATTTTGTGTTAGACAAGCGACACCTTTTTCTGATTCCAATGGAGGATACGATATAGATATTTTCATAAAAAATTATTTTAGCTTGCTTTTTAATTCCTTCGTAAAAATAAATCCCTGGATAAATCTGGCGCCATAAACAATATGGGTCAGGAAAATATAAACCAAAGAATAAAGCGCCACCAAAATATTTTTCTGCCTGATCATTATATCTAAAAAAGCTTTTACCATAGCCAATCCATAAACTATCCATCCGATGATATATAATTTCAGGATTATCGGATAAAATAAACTTAAGATTGCTCCTGCAACGATAAACAAAAGAAAGGTGCTGGGAACGAAATATTTGAACTGAAAAGACGTTTTGGGAAATTTTTTGGCAAAAAATCCCCGATGAAGCCCATAGCCGGCGATTTGCTTAAGATGTCTCATAAGTCCCTCACGCCGGTGATGCCAGACAATTGCTCGAGGATCATAGAGGATTTTATTGTTAGTTTTGATATTTTTTATAATATCCAAACATAATTTAGTATCTTCACCGGGCCAGTAGTCACAATCAAACCCACCGACTTCCAAAAAGATTTTTTTTCTTAATGTAAGATTGACACTGGGCCAGTCGGAAATAAATTTTTTCTTGCCTATGGGCGTGTAACGTTCTGGGAATCCGCCAGAAAGATAACTCAAATACACTGCTCCGGAAACTTTTTGCAAGAAACTGTCGCTTGGCGGGGTGATAGCTGGACCACCGACAGCTGCTATCTCTTCGTTTGCAAAATCTTCGTCCAAAATATCCAGGATATTTTTTTTAGGAAAAGCATCGTCATCGATAAAAACTAAAAAATCCCCCTGGGCATCGACCATAGCCCTACTCCTCTTAACAGAAGGCCTTCGGTCACTTTCTATTTGTTTTGTTTTTGGCCATATTTCATTAGTGGCAAATCCCTTGTCCGGATAAATTATTATCTCGTAATCATCACGAGGAATTTTCAAAATTTCCGGGACGGATTCCCGGACATAATCATTTATCTCTTTAATTGGAATAATAAAGCTGTATTTTATCATTCAATATTAGAAGTTGATTTTCTTATAATATAGAGAGGTCGATTGCTGACTTCGGCATGAATATTGGCGATATAGAGAGCAATAAGGCCAAGGCAGATAAGAACAATGCCAATCAAAAACAAGGTAACCACCGCCAGAATGGCCGGACCGGAAAATTCCATACTTCCTATCACATATTTAGTAATGAAAATGAAAAGCCCCAGAAGACCGGAAATCAGCGTGATAAAAATTCCCAGATACCCGGCAATGCGCAATGGGAAAAGACTGAAGGAAACTATACTATTAAAAGCCAGTCTCAAAAGTTTCCAGAAACTATAGGAAGCTTCGCCGTGCAGTCTTTCATTGGCTTCGAAATTTATGTATTGTCTTCTGAATCCCATCCAATCGATCAGGGCTCTCGTCATCCGATTTCTTTCGGTCATCTTATTGAATTCATTGATCACTTCCCTATCAAGAAGCCGGAAATCAGTGGCTTGTGACACAATTTTCATATCGGAAATCCGGTTTATTATCTTATAGAAAAAATAGGAACCGGCTTTTTTAACTATCCCTTCTCCTTTATTTTTTTTTCTAACTCCCACCACCACTTCTGCTCCGTCCTCCCATTTCTTGATAAATTCCGGAATGAGTTCCACCGGATGCTGGAGATCGGCGTCAATCATCATACAAGCATCACCCCGGCAATTATTTATGCCGGCTGTCATCGCTATTTCTTTTCCAAAATTTCGCGAAAAGTCAATTATCTTTACCCTGCTATCGATATCTCTTATTTTTTGCAGCTCAGTTACACTTCCGTCCCGACTCCCATCATTGACAAAAATCAACTCCCACAGATGTGGTGTGCTATCGACCACTTTTTTTACATGTTCATAGAGAATAGGGATGTTTTTTTCTTCGTTAAAAATGGGAATAATTAAGGAAATCATCCTTTTTTCATTCATATTATTGTTTTTTTCAAATTTTTAGACAGAAAATACACCCCTCCCAAAACCGCTAAGAGCTGGGCTATTATCATTATTAGAATTATAGCAAAAATATCTTTTCCTACAAGTAATACTGCAATCGAAGCAATTAGGGATATTGCCAGAAGTCCATATGCTATTTTCGTCTTATCTATAGAAATTAAATACTGAAAAATTAAATTAACAAAAGAAAAAATGACAACAGAGATGGCAAACCATATCAAATATGGAGAAGCTTCCTGATATTTATTACCAAACAGAATGCTCATGATGAAATTGGGAAAGAGATAATAAGCTACTAGCGCGCCCGCGGAAATAAAGGACATTAGAAAAAAGGCATATTTTAGAGTAGTCCGCGAATTGTTTTTCTTATGATTGTCCTCGGAAGACATAGAAAAAAGAACTGCCACGATGACACTGGTAACAAAAAGGATAATTTTGGAAATTATGGTCAGCGCTCCATATTGCCCGGCCAGCTCCGGACTTAGGTTATGTTTAGCCATAACCATATCCACATTACTGAGGATTGCAATGGCCAGATTGCCCATAAGAATCGGCCATAAATAATTTTTCGAAAAAATTGAACTCATTCTTCTTTTCCGATCTATGTTTTCGTCTTTTTTCTCTTTTATAAATCTAAGGAGGTAGAGAGAAATGACATAGGAAGCCAGCATTCCGAGAGCAAAACCGCCTACGGCACCGATCAGACTAAAGCCTAAATAGACAAGAATGAGTGCTGACACAAGCTTGGTCAGCGCCCCCCAGACTCCCGCCCAACTACTTTCGGTAAATTTTTGCCAACCGTTGAGTAGGCCTCCTGGTGCCACCCCAAAAAAAGAAAGGAGCATCATGAACCAGACGATGATAAGCGGCCAGAAACTTTCAATTTTCAGAAAATCCTTCAAAAATGGAGAAATAATAACCGCCAGAAAAAAAATAGGTAGTCCGTATAGTATTACCTTCTTACTGTACCAAACTAAAAACTGGCGGCTGGCATATTTATCGTCATCGGCTTTATTGCCGGCAGCAAATTTAGTCACTATCATCATTAGCGTACCAGCAGGGACAGAAATTATGGAAACGAACGAAATCAGAGATTCCAGTTCTCCGTATATTTGAGCATCAACCATTCTCCCGATAGACAGATGGAAGATATAGTTAAGAACGCTGGCCACCATCGTGCCGATAAAAAGAATCAGGCTATTTTTGGCAAAAGCATTGTTTCGTATTCTATCTATCATTTTTTGTAATATTCCTTATACCACTGCACAAAATTAGCAATTCCTTCTTCGATCTTAGTCGTCGGTTTCCAGCCCAGTTTTTTTAACTTTCGTATGTCAGCCACTGTGCGAGCGACATCTCCCGGTTGCATCGGCATCATATTTTTCTTGGCTTTTTTTCCTAGACAATTTTCCAAAACTTCAATGTAACGCAAAAGTTTTTCTTCTTTTTCTCCGCCGATATTCATCACTGCATACGGAAAATCAGCATCCAATACTTTTATAGTTCCGGAAACAATATCATTAATATAAGTAAAATTCCTTCCCATCTTTCCGCGATTATATACGTCAATAGGACGTCCGGCCAGAATATTTTTAGTAAACTTGAATAGCGCCATGTCCGGCCGTCCCCACGGGCCGTAAACGGTAAAAAAGCGTAGTCCCGTTGTTTTGAGACCGTGAATATGAGAAAAAACATGTGCCATCAATTCTGTTGATTTTTTAGTGGCGGCATATGGAGAAATGGGCGTATCCACCGGATCACTCTCGGAAAAAGGATATTTTTTATTATTTCCATAAACCGAAGAGGAAGAAGCGTAGACAAAATTTTTGACCTTATATTTCGCACTCAGATTCAGTAAATTAGTAGTACCCATAAAATTGACATCGGCATAAAGCATTGGATGTTCAATGGCATAGCGCACTCCCGCCATCGCCGCCAGATGGATAACTTTGTCTATTTTTTCTTTTTTGAATATTTTTTCTACTAGCTTCTCATCACGGATATCGCCGCGATAGAGTTTGAATTTATAACCTTTCAGAAATTTTTTAATTCTAGCTTCTTTCAGAGACGGGTCATAATAATCATTAAAGTTGTCTATTATGACAACCTTGTCTCCCCTGTCCATTAGTTTTTTAGCGCACGCCGAACCGATAAACCCCGCCCCACCAGTGATCAAAACTTTCATAACCTACTTTTTAGATAATTATAATACTCCTCGTTATGGCTATTTTTGTTGGTATAATCGCGCAGAACTTTTTCCCGCGCTTTCTCGCCCATCGTCTTTCGCAAGTTCTCCTCTTCGATCAGTTTTCCTATTTTTTCCACCCATTCGTCTGTGTTATCCGCCAAAAATCCATTTTCTCCATCAAAAATAACTTGCGAAAAAGTTTGATTTTTCACTGCAATTGTCGGAACTCTTAGAATACCTGTTTCGGTAAATTTTATTTCTGATTTGGACTCACAAAATGGATTGTCTTTTTCCAGCGGAGCCAGATTGATATCCACTTTCCAGATATTTTCATAATATTTGTCCCGGCTGACCCGCGGCAAAATTTCTATCCTACTTTTGAAAATATTTAATTTATTCTCGATGTCCAGTGGGCCAGCCAAAATTAGTTTGGCATTTTTATATTTTCCAAGAACTGCCATAAGAGCTTCGGTGATCACGGCGAAATCCTTGTTGTGGCTGTGTGTTCCGCTAAAATAGCCGATTCTGATATATTCATCCTCAACTTTTGGAATATTTCGCAATATATTTTCCGCGATTTCTAGTTCATGATCGGAAATTTTATTTTTAGAGATATAGACTTTTTTTCCTTTTTCCTCCAGTTTTTGAGAAAGATATTGCGTAGTAGTCGTACAGACCTTGACATACGGATCAGCTACGATTTCTCCGCCAATGCCATTTTGATATAATCTTTTTTCAAAATGGCTCATATTTTTGAAATAATCCATAAAACACAAAAATTGCGGATCATAAACCAGATCGTCCGTATCGAAGATTATTTCCTTTTTCTGTTTTTTTATTTTCTCCATGAGCTTGGTCAACCCGGAAGTAATAATGGTTCTATGAAAAATAAAAATTTTGAACTTATCGGCATATTTTGAAAGGAAAGGATTGTCCAGGGAAGTGGTTGAGCATTGGAACCCATGATGGCGCAATTCCTCTGTCTGATTATAGGCTCGATAATGCGCGCTGTCGCCCACTCCACCGGTCACAAAAAGGATATCGCCTGAACCAGCAAAAAGAGACCTGACAAAAGTCATCCAGTAGCCTAAAACGATTCTCCCGCCGCCGAAAAAACCGTTTTTTCTGATCATTTTCCAAGATTTGCTGATTTTAGCTAAAAACAGTTTCATAAAATGGCTATTGACCCTTTTTCAATTCAAATTTCAAATCATCCTTTAATGTTTGCTCTTGAGTATATTCTCCATCTTTCGTTTTGACTGTCACCTTCACTGGCACATCTCCCACGCCTGATTGTTTTTCAATAAGCAGGCGATAATTTTCCCGATCCAGAGTTTCCGGCAATTCGTATTTGAAAACACCCTTGGTTTCATTGTTAATAAGAGTGTGAGCCAGAACACCAAATACGGTTTTATTGAATTCTTCGGTAATATTGGGGTACCCCAGCATAGTGCGCTCCAAGAAATTTGAACCCTTGGGAGTGTAAATCCGGAGGAACGAATGATAATCGCTTGTCCGCCAGTCTCCTGCTGTCGCCGTATGTTTATAGGTGACATTTAGTGTGGCCGTTGGTTTTTCAGCAGTCAAATCAACATAATAATCAATTGAGCGTTTTATATAGTAATCAGTTTTCAAAGCTCCCATATTGGCATCCACCAGCATCAGATAGTCCCCACCCCAGTCTGTTGATACTTTTCCGTCCCAATGCACAGACTCCGCGAGAGTTTGCAATGAAGGGTCGGTAAAATTGATCATGATATTTTTTTCTTTGAGTTCTGTATGCGCCAGTTCCACAAGCTTGGGGATGTTTCCTAACGTGAATAATTTTTCGATTATTGTCGGCGCCATTTTTTTCAAGATCGCTTTTCTGTTTTGAGTGTCAAGCTCCGGATCCATAATATATTGTTTTTCCACAAATTCTTCCAATTTCAACGCGCCATCCTGACTATTATATTCCCCTGGATATCCAGGAACAGAAATTGGACCGGTTAGTCCCAAAATATGATTGAAAACTTCGGTGTTCACCGCTATAAACCCATCGAAATTTCCGCTTCCGCCCGCCAGACGATAAAAATATTTAGCTTTTTCGATGTTGGTCGGAAAGTCCGGTGAAAAATTGGAATCCCTGAACTTCCATTTTTTGAGCTGTAGCATTCTCTTGAATGGGTAGGGAGGCGCCACATCAGTTTTTATACGCTGATCAAGAAGATTGGCGTCCTCCACAAAACTGGAAGTTACCTCGCCATTTTTAATCTTAACTATGGCGTATTGACCCAAAAATCCTCCGCCTGGACGAAGTTCCATCGGATTTTGCAGAAATACCATAAAAGTTTTTTCCTTGTCATCTTTGGCTGTAAAAGCAGTCACCAGCTTATCAACCACGTCCAGCTCTTTCTTTTCATCATCGGGAATTGGTAAAAGACTGGAAAGTCTATTAGCGATTCCCAGAGATTTCAGACCCAGATTGATCTTACTACTGCCCTTAATAAACGCGAAGTATCCGATAGTTACAAGGACGATAAAAATTACAACGGCTACCGACGCAACAGTGGTTTTTTTTCTTCGTGAGAAAAATTCCGATATTCGACGTAAAAATGATTTAATCTTTTCCATTTTGCTTTCTTAAATTTTAATTTTTAGTTATTTTATTATAAATTTCCGAAATTCGTCCGGCCGGAACGACCCAGCTGAATTTCAATGAATTTTCTTTGTTGATACGCCCTTTTTCTATTCTTAAATCCTGATTGTTTATTAATTCTAATATTTTTTGAGCTAGGCTTTCGGCGTTTTCTTTTTGGGCGTATATTCCCCCTTCACCCAAATATTTTCTATTATTACTTTTATCAAAACAGACAATTGGCAGCCCGGCTGCCATATAATTGAGCATTTTTCCACTGGCTTGTCCCGTATCCGTACCCTTGGGATCAACGGCGATATCGAATATTGAAAGAAATTCCGGCAATTTGAAATAATCCAAAGGGACGATCAATCTGGTTGATTTTTCTAAATTATTCTCCTTGATCAATTTTTGGGCATGTTCGGCTGGAAATCCGCCAACCAAAAAATATGCGTCACTTTTTTCTTTGGCGATAAGCGCCATGGCAGAGAATAGATATTGTATTCCCTTGTTGGCTACGAATGCTCCGCTATAACCTATTATAACCTTATTTTCCGGAATTTCCCAATCCCTCCTGATCTCTTCTTTGGCTTTCTTTATATTAAAGCTGTCTAAGTTAATTCCATCCAAAACCGTTTCCACTTTTTCGTCACGTCTTGATTTTTTTATCTTTTCAGTACATTCCCAGGAACTGGTTATCGCCCAATCACCCATTTTATTAATAATGTTTTCTATGAAAGAAAAAATAGATTTCAATCCGCGTTTGAGATACCCGTGGGAAAGCATCTCGCCAGTGAGACTACCATGAAAATCAGCCACCAGCTTCATTTTTCGCCAAAACAACAATTTTTGAACGATCCAGCCTATAATAACGCCTTCGTGAAGATGGCCATGAATGATGTCTGGTCTTTTTGTGCGTGCGAGAAAAAAAGTTTTTCTAATAAGCATCAGGTCGAGAATAATTTTCTGCCAATCCGGTCCGGCTTCCAATTTTTTGTACCAAAAAAGAAGACGCCGGATCCTTCGCACGTCTATTTTTGTATCAATTCTTCGGTCAATATCTTTCCCGATATGATAAGTGGCGATAGTAATTTCGTGTCCCAATTCCTCCAAGGCCAGCGCTTCTTCCAAAATTCGGATATGCGTTCCGCGATCAGAAAAAAAAGGCGTCGGCGCCACAACCAAAATGCGCATTCAATTTATATTTTATGTCTTAATCTGTTTCTTATTCTACCGTATAAAAACCCGTTTGGCAAAGACTGAATTTGTCGATATAATATATACGAAATGAATTTATCCTTTAGCAAATATCGACTATTCACTTTTTTCGGCCTGTTTTGGGTAGGCGTGAGCCTTTTGTCAATCGTTTTGGCAATGGCTGGAATTTTTTATAAAGAAATTATTTTTGCCTATGTCATCATTTTTGGAATATTTTTGGTTATTATTTTTGCCATTAATCGACAAATAATTTATCAAAATCTGAAATTTTCACCTATTTTGATCGCTTCTCTTGTTTTTATAATCTTTTTATCTTACAACACGACTCCTACTATCTTTTCCGGGCGCGATCAGGGATCTCTTTCGGAAGCCGCTATTCTCCTTTCCCAAAATCACAATTTATACTCCTCTTCGACTGCTTCGCAAGAATTTTTTAAGATTTATGGTCAAGGCCTGGCCTTGAATTTCCCAGGATTTAATTATGCTCATGACGGCCAGCTCATCACCCACTTCCCGCTTGGTTATGTTTCCTGGCTAGCAGCTTTTTACTCCGTTTTTGGCACAAATGGTCTAATTATTGCCAATAGCATAACATTTTTGCTTTTTTTGCTATGCTTTTTTCTGGTATCCCGGATGTATATGAATTCCACTTTTTCTTTTTGGACGCTCGTTTTGGTCGCCTCTTCTTTTGTTTTCTCCTGGTTTTTTAAATTCACTTTGAGCGAAAACCTGGCACTGGCCCTTTTTTGGTTCGGTCTTTGGGAATTTTTGTTGTTTATTCGCAGGAGAAAAAGGCTCTATCTAATGTCTGCCTTCTTTTCCCTTATTGTCCTGGCTTTCACTAGAGTGGAAGTTTTGGCCATAATACCAATAGCCCTTATTGTCCTTTGGATAAAATATAAAAACAAAAGCCTGACAGAAAAACCGGTAGCCAGAAGTTGGATGCTTATTCCGGTAATTTTGGCCATTATAGTTTTTGTCGTCTCTTTGAAAATAAACTGGCCATTTTATCTCAATTTTGCCAAAGGATTTCTCAACTCTCTCAGCAAGGATGATCCCGCTGATGTTGTCCCCTATTCTTTTTCTTCTTATTTTTATCTTTGGAAAGTTCTAGGCATTTATGCTCTTTTGCATTTTATAGTTATTTCCGTCCTTGGATTTATTTACTTTATAAAAAACAAGAAATATATTCTTCTTATTCCTTTTTTCATTTCTCTCCCTGTTTGGATTTATTTATTAAATCCTAGTGTTTCTATGGATCATCCCTGGATGCTGCGTCGATTTCTTTTTGCCGTTCTGCCGATCGCTATTTTATATTCCGTCCTAATTATCGACAGGTTTTTTCAAAGAAAAATGTATGCCTACGTGATTTTATTTATTCTTTTCGTTATCAACCTTTTTATAACCATTCCGTATCTCAAAATAACTGAAAACAAAAATTTACTTTCGCAAGTTGAAGAGATCGGCGCCAACTTTTCTCCTTCGGATTTGATTCTCGTTGACCGGGAAGCGACGGGTGACGGCTGGACAATGATGACAGGACCCTTAAATTTTCTCTATGGCAAACAAGCGGTCTATTTCATAAATCCCTCTGATCTTGATGGAATAGACAGGAATCGTTTTAGCAATGTATACTTCATTATCCCCGACAAAAACGCGGATTTCTATGCCAGCCTCATGGATAGACTGATTTTTCAAAAAGAGTATCGCATAGAGACGAACGCATTGGATGTAAAACAAGAAAAAAAACAGGATTTGTTTAATCAGCCAGTTCAATTACCCAAAGAGAAGATTATGGTAACTTATGGTAAGATATACCAATTGCAATAAATATGTTTGACCTGACCAAGGAAATTACTTTAAATTCTGAAAAATATACAAATTACAGACGGCTTCAAATTGCTGTTTATATTTTGGCGATATTAATTGCCTTATTTTTAGCTTATCTTGTCATCTTCCCCACTCAATATTTCCAATTTTCTTTCCCTAATCCCAACTCCACCCAAAATAATATAACCGGCGTGCATAACTCGGAGTTGGCCTTTCCTGATCGAGGACGTTTTGATTCGGCCGGAAACATATTTTTTTATTCTTCCCTGGAAGGTAATTATTCCCAGGCTAATGTCAGCTTCACGCTCGACAAAGATTCGGAAGGCTTTGAAAACGGGACACTGGAAGCTCGCAAATCATATCAAGCTTTTCTTTATCCGGAAGGAAGCCCGATTGGATTCAAAGACGGCACTTTATTTAAAAATAATAATAACTACTATATAGTCTCCGCCGGAAAAATCAGAAAATTTTCTTCGCTAAATTTAGTTGATTCCTTAGGCTTCAAAAAAGAAGCGTTTGTAGAAGAAGATGGTTTTGATTTCAAGTTTAGCAACCAAGGAGATGATATTTCTGGAATTTCCAGTTATCCCGACTCTTCAATATTTAAAATAAAAGACGACTATTATATTTTGCAAGATCAAAAACTGAAGAAATTTATCAGCCCTGCGGCTTTTGCCACTCAATATAATGCGAACCAGGCTATCGAAAAAGATAATTCATTTTTGGCGAAGTATCCCCTGGACGAAAATATTTTAGGCTTTAGAGATAGCACCTTGATCTCCTATGGCATTTCGGTTTTTATAGTCAGCTCCGGGCGTATTTTGCCGGTAAATAATACTGTTACTTTTTCTTCCATGGGATACGACTGGAACGATGTTATCCCGGCCGGCGGCGACGAAGTTTCGCTTTATGAAAAGGATAAACTTTTCACTATAAGTAGCCCTCATCCCGATGGAACAATCATGAAAGATGAAAAGGAAAACAAATGGTATGTTATAGAAAATGGCGAGAAACATCTTCTGCCGTCAGAAAATATCGCCAATTCCTGGCTTCCGAAAGGTAATCCTATTTCCATTTCTGAAGAAAGTTTGTCACTCAAGAATAATTGTTCTTTAGGAAAAAACACTTTCAGTTCGCGTACATATTCATGCGATATTCCATTGGACAATTTCAAACCGGTTATCGGCAAGGATTATGAATTCAAGTTGTCGTCAGATAATGATATAAAACTGGAAACGATAAACGCCGATTTCCAAAAAACTGCTTCCTGGCAAAATTTCAAAGACACTGTCTCAAGCCTTCTAACCCGCGTAAAAGCCAACTATGTTCAATAATTTTTTTGCCACTAAAAAAGATCAATTAATGATCGCCTACAAAATTTTGCACGATATTCTTCTTGTCGTCTTGATTTTCTTTTTTGCCTCCTTCCTGGCCGAAGGAATCCTACCGGGGATTATCACCAATCATTTCAGTTTTACCCGCGTGATTATTATCATTTTCTTAAATATTTTCCTTATTTATGCCTTAGGAAATTATCTGAAAATAAACTTGAAAACTGGAAAAGAAAACAAAAAAACAGCTATTTTCCTGCTGTTCATCCTCGCACTTTTGATTTTTAACAGCCTCTTTAAGCTTAATATCTTTCTTAATCTCTTTATCCTTCTGGCTGTCCTGGCTACGGGATATTTTGCTTATAAGACTATTCTGGAGGAATAATCCTTTTGTCTTTTATATTTTCACCGCCAGAACCAAAAATGCCAGAACTGCCAACGAAACACCAAGATAATTTAATGGCGACAATACTTCTTTTAATAGTAGCAGACCTAAAATATTAGACAAAATAATAGAAGTGGCGCCAAAAAGCGCCATCGTTTTTCCAATTTGAATATTGGTAAAAACATAAAGCTGACCGAACATCGCTATCGTTCTTATAGCGAAATATGCCAGAAACCAAAAAGAAAGGAAAGTAGAAAGGGCAAAACCGTATTTTGACATATTATAGCGAGCAATCAAATCGCTGGTAGTAAAAAATACTTGAGTTGTTACTAAAATTATTATAAATGGATTCATTTTTTTATTGAGATATATCTTTCAAATCCGCTATTTTAAGAAAATCTATTCCTGCTTCTTTTGCTGCTTTCTCATCAGCTTGGCTGTCGCCAATCATAAGGTATTCCGATTTGGGATTATTTTTATTATAAATCAAATAAAAGCCTTCCGGGTTAGGCTTAACATAAGTTACATCATTACGAGTAATGATTTTAGAAAACAACTTTTCTACGCCAACCTCATCAAGAATAGGTTTTATTGTAAGCCTATCATTAGATGACCAGATGTATAAACGAGCAAGATTTTTCGCAAGCGATAAAATAGAAATTGTCGCTGGAAGCAATTTATATCCCAAAGAACAATCTTTTTCGTTTCGGTAGTTTATTTCTAATATTTTATCCCTTGCTTCATCGCCGTATTTTTCAACGCACATATTTTGCAGTTCCAAATGTCCGTGCTTTTCGGGGTCTAAATTTATTCTGAAAGAAAGATAAAGTGCTTTCATTTCTTTCGCCCAATCATCCCAATTAATGAGTAAATCACAAAGCGTTTGGTCAAAGTCAAAAATGATATGTTTTTTGCTTTTGCTTCTTAGATATTCTTCAAATTCATTTTTGTTCATAGTAAGTACATAATATCAAGCTTTAAGAAAAATAAAAAGTACTTACAAATGCCTGTCAAAGTAACAATGCCAAAAAATGGCTAGCTAAAGCCATTTATTACAATTTAATTAGCTCGGGAAACTTACGCGATTCAAATTGGATTTAGAGAGGAGTTGTCGGCTTAATTCATTAATCAATACTTCTTCTGAACAAACTCCCTTAGGAGTTGGCCGTTGACACTAATGTTGTCACCATTGATTCTGAATAAATGAAATTTCTTGTATCGTTCAAAAATCCTTTTCTCATCTTCGCTAAGCTGATTAATATCTAAAACCCCTCCTTCTGCATCCGCTACTTTTTTTAAAAGTTTTCCCATTCGCTCTTTTGCAGTTGTTCGGATGATGTCATTTAATGATTCGTCCATAATCCACGCCCTATTCCCATGAAGAGCTTCTTCCAAAGCTTCCTGGTGGTTTTTATTTTTACTTGTAGCGTAAATATATTCATTTATTATCAGGCATAACTGTTGAGGAGTAGTGCAAAGATCTAGTATTTCCTGCTTTGCATCAATAAGCGTTTTTGGCATATCCATATTACTGGCAATAATATCAAAAACTTTTTTCATATCTTTTTCATCAATCGTTTCCAGCTGCATTTTTTTCATTTTGATCTCTTGTCCTCGGAAAAAATTTTTCTTCAACCATTTTTCCATACCGATCATTCCGCCATCTCCTTCTTTGCCATAAGTATCATGAGATTGAAAAACAATTTTGATGTTATGGTTTTTTGCTTCATTTATTAATTTTTTCAATTCAAATAGATTGGGGCCATCTTTATATTCATCATCATATTCTCCTCTGATTTCCTTTATGTTATTCTCTTTATCGAGCCAAATTCTGTTTGCTTCGTCTATTGTTAAAATTATTTGTCTTTGATTTTCATCATCTTCTTGCTCATCCAATAAATCTTCAATGTCTCTATTAAATCTTGTATCGTTTGTGTCTAAAGACACAAGCTTAACATTCGGCTTATCTCCATAAACATTATTTAGATTTCTGAGTATACTTGTTGTTCCGGTTCTAGCGACAGTACCCAAAACAATGCAATCATTTTGTTCTAAAACATCACGGATTTCTTTCATCTGTTCTTCGCGAACTTTTAGCAGTGGATCTCCTTCTCCAAGCGACGTTTGATCTTTAGGTTTAAATTTTTCCGAAACAGGCATGTTAAATCCTTGTTCATTAAAATTCATATTTTTTATTTATTCATTTTGTTTATTGTATTTTATCATAAACAACTTGACCTGTCTTCACTAAGAATCCTAAAGCTAAGCTTGAGGATTTATTTTATTATTATATTATTTTATTCCAACCAATATTTCTCCATCTCCTTCTTTTCTTTGAAATGTTTGGCGTTATTTTCCATATATTTTTTATACTCGGCGACATTCCTAAATTGATCTAAAATAATTTTCGTATTACAAAAATTTTCATTCCTTTCCCCTAGGTAATCCGGCAGACTGGAATACATCCACGCTCCTAGAGCGTCGCTCAAGGATTTTTCGTATCCGTGGATATAATAATTCATATTCACATAAGCAGAGAGATACAGCAGTTGGTTGTTTGATGATATATGCACAGACTTAAATGGTCCCTGGAAAAGCGATCCTGAACGATCATTTTTCTTATTAAAAAATTTAGTATGTGATGTTCCCAACTTATGCATAAACAGTTCGACACCCCTATCTTTTAACTGTTTTAATATAAGATGATAATGATTTGGATTCTGACAAAAACAGAGTATTTCAACCAATTTATCTGCCAAATCAATCTTTTGATAATTCAAGAAGTCCTTAAGCTTAGCTTTAGGATTAAACTTCTTAAAATCGCGCCATTTTTCCATTAGCCTGCCTTCTGTAGTATTTAGTAATAATAAGGAAATTAGAAACCTTTCATAATCCGCTTTACACAAAAATACTTTTCGCTTATCAACGCCGCGATTAAAAATATGATAGTATTCTTCATTAGCAAATTCTGTTGTCCTCATGTCCTTAAGCTTAGCTTTAGGATTTTAAGTATTCCAACGTCTCCCGGGCGCATTTTTCCCAGGAGAATTTTTTTATTTGTTCCAAGCCTTTTGAAATATGGACTTGTCGCAGATTTTCGTCTGTTATCACATTTTCTATCTTTTTGGCGAGATCTGCGGCGTTGTTGTCTTCAAAATATATTGCCGCGTCACCTCCGACTTCCGGAAGAGAAGAATTTTTGGAGCAAACAACCGGAACGCGAGAAGCAAAAGCTTCCAAAATCGGAATGCCAAATCCTTCATAGAGCGATGGAAAAACAAACGCCCGCGCGCCACGCAGAAGATGGCCCAACGGCTCAAAATCAATTCTGCCGGGCGTGATAATATCGTTTTTATACGGACTTTTTTCTATTTTTTCAAAAACTCCTTCCGACATCCAGGCATGTTCTCCGACCAAAACCAGCTTCAAATCGGAGCTCGGCTCCGATTTTTTCAAAATTTCAAAAGCTTCAACCAGTTTTTCCAAATTTTTTCTCGGCTGGATAGCGCCAATGTAAATGATATAATTTCCAGAAATATTATATTGTTTTTTTATTTCCTCTTCCTTTTTTAAATCCCTTTTTCTTTTAAATACTTCCGCGTCAAAACCATGGTAAATTACCTTAATTTCTTCTTCTTTGACGCCCGGATAGAATTTCATGATATCACGCTTGGATGATTCGGAAATAGTAATTATCCTGTCCGCGAACATTACGGCTACTCTGGTGAGAAAATTAATTTTGAATAGATCTTTTGACGTAAAAGTTTCCGGAAAATATTTGAACGCCAGATCATGGATGGTCACTACGGTTTTTATCTTCCCTCGAATGAGAATAGGCATATTGTGCATCGGCATCCAAAGAACATCCGGCTTATCTCTCCACATAGCACCAGCAAACCGGGTTTGCGTCCACAGATGCGGCTGCGATTTTTTGATGATTTTATAGTTGGGAAAATCAGGCGGGATCAGTTCCGGATTAAATTCGTTTTTATGATAGATCAAAAACTGGCTCGAGGAATCGAGTTTCCCAAAATATTTCAAAAGATTCAAAATATAGACGCGCGTCCCATCAATCCGTGGCGCGTCCAGATCAGCCGCCTGTATGGCAATTTTCATGATGTCTCTACGAATTACGAATTTCGTACGAATATACGAATTAACGAATTTTATAATTTTATTTTTTTCAAATATTCTTTCAACTTCTCTCCTATCTCGGGATGTTTTAGTCCCAGATGTATGGAAGCTTTTATGAAATTGAATTTATCTCCGGTATCAAGCCACTCCCCTTCCAATTCTTTTCCATAAAGCGGGCGATTATTTTCGAGCATTTCAGAAAAAGCATCGGCCAGACGAATTTCTCCTGATTTTCCATGTTTCATATTAGCCAAGATATCCATCACTTCCGGAGTAATGATATATTTCCCCACCGCTACCAGATTAGACTTGGCATCTTCCGGCTTTGGTTTCTCCACCATTCCCTTAATTTCGTAAGTATGATTTTCCAAATGAATTCCTTCTAAAACTCCAAATTTGGAAACTTCTTCTTTTTCCACCTGACTCATACCGATGACAGAATCGCCGTATTTTTCATATACTTCAATCAATTGCTTGGAAGCCGGCACCTGACTATCATAAAGACAATCGCCAAATAGCACTAGCACGGGCTCGTCGCCAACAATATGTTTGGCTTGAAGAACGGCATGTCCGTCCCCTAGTGGCATAGGTTGTCGAACATAGGAAAATTTGGCTAAATTAGATATTTTTTGTACCGCTTCCAAAAGATCCTGTTTATTTTTTTCGACAAGCGTTTCTTCCAATTCAAAGGAAATATCAAAATGATCTTCAATCGCTCTTTTTCCTCGTCCAGTAACAAATATTATTTCTTCTATCCCAGATTCAACCGCTTCTTCAACTAAATATTGAATGACTGGCTTATCGACAACGGGGAGCATTTCTTTTGGTTGTGATTTGGTCGCTGGCAAAAATCTTGTTCCAAAACCCGCCACAGGCAAAATTGCTTTCTTTACTTTTTTCATAAGTATAAAAATTAATTTTTATCCAATCTTCCTAACATCGAATGTTAGGAAAATATTTTATTTTCGCAAAATCAGATTATGAGCTTCGAGCATCGCCTTGGATCGATTTTTCAGATCTAGGCTAAATTCTTCAATGGCCTGATTGACAATAGGATGAAAATTTTTGGACAATCCCTTGTCTTTGACGATTTGAGCTGTTTCTAACAGCGAATCAAACGTTCCTGCATCCATCCAGACGCCGTCCAAAACAGTCACGCTAAGATTGCCTTTTTCCAAGTAATAGTTATGCAGATCGACAATTTCCAATTCTCCTCTGTTGGAAGTTTTTAGATTTTTCGCGACCTCCACTACCTCGTTGTCATAAATATAGATGCCAGGAATAGCGTAATCACTAATCCACTCTTTTGGTTTTTCAACAATTTGTAATACTTTTCCATTTTCATCGAATTCAACTACTCCAGAACGTTCCGGATCGGGTACTTTTTTGGCGAAAATATGACCGCCTGATTTAAAATTGGCAATTGCCTCACTAATATCATCTTCGAATATATTATCACCAAGAATCAAAGCAACATTATCTTCGTCAATAAAATCATCTCCATAAATAAAAGCTTCCGGCAGTCCGCCGGGAATTTTTTGCACTTCGAAAGATAAACTTATCCCGTGATTTTTGAAAATCGAGCCAAGAAGATTCAGATATTGCCCGCTGTGTTCTGGTGCCACTATCATCAAAATATCTTTTATTCCCGCTTTTATGAGCGTATTTAACGGATAAAAGATCATCTGCCGATCATAAACTGGCAAAAGCTGCTTTGACGTGGTGGCTGTCAGCGGGAAAAGACGTGTGGCCGTCCCGCCGGAAAGAATAATGCCTTTCATAAATTATTTATAAATTTTTAATTTATCCCTGGAACTGGGAATTTCGAACAGAATGATTCCACCTCTTTTTTAATTTCTTCCAGCTTTTTTTCATCAGCATTATTTTTCAACGCTTCAATTATCCATTTCCCTAATTTTTCCATATCCCCTTCTCTCATTCCTCTGGTAGTCGCGCAAGGTGTTCCCAATCTTATTCCGCTTGGTTTTAGAGGATTAAATGGATCATCGGGAACGATCTGTTTATTTACTGTAATAGAAACTTTGTCCAATGTTTCCTCGGCTACTTTTCCATTAATTCCAAAACTCTCCTGGGTATTCATCACCATCATATGATTATCTGTTCCGTTTGTAACTAGTTTCACACCATTGTCCATCAAAGTTTTGGATAAAACTTTGGAATTTTTTAATATCTGCTCGGCATATTCCTTAAACTCCGGTTGCATAGCCTTTCCGAGCGCTACGGCAATAGCAGAAATAGTATTCATATGTGGCCCGCCTTGAAGACCTGGAAAGACTGACTTATCTATTGCCTCCGCATATTCCTTTTTGCACATGATCATCCCTGCCCTTGGCCCACGCAAAGTCTTATGAGTGGTAGTAGTAACAATGTCAAATCCATAATCAAAAGGATTTCTCATTACATTGGCTGCGACCAACCCTCCAATATGGGCGATATCAGCCATGGTTATAGCGCCGACTTCATCAGCCACCTTTTTAAAGTCGGCATAATCATAATCTCTCGGATAAGAAGTATAGCCGCATAATACTATCTTCGGTTTTGTTTCTTTGGCTACTTTCATTAGTTCTTCAAAATCGATTCTGCCATTTTCATCTGAGTGGGTCTTATACCGCACAAAATTAAAAATCTTTCCCATATGAGAAACGGGTGCGCCATGAGTCAAGTGTCCTCCATGTGAAAGATCCATCCCTAAAACAGTATCTCCTGGCTTAAGAAAAGCCAGATATGCCGCTTGATTCATTGGTGATCCAGAGAGCGGTTGTACATTGGCATGCTCACAGCGAAACAGTTTTTTTGCTCGTTCCCGCGCCAATTCTTCAACCTTATCTGTAAACTCCTGCCCTCCATAATATCGCTTGCCGGGATACCCTTCTGCATATTTATTAGTCAAAATTGATCCATTAGCCGCAAAAACTTCCGGATAAGTATAATTTTCCGATGGAATTAATTCCACTCCCTTACACTCTCTTTCCTCTTCTCCTTTTATAGCATTGTAGACATCTGGATCATTTTGTTTTAGCATTTCCAGATTTTTTTGTACATCCATATTATTTGGTTTATTTTAATTATTTAATTCCCTTTAAATATTCCTTCAAAGCTTCCTTATAACTTCTCATTGGATTGAGCTTGGTGTTCACCAAAACCGAATAAAAAGGTCTTTTGGCAGGACGTGGAAAAGCATCGCCAGTCACGGGAATGACTTTAGTCTTCAAACCCGCCTGCTTATATAATTCTATCGCGGCTTCGTACCAGCTGCAAGGGTCGGAATTTGTGACGTGATATATACCAAAAGGTTTTTTAGAATCGATAATTTCCTTGGTTTTTATAACTAAATCAGGTGCATATGTAAATTGTCCTGTTTCATCATCTACTGCTCGGACTTCTTTATTTTTTCCGCCCAATTCTAGCATGATATCAAAAAAACTCCTTTTAGCATTTTTAGAAATTGCCGGTTTTCCGAAAAGCCAAGATAGACGAATAATATAATAATTCTTTAAATTTTTTTGTACTTCTTTTTCGCCTAACAATTTAGTTTCAGCATACTTATTTATTGGATCCGGCTTATCATCCTCACAAAATCCAACTTCCGGCTCGCCTCCATGAAGCGAACAGGTAGCGCAAACATGCGTGCATCCTTGCGGCTCATTAATTTCCGGCTGGCCATTGAAAACATAATCTGTTGAATAATGAACCAGAGTCGCTTTCAGTTTTTTGGCGACTTTCGCCAAATATCCCGGCGCCAGACCGTTTATTTTTTTAGCTAGCTCGAACTCTTTCTTGTCTTCCTCACACTTATCCACCGCATTATACGCCGCCGCGTTGATGATAATTGATGGCTTAATAATGCCAATTTTCTTTGACACTTCTTTTTCGCTAGCGATATCAATATCTTCCCTATCCCAACCTATTACCTTATAATCACTATCTTTTCTAAATGTCTTGACCAGTTCCTGACCAAGCATCCCCTTGGCGCCTAAAATAAGTATTTTCTTCATATTAAAAAGATTATTTTTTACCTTCTAATTCTAGCAGTTCTTTTTTCTTTTTGCTACCCAGGGCATAGCCACCGACTTTCCCATCATTTCTAACGACCCTGTGGCACGGAATGGTTGGTTTTTTGTTTTGCACGCATTCTTTATAATACAAATTCAAAATATTGCCAACTGCTCTGGCGGCTTTTGGATTTCCGGCACCTTTGGCCACTTCAAGATAGGTCAAAATTTTCCCACGAGGAATTTTGGAAACCAGTTGTATTACTTTATCACTAAACGATTTTTTCATAAATTTGATTAAAATACGAGTTAATTATACAATAGAATAGCTAAATTAATACAATTATGCGCGAACAAATTGACAGTATTAAAAAGGAATACGAGGAGATTTCCGCCCAATTGAACGATCCGGGCGTTTTTTCCGATCCTAAAAAAATGGCCGAACTAGGCAAGAGACAGGCAGAATTGTCCGAAGTTATGGGAAAAATCACTAATCTTGAAAAAATAGAAGATGTTATGGCCGGAAACGCCAAAATCATCAACGGAAAGGATGAAGACGCCGAACTAAAACAGATGGCTATGGATGAAAATATGAAGTTATCGATAGATAAGGAAAAATTGGAAAAAGAATTGGAAGCGGCAATTATCCCAAAAGACCCGAATGATTTGAAAAATATTATCATGGAAATTCGCGCTGGCGCCGGCGGAGACGAATCGGCGCTTTTTGCCGCTGAACTTTTCCGAATGTATTCCCATTATGCCGAAAAAAACGGCTGGCAAACGCATCTGCTGAACTCCAGTACCATTGGCATCGGCGGATTTAAGGAAGTTGTTTTTGAAATAAACGGTCGTGGAGTTTATGGCAAGATGAAATATGAATCAGGAGTGCACCGCGTGCAAAGAGTGCCAGAAACAGAAAAAAATGGTCGCATTCACACCTCCACTGCCACAGTGGCAGTCCTCCCGGAAGCAGAAGAGGTGGAATTGAAAATTGAAGAAAAAGACATTAGAATAGACACATTTTGTTCGTCTGGTCCTGGTGGACAGTCAGTCAATACTACGAAATCAGCCGTACGCATCACTCACATCCCAACTGGCCTTATCGTATCTTGTCAGGACGAAAAATCCCAGCTGAAAAACAAGGAAAAGGCTATGAAAGTGCTTCGTTCAAGGCTTTTGCAGTTAAAAGAAGAGGAACAAGCCAAAGAATTAGGAGATGCCAGAAGGAGTCAAATCGGAACCGGAGACAGAAGTGAAAAAATCAGAACATATAATTTTCCACAAGATAGAATCACCGATCATCGCATCAAACAAAGTTGGAGTAATATTGGGAATATTTTGAACGGCAATTTGGATGAAATTATTGAACTTTTGAAAGAAGAGGATACGAAAAGAAGAATTGGGAAATGAAAAAACTCCGGAATTGCAAGAATTTTTGCCGGAGTTTTTTAGTGTAAGCCGCACGCCTAGTCTCTTAGCCAGGCGTTCAATTCCAGCTCAAGTTGGTTACTATCCAGTTCAATATGAAAGAAAATAGTATTGCCACCACAAGCAATAAACATTCCTTCGATATCTCCCTGAAATTCCTCGTAATCAACTATGTAATTTAAATCTCTGAAGAAATCGGCAAACCCTCTGTAAAGAGCGTCAGAGGAAAATATCACACTCTCCTTTGGAAAAATCTTGTACTTGATGTGACCCGATTTATATGAGCCACCGATACGCTCCACCCTTTCAAAAAACCTCCCCATTATTCCCTCTGAATTGGAAAGGAGGCTTGCTACCAATTTCTTACTTAGATCCTTTCTAGGCATTTTCTCATCCTTTCTATGAAAAAAAAGAACTCCCCCCGAAAGTCCGATTTCAGACTCCCCCCTTTCGAACAAGAACTAATCTTAGCCCATATTCTCCAAAAGTCAAGAGAGTATGTTTTGACGCATCTTTACCCCGTCACCAAAATAACTAACAAAAAAACGAAAAAATATGTCAATGGAAGGAAAAATATTAAAAAATTTTTTGGTGATGGGGCGGAAATATCTTTGAATAAAGCACAAAAGGCTAAATTTGATAGTTTCATAAGTCGCCGAAAAAGCCATGAGCCCCTGGCGTATATCCTCGGCCACAAGGAATTCTACGGTTTGGATTTCAAAGTGGACAAAAACACACTTATCCCCAGACCGGAAACAGAGCTCTTAGTTGAAGAAATTATTAAGCTTAATCCTAAGAACATAAACGTAATCGATATTGGAACCGGAAGTGGAAATATCATCATCTCGCTCGCAGCAAACAAAAAACAAAGAACAAAGAACGATAAAATAAATTATTATGCTACGGATATTTCTTTAGACGCTTTGGTGATAGCCAGAAAGAATGCAAAAAAATATAATTTACAAAATAAAATAAAATTTATTAAAACAGATCTAATCAAATATTTTATTGATCATTGCTCCTTGATTACTGGTCGCTGTATCATCGTTGCCAACCTTCCCTATCTCTCTAAAAAAATTTATAATTCCACTCTACCTGATGTAAAAAATTTCGAACCAGGAGCTGCCCTTCTTTCCGGTAGGGACGGGCTAGATCACTATGAAAGATTATTTATCCAGATCGAAAATATCATACGAGATACTAGATACAAAATACCATATACTATTTTAGAAATCAGTCCGGAACAAAAAAATAAAATAGAAAAAATGGCAAAAAAATATCTTCCAAAATGCAAGATAAATTTTATCAAAGATCTTTCCGGAAGATGGCGCGTAGCAAAAATTGAGCTATAATTTTGGCTTATAAAAAGCAAAAAACCCGATCACGCTTAGCGGAACGGGTTTTTTGTATCTCCCTGGTGCAAAATTGTGCGCCAAACGAGAATATATCAAGAAAAAAGACTATCGTTTCTTCTTTTTCTTGGTAGCTTTTTTCTTCTTTGCTGCCTTTTTTTTCTTAGCCATTTTGGTTCCACCTTCCTTTCTAATTTTTCCGCGAAAAATTTTAAGCGGAATTTAAATTATTTTAATAGGATACGTTTATCCTTTTTTTGTTTTCGACCATTTGTTTTAAAAAATATTTTGAAAAATATTTTTCTATACTTAATTATATACCAATATGATATTTACGCAATAGAAAAATTTATTTTTTTTGCTGTGGATAACTTTTTTTCAAAAATATTTTTTCAAAAAGAACTAAAACATAAGATAATACCACAACCAGAAAAAAATATTTCAAAATAATTTTAAATTTAGAATTTATAATTTTAAATCAAATCTTAATTTTAAATTTAAAATTAAATCATTTCAAATTCATTTCAAATTATAAATTTCAAATTTTAAATTATTACTCCGAAGAAGCTGGAACTTTCCTAGGCGCCAATATTCTGTGCTATGTCCCATATTAAGCCCTATTTTAACCCGCTTGTCTAGTTGACGTCAGTTCAGATTTTGTTAGAATTTAATATGAGACGCTCGCAAGAGCCGCAAGCTTCAACGTAAGCACCTTAATAATTTATTTTTCCGCCAAAATTTTTTCGAGCTTTGCTTGAAAAAAATTAGGCGGATCCTCTAGAAAGGAAGGTGAACAAATGGAAAACCAAGAACCAAAGAATGAAGATTTCAATGAAGATTTCGAAGAAGGAGGTGCAAAACAATGGCTAAGGGACAACTTGAGAATAATTATCAGCGTACTGATCGTCGTTGTTATCGCTGGTGGAATTTATTCTTATTCTAAGAGATCAGCTACTCCGGAACTCGCAGGAAATAACGACCAAGGCAATGTCTTAGAACAGATCGCCGGAACTAGTGACAACAAGGAAGAAGGTGCCACCAATGAAGAATCGGGTAAAGCCGCTGAAGAAAGCAATGGAACTACCAGCAACCAGCAAGCTGTTCAAAGCAAACCAGCCGACCAGGTAACCTCATCCGCTACCAGCCAGGAAACTGATAAGTCTTTTGTAGAAACTGCCTCAAGAGGCGACGGAACCACAAAATTAGCCAGACGCGCTTTGGCTAATTATTTGGAAAAAAACCCTGATTCAGCGTTGACTGCTGAACACAAGATCTATATTGAAGACTATTTGCGGAAAAGAGTAGCTAAAAAAGGCACTGTTCGTATCGGAACTTCAGTAGAATTCGAAAAAGGCCTGATCCAGGAAGCCATAAGCAAATCCAAGAATCTTAATGACAAACAACTCCAGAATCTTCACAAGTATTCAGTAAGAGTAGCTTCGTTTTCATGAGAGTAAGAGCTATTGTGCAGATGCAGAAACAAAATAAAATTCTACTGTTCTTTATTTAGAAAATCTCAAGATTTTTTATAAAAAACTCCCCGCCCATATTGGCGGGGAGTTTTTGTTGGCGGTTAATATGACATTGTTACCTTATCCCCTTCTTTCAAGCCATATCTGTCAGATAATCCGGCATTTATTTCCAAGACTTGATCGGCTGGCTTTCCAGGCTTTATCGTTATTTTATTATCATAAGCTATATTTTTCGCTAAATACACAATCCTCCCGTCACTTATCCAAATAATATCCAGATCAAATTGCATATCTTTCATCCAAAAATTATCGATTCCCTTTTGGGGAAAAATAAAAAGCATACCGCATTCCTGACATAAACCATCTCTTCCAGAAAGCCCTCTTTCTTTTTCCTCTCTGCTTATAGCCAGCTCCAATTTAAACTTATGACCGTTAATTTCAGCTGATTTTTGATTTTTTTGGAAAAAATAATATAAACCAGAAAGAATTAAAACCACAAAGATAATTGTAATTATGATAATTTGTTTTTTCATTTTATTTGTTTTTCTTTCGACATTTTTTTCTTATTGTGAAGTATATGATCACCATAAAAACCAGAACCAGGACAATAGTAATGCTTTTCCCGATTACTCTGGTGTTAAGTGCGATAATAGCAATTATTGCAGTAAAGATATAATAAAACCAAGCTACTTTTTTTTGCGACCAGCCCAGATCCAAAAGTCTGTAATGAAGGTGTTTTTTATCTGGCTTAAAAATTGACTTTCCTGACTTGATCCTTTCCCCGATTACCCAGGCTAGATCAATAATGGGAATGGAAAGCACCAAAAGAGCGGTAGCAATTTTTGTTCCGGCAAAAACCGCAAGGACCGCCAGTGCCAATCCCATAAACATTGAGCCGGATGTACCGGCTAGGATACGTGAAGGATAAAAATTAAATATTATAAAGCCCAAAACCGTTCCGAAAAGGGCGGCACAAATAATAGCTATCGGCGGTTGATTAACATCCGGATGAAGACTCAAGAAAAAAATAGTCACAGTCGTTATGGCAGTTACGCCTCCAGAAAGGCCGTCTACGCCGTCCAACCAGTTGATCGCGTTCATAACAAGAACTATCCAAAATAGAACCATAAGCGTGGCGATGATCACTCCTAAGCCATAATCCAAAGAAATTATTCCACCCGTTATCGGATTAGTGATGTAATAAATTCTCACACCTAAAATAAAAATGAAAATAGCTACTCCGATCTGGCAAGCTAATTGTATCTTCCAATAGAGCTCTTTGAGATCATCCCAAAATCCAAAGATCATTATAGCCAGCGTTCCTATTGAAAGTCCACAAAGTTCTGGGGTTATTGTGAGGTCGCGATTTGTTATGATAGCAATATTAAAAGCTAGCGCCATGGCTATGCCCCCTATCCTATAAACCCCATCTTTATGAATATGTCTATCCGAAATTCTTTTTCTCCATTTGATTCTTTTCGCTATCAATATCAGGAGTGCTATCAAAATGACAGTCGATAGAAAAGAAGTTATGAATGGGATAAGAAATTTTATCATAAGATAATTATTTTCTCATTTTTTCCGTCACCCAAAATTCTCCAAAATATTTTCCCAGCATTATTCGTGTTTGGGATTCTATGGCAGGCATAGATCCAAGAAACGGCGCGATGATGGGAACCAGCACCCATTGAAGAAGCATGTATAAATTGCGCCATTTGGAATATTTAGCCGGACGCGGCGGCATAAGAAGAAAACTCAATGACATGGAAACGATGAGTCCAAACATGGCAATTGTCATAAGATAGCGGGTAATAAAGGGCAAATTGTGCGCCAGGACACTTTGATTGAACACTTCTCCACCGATAATGAGCGGCAACCATCCCAGAATGGCCAGAATTATGGAGGAAGTGGCCCATGAATGATGACCTTCGAGCATTTCGAAAATAGCCTTGAATTTCTTGGTGAATTTCATTTTTTTGTTCGGAATGATGGCTCTTGTGATCACCGGAAAATTTTCTATGCCATAAGCCCAACGTCTTTTTTGCTTGTATTGGTTTTTGATGGTTTTCCAATAAGTTTCCGCCAAAACGGCATCGAGAGATATTGGAAGATAAACCGGTTTCACTCTATAATCACCATTAAAATAAGCGTAACATTTCCAGAAAATCACCGAGTCTTCGCTGATCATATTGACTGGCCAAAAATCAACTTTGCAAAGCGTATCAAACGG
The DNA here is from genome assembly GCA_041661275.1 of Parcubacteria group bacterium. Lineage (GTDB taxonomy): Bacteria > Patescibacteriota > Minisyncoccia > Moranbacterales > UBA2206 > JBAZUU01. The sequence continues at coordinate 88,425 of JBAZUU010000002.1, read as the reverse complement.
TTCAGAATGCGAAGAAAAAGTGACCATCCCCTCTCCTCTGGTGCTCTGAAAAATATGCCAGAAACTGGATCCAGTAACGATCACCCGGACAAAGGCGTTGGTATCCCAAAGATTGTTGTGATACATCGGCAGCGGCTGATAGGATCTCTGCAGCCTTTTGGGATCAGTGATGTACTCATAAGTCAGAGCGGCAAAATATTGAGGATGAGCCACGGAATCACAATCAAAGTTGGAAAATATAACTTTTTTGAAATCTATTTTTCGTTCGGACAGATATGCGACCAGTTCTTTGGCAGCATAAGTGGCGTTTGACCCCTTAGCTTTCATTTCAACGTCCGTTACCCTGTGAGCGGTAACGATGAAATCCCGAAAAACTCCGTCGAATTTATTTTTGAGATAATTTACCTTCTGGAGCCTCTGCTCCTCCGGCTCCCGTTCTTCTGTTGCCAAAAGAATTATAAATTGTTGGTTGGGAAAATTGGCGTCAGCTATTGCCTGGATAGACGGCTCGATAACATCGGCCGGTTCATTGGCTGTGGGCAACATCACCACATGAATAATTTCCCGCCAGTCCATTATTTGGTCTTTTATATCTTCCAATTTATTAACTTCTTTTATATATTTCTTCTGACGCCTGGCTTCTTCTTTGAGCAGTTTAATTTCTTTTCGGTCGGTTATCTCCCCCGCGGCTATAGCTTCCTTGAATTCTTTGTATCTTAAATGCAAAGAATCGGCATATTTTTTAGGCTCACGAATATTCTGGCATCTTTCCCACCAATTGATCTTCTTTCCTTCTTTTAGTTTCCTGAATCCCTGGACGGAATAATAAGCGATGAAAATAGTACGCAAAATCCAATAGATGTCAAAGGCAATAATGAAATAGGCCACCCAGATAGGAACCAAAAACGACAGCAAAAACATACCGATGAGCGTCAGCCAGGTCAGCGAGCCGGGAATAATTTCCAACATTCTTTGCATTCGGCGTTCTTTAGGATCTTTAGTTTTGGGATCGGGAAAACTATACATAATTTAGTAGTTTATGATTATAACACTGAATGACGCGATAATCAAGGACAGTTGCGCCATGAGAGCCGCGATAAGAAGAATGTACCCGGCAATGGTTTCGTTGTTGCGATGAAAATATTTGGCAAGATATGAATTGATTATGATGAGAAGCAGTCCGATGGCCGGGAGTATAAATGCCAAAATTCTTTTCCCTGTCATATCCACTCCAAAATAAACATTATAATGCAAAATTATATTTTCCGTAGCCGGCTTTAGAAAAATTAGAAGAATGAGCCAGTTAATAATATTCACTACTAAAGTTATGATTAATAACCAAAGATTAATTTTATCGCCAAGAAACGGCCCTTTGAAAAAAAGCTTGAACTTTCCCGTCAAGCTTTTCCGCTCTTTCTGATTATCTCCCCTCTTTATCTCCATATCTTTTAGGATTTATTCCAGTGTCGGTTTTTCGAGAGCCAATACCTCAATCTGCTTTTCCCCTTCGGTAATTTTAGCCACGTCTTTGTCAATTTTTCCAAATTCCTTGTAAGCGCTGTTGAAATGACTGACTGTCGTCCCCAGGCTTCCACCTGCTTTTTTCATAAATTCCTCGAAGGAAACTATATGCCTTCCTAGTTTTTCCACGTTGGAACGGATCTCTTTGGCGCTTTCTTCTATCTGCAGAGCGCGCAATCCCTGCAAAACTGTCTGAAGATAGGCCAAGAAAGATGTTGGTGAAACAATAATCACCTTTTTCTCGCAAAAAGCGTATTCTATGAGATCGCGAGTATTCACTTGCACCGCGCCAACTTTATTAATGAGCAAGTCATAATATATCGCTTCCGACGGAATGAACATAAAGGCAAAATCGAGGGTGTCTTCTTCCGGTCTAATATATTTGGAAGTTTCATCGATCCGATTTTTGAGATCCTGCTTGAATGATTTTTCCCACGTTTCTCTTTCCTCGCTATCCTTAGCATTCAAGATTCTTTCGTAATTCTCCAGGGAAAATTTTGAATCAATAGGAACAATTTTTTTGGCCACAAACACCACCGCGTCAACAATGATACCGTCTTTGAATTTGTATTGCATCTGATAGGAATTGGGTGGCAACACATTTTTTAGGGTTTCTTCCAAAAAATATTCGCCAAGCACCCCTCTTTGCTTTGGATTTTTCAAAATATCCTGCAAATTCTGCAGTTGCGCCGAAAAATTGACCACTTGCTTGTTAGTCTCTTCGAGCTTAGTCAGCCCCGCCACCACATCAGCGATCTGCTTAGCCGATTGGCCGGAAATACCTTGAACAGTCCTTATAGTTTGATTCATTTGCTCTTGCGTTGTCCGGTGCGTTTCAGAAAGCTTGGAATCCATAGTCTGACGCATATGCTCATTTTGCTGGGAAAGCATATTGAGCCGTTCCAAAACCGCCACCATCTTTTCGCCGTCCTGCCCGTTTCCTAATTTATTTTTCATATCCAAAAAAAGCCAAATGATGGCCGCGAGTATTATTATTATTCCTATTAATAAATAAAGCATGGTTATGTTTTACGAAATACAAAACGAGCGAAATACGAAACGTCTTGTCTCCCTTTTTCGTATTTTCGTATTTCGTATTAATTTCGTATTTCGTAACCTTTATTTCCGATTTGCTATAAGCTGCTTAAGTCCCTGGATCTTGTTTATCACCTCTTCATGCGGACCTTCCAGAAATTCCAAAACGAATTTATCAAGCATGTTCAATCGGTATTTAAATTCGTCCATAGTCATAAGCACAAAATTTATTTCCCGGCCAATTTCCGCCTCCAAATTATTCATAAGATTTTTCAGTTTAGCTTTGGAAATGGCGTCCCCCACCAGGATCATATCGGCCTTACTTTTTTGGTAGTTGATGAAAACACCGGAAATGGCTGCCAGTTTTATGTTGCCGATCTTGGAAATCTTTCCGAGACTCATACACTGCGGATAGACATTAGATTTGGCGATAAGGTTCTTTAGTTCCGGATAAAAATTGAAGTCCTGGTTGAGTTGGTAGAAATTTTTTCCCTGCTTTGTTCTTTTTATAGCAAACTTTATCCTGACAAGATTTTGAAGCTCTCTTCTTGTATTCGTGTTTTTGAGCATGTTTTTTCTGACCACGTCAGAAAATTCATACAACTGGTCGGGATTTTGCAGAAAAAACCGCAAAAGTCTCGCTCTCTCCTTTGAACCAAAAAGATTTTCCAGTAACTCTGACATATTTTTATTATTTACCCCCGTTATTTACTGCTTCTAGTATAATATTGTGGGGGTAAAAAGTAAAGCTACTATTGACTTTTTAGCTGTTTTATGCTAGGTTTAGTTGCACTGGAAAGGTCATTAAAAACTTGTTTTAAACCCGAAAACCGAAAGGAAGGGGCTATGGCCGAAAATTTTCTCTTACATTCACCAAACTTTGTCGAGATTACTTCCCAAACAGGTTATAAGGGAAGAAAAATCAAAACAGAAAACATCACATGAATAGCAAGTCAACTACACGATGACTTCATCTATCCAGACAAAGATGCGACAGAATCAGATTTTCAGGAATGGGTATCGGAAACACTTCTCGAAGAACATGGGGTAAGTGTAGGCAAGGGTGTTGTAAGGACGACAATTAAGATGCTCCAGCTTTCCTGGCAATGGCTGAATTCAAAAGAGAAGGGTCGGAAGGAAATCGAAGACTATATCAATTCTCTTAAGAATTCCTCCATATTTTTCCTGGGCATCAAATGCCTGAAGGCCGATGGCATCACTACTCGAGAGAAGCTAGAGGAACTGCGGTCAAAACAGACAAAAAACGAAACGCTGGAAGTGTCAGAAGCGATTCCGGAAGAAGTTTCAGAGAAAATGGAAGAGATTCCAAAAGAAACGATAATCCCGCCAGCAACAAGCATGGACATTCCCGGTCTTGAAATTTACGTCAAGATTAAAAATGCAAACGACGCTATTCAGGAAATGTCCACAACGTTCTGTCACATCTTCCCTAACTTGGTTCAGGAATTGACCAATATATCTCTTCCAGCCCTTGAATCGTCTAGAAAAAGAGAGTTGGAACTGCTGGAAGAAGTTGATTTTTTTTCAAATGCTAATAGAGTGTTGGAAGAGCGGAACCGTATTATTACGGATAGCAATTCGGCTCTGAAAAAAGAGACTAACGACCGTGATAAGCGGCTGGGAGAATCGATTTCCAAGATAATGGAGCTGGAAAGAGGCTTGAACACTCAAGCGGCAGAGTACCGCAAGCTCTATCAGAACAACAAGGATCTGACGGAGCAATTGAACGCCAGAGATCAAAAGATCGGCAATCTGCTCCGTGAGCACAGCATTGAAACAACTCGACTTCAGAATCGGATCAGCGCCCTGGAAAGATCCGGCGAAGAAAAGATTTTGGAGAAATTCAAGAATTTTCTTTCTGCGGAAGTATTGTCATTGTCGCAGGAGAATGACAATGCAGGATCCGGATTGGCTCTAGAGACAGAGCCAAGCGAGCTGGATCTGGTTGTGGCAACAGCGACAGACGAGTTGCCCACTTTCTGCCAAGCCACTAATATGGCCATGCTTTATTCGGAAAAGTTCATGAACAGATTCTTTAAATTTCCGGATAAGCATCAGAAAGTGATCAGAAAAAAGCTCGCAAGTTTCGATCCAAACAGAAACTCGCAAAAATCCAGGAAACTGGAAGTTGACGGATACATCCACGACTGGCTGATTCCGAAGATCCGGGTTGACTGGATCTATAAAGACGGCTGCATGTTTTTTGTCCGTATTTACCACAAAAACGAGGTAAAAAAACTGTAGCTGCTATAGCTACAAGGAGGTATAAACAACAAACCCCTGGCCGGTATTCCGCCAGGGGTTTTACTATTTCTAAAAATAATCTTACACTAAACTTCCTTCCACGGCTTTCTTTTCCATTTTGCGTCTTGCCGACAGAGAAGTAACTTCCAAGGTTCAACCTTGGAAGTTAAAATTCCAATGCCATTTTTTCCATTTCTTTACTTTCTCTCATCTGTAGCGCATTCACATTTATATAGTTTTGATACTCCTTTATGTCCCTGAATTGATCAATGATCGGACTTTTATTGCAAAGACAAAAAGTTTTGCTTTTATTCAGGTATTCATTCAAACTTGAATATTGCCAATTATCACCCTCTTTATACCCATGGATAGAATGATTTTTATTCACATACGCTGACAAATAGAGCAATTTATCATCGGAGTCAATATAAGCCGACTTAAACCTTCCCTGAAGCAATGATCCGCTTCTGTCATACTTCTTATTAAAATACATAGTGTAACTCGTTCCCAGTTTCTGCATAAATATTTCAATACCTCTATCTCGAAGTTGTTTTATAATAAAGTGGTAATGATTATCATTTAGACAATAACAATTAAGCTCAACGAGTTTATCTTCCGACTTTATTTTTTTAAACTCCCAAGGTTGAACCTTGGGATTAAATTTCTTAAAATCTAACCACTTGCTTATCAGATCATTTTCCTTGGTATTTAAAAAATACATAGAAATAAAAAACCTTTCATAATCATCTCTATCTAGAAAAATTTCGCGTTTATCTACTCCGCGATTATAAATATGATGAAACTCCCCATTGATAAATGGTATTTTTCTTTGCATATAATAAAATTCTCACTTCCAAGGTTCAACCTTGGAAGTAGCTTTAGACTTCCTTCCACTCCTTCTTCCTCCATTTCTCATCCTGACGACAAAGAAGTTGCGGAGCGCGTAGAGGTTCGGCCATCACCTCTTCCACGATCTTTTCCATTCTCATTCCCTGCGACCCTTTAATCAGGATTAAATCACCCTCATGCATGATTTCTTGAAGTTTAAGTCCGGCTTCCATTGGCGATCTGAAATGGAAAATTCTGTTTTCATCGATGTTATGTTTTTTGAGTTCGTCTATTGCCTGCTCCATTCGACGGCCTACTGCCATAAAAATATTTCCGCCAGACGCCAAGAATTCCCTGGCCACTTCCCTGTGCCCTGGTTCAGTGTTTATTCCCAGTTCCAGCATATCGCCGAGAACTGCGATTTTTCTTTTAGCTTCAATGCTTTTGAAAACTTTAAGAGCCGCCGCAGTGGAAACCGGAGATGCATTATAGGTATCGTCGATAAGAATAGTGTTTTTTATTCCGCGGATAAGATTCATGCGACCCGACGGCAAAGAAAAATTTTCGAGAGCCTTCCCTATTTCCACAAGATTCAAACCCATCTCAATCCCCACGGCCACTCCGGCCAGAGCCGAATAGATGCTGTGTTCCGCCAAAATATTATTGAGCCGCATCGGCATTGATGTTCCTTTGTAATTTAACTTAAAGCTCAATCCTTTCAATTCTCTATTTCCGTTTTGCTCATTGGACGCATAGTTATACAGAACATCAGTGGCTCGAATATCCGCTTCCTCTCCAAATCCAAATGTTAGCACTCTCGATTTTGTTTCGTTTTTCAATTTTTTCAGTTGAGGATTGTCGATATTAAGAATAGCCGCGCCATTTTCTTTTACATTTTTGGCCAGATATCCTTTTTCTTTTGTTATTCCTTCCAAAGTTTTAAAAAATTCCAAATGGCTTCCGGATATGTCGGTGATAACACCAAGTTCAGGTTTCACAAAATCAACCAGATACTTAACATCGCCTGGCCGGTCAGCGGCAATTTCCAAAATCAGAAATTCCGGATATTTTGCAGGGTATGCAACAAGACCGGTCCATTTCAAAAATACTCTCATCCAACCAGCCAGAGAATCTCCGCCTGTTTCTGTCCCGATAATAGTCAGTGGCAGGCCTATTTCATTGTTGTAGTTTTTTTCATTCTTTCTGACACTTCCATGACTCGCTAAAACTGTGAAAATAGCTTCTTTGGCTGAAGTTTTTCCCACTGATCCGGTGATACCAATGATGCGAGGGTGGTATTTTTTCAACACCAAAACAGCCATCAGACGAAGGATTTTTTCCAGATATACTAATTTTTTTGGTTTATCATTCATAGGCTAATTATTTTTATCCTTATTTTTTTCTTCGTTCTTCTTCTCTTCTTCCTTTCTTGCTTCTTCTTTTTTGGCAAAATCAGCTTTCAGGGTATGTGTCGCGTTCCAAACATCAATATCTTTCTGGGTATAGTTTTCAGTTGGTTCTATTCCGCCATAATCCAGCAAAAATTTCATTAGTTCCCCAAAGGCCGGCGCGGCGCTTGATTCCGCCCATTCGACAGTTTTGGGATCATCCATTCTAATGAGAATAGTATATTTCGGATTATCTACAGGAGCATATCCGGCAAATGACCCGATGCTTTTTCCGTCTTCGTAACCCTTTGATGAACTGCTGGCCACTTGCGCCGTTCCGGTTTTTCCTCCCACCCTGTATCCGGGAACGCCCGCTCTTTTTCCGTGGCCATTAACCACAACGCTTTCCAACATCTTTCCGACCGTATAGGCAGTTTCGGTCGAGATCGCCCTTCGTACCTCCTGCGGTTGGACATCTTCTTCGGATCCATCCGGATGGATTATTTTATCTATAATTTGTGGTTTATACAATACTCCACCACTGGCAATGGAATTATAGGCGGCAATTAACTGGATCGGCGTCACTGTTATCCCCTGTCCAAACGCGGCGGTAAAAAACTGAATATTGCTTTTCAGGTTTTTTAAATTATTGATATTTCCTGTCGCTTCTCCAAACATATCCACTCCAGTTGGAGTTCCAAAACCAAAACGTTCCATATAGTCAGCAAAATTTTTATTGCCCAAAGCTTTTTCAGCAAAAATCACCCCGGTATTTAATGATTTTTCCAAAACATTAGTCATTGTCTGTGTACCATTGGCTTTCAGATCGGAGTTTTTTATAGAATAACCAGCTTCGGTGACGGTACCAGTATCGACATAAGTAGTGTCGGGATTTATCTTTCCCGCGTCAATAGCCGAAGCCAGAGTAAAAGTCTTGAAAACGGATCCGGGTTCATAGGCGTCAGAAACTGCCAGATTCCTGAAAGCTTCCATATTGTCCACTGTTCCAAAATCATTAGGATTAAAGCTCGGGTAACTGGCCAGAGCCAAAATTTTTCCCGTACCTGCCTCCATCACTATCATCGTTCCTCTTTGGGCTTCGAATTTAGAAACGGCACTTTTTAGGATCTTTTCCGTTTCATATTGAACGATATGATCTATGGTCAAAACCAGAGAATCTCCGTCTTTGGCATAATCGATTTCCTTTTCTCCTAGTGTTATATGGCGTCCGGAATTATCTTTCGTGGTAAAAATATTTCCTTCACGTCCTCGCAGTTCCGAATCCAGATATTTTTCCAAACCATATCGTCCACCAAATTCATTGTCTTTCCAGCCGACAAAACCCAAGACGTGTGAAGCCAATTCTCCGGCCGGATAATAACGGAAAGTTTCGTCCGTCAGATATATTCCTTTAATTTTAGTATTTTTTATATTTTCTGCTTCTTCATCAGACAGTTTATGTTTTAGAACCTCATACATATCCTCCGGCTGGTTAAGTTTCTGATATGTTTCACCGTAGTCAAGCCCGAGGATCCGAGAAATTTTATCCGTCGCTTCGCCAGAATTTTCAATTTCTTTGGGAACGGCATAGGCCATCTTGATATCTCGATTAAGCGCTACCGGGTAAAGGCTATTTTTATCACGGAGATATATCTCTCCACGTTTTGGAACTAGTTTTTTGAACAGAGAATGTTGTTCGTCCGCCAGCGCCCGATAGGAAGAATATGACACTACCTGCAGGAAATATAGTTTGCCCAGAATAGTAACGGTTACCGCGAAAATAAAAAAAGCCAGAATACTGATTCTCGGGCTGGAATTTTGGCAATCCGTATCCTTGGATTCTCGGCCGCGATTATTTTTGCCGTTTTTAATCGCTCTAGGCATCTCTTTCGTTTTAGAAATTAGTTGAATGGAAAATAGAAATTGGTTTAAGAAAAAAGAAATTGGAAACAGGATATCTATTTTCTAATCTCCATTTTCCTGAACTATTTTCCAGTTTCTAATCAACTATTTTCTAATTTAATCTATTTCATAGCCACCGGACTTTTCATTTCTAAATATATAACATTCTGGGCGTTGACCAGATCGAGATTTTCGGTTGCTTTTTCCAGATTATACATCGAGCGCAGTTCCACTTCTCTAATCTGCATCTTTTTGCCCTCTTTTTGCAACTGCTGAATTCTTACTTCCATATCTTTCATCTCATAACTTTTGGTAGCCAGATCATTCACTTGATAGAGATAGTATGCTCCGAGCATCACAACCCCGACCGTCAGAATAAAACAAACACTAATAAGGCTTCGTCCTGCGTCGCCCAAATTTGTTCCCATCGTCCTGGTTGTTTTTTTGCCGTTCATGGTCAAAACGCGGCCGCTTGATCTTACCCTCTTTCTCATTTTGAGGTCAGAACTGCCCGCAACGTTAAAACTAAAGCTATTGGCTGTAATAATTCTGGACATTAATTCCCAGTCCCCCTGAAAATTAATTTACTAATTTAGATTTTTTGTTTATTTTTCTTTTTCTACCACTCTCAATCTAGCGCTCCGGGCGCGAGGGTTGGAAAACACCTCTTCGCTTTCCGGCGCTATTGGCTTTTTTGTTATTAGCTTAACTTTCGGCTTTTTTCCGCACACACATTGCGGAAAATCACTCGGGCAAACACATCCCCCTGCGTTTTCCCGAAATATACTTTTAACTATTCTGTCCTCTAATGAATGAAATGTGATAATGGCCAGTCGTCCTTCCGGATTTAGTATGTCGATTGCCACCGGTATGAATTTTTCTAAATTTTCTAATTCTTTGTTCGTTTCTATCCGCAACGCTTGAAAAGTTCTGGTCGCTGGATCAATTTTTCCGTACCTATTTTTCGGAGGAACGGCGTTTTTCACAATATCTGCCAGCTGGGTAGTTGTCTCAATAGTATGGTTTTTTCTGTATTCAATTATTCTTTTAGCAATATTTTTGGCAAACCTTTCTTCCCCGTATCTTTCGATTATTTTTTCCAAATCTTTTTGCGAATACTCATTGACTATTTTCTTCGCCGTCAGTTCCTGATTTCTGTCATATCGCATATCCAGTACTCCCTCCCGCATAAAACTCATTCCAAATTCAGGATTTTCTATCTGATCAGAGCTCCATCCTAAATCCGCCAAAATCGCATCAATTTTTTCAATTCCGATTTCAGCTAAGACATTCTTCAGCTCCGCAAAATTCTCATTTACCAAATATGCATTTCCTACTTTTTGGATTTTGGGATTTGTCCGCCAGCTGACGGATTGTGATTTACCTGCCTGCCGGTAGGCAAGGTTTGGTGTTTGGGATTTGGTACTTGGGATTTCCGCGAACCTCTTTATCGCTTCAATATCCAGATCAAATGCAATCAGAGTTCCCTCTCTACCTATTTTATTAAGGACTTCGTAGCTGTGTCCGCCGCCGCCTAGTGTTGCATCAATAACCACATCGCCCCCTTTTAAGTTGAGTTGCCTTATTGCCTCCCCAAGCAATACTGGCGTGTGTTTCGTCATAATATTTTTAATAAACTCCCAATTTCCCGAGTTGTTCCGCTATTTCGTCAGAATTTTTCTCTGCATTATTTTTATACTCAGCCCATTTCTTCTCATCCCAAATTTCCAAACGATTATATACTCCGGCAACTATAATTTCCCTATCGAGTCCGGCATAATTTTTGAGAAAATCTGGAATGAGAATCCTCCCCTGCTTGTCAATTTCACAATCGATCGCTCCGGAGAGTTGCAGGCGGATAAAGCTTCTTGTCGCTGATTCTCCGACCGGCAGTGTTCCCAGTTTTCCAGCAATCTCTTCCCACACTTTTAAAGGATATACGAACAGACACTTATCCAATCCACGAGTGACAACAACTTTATTTTTCAGCTCACCCCGAAAACGTGATGGCAAAGCCAATCTTTTTTTCGGATCGATAGAATGCTGGTATTCGCCTATAAACATAAGGACGCAAAAGGCGGAGGTGCTTGTATTTTTAATTTACCACTTCCCCCCACTTTTATTTACTACCTCTCTATTCTATCCCACCAAGATACAGCCGTCAACACTTTTGCTTTAATTTTAAAAAAACAAAAAATGGCTTAGATAAGCCACCAACGGAAAAGTTATACACACTGTATCCACAACGGCTTGACTTTTTGTAAAAATTGATATAAGATTATGCTTCGTACCTGAAAAAACGTTAACCACATACGAGCCTAAAGAGGCCAAAAGGAGAAGATCTATGCTCATATATCTGCCTGATGACCAACTTTCGTCACTGGCACAAGGGGACATTGTTTGCATCTACAAGAATGAACTGCAAATAATCCCCCGCGCCCGGATATTCCGTCCGCAGGGCAACAGCAAACAGATGATTTCCCTGAAACTAAGGGCGGAAAAATTTTCCGGTGTTCCCCTGTTTCAAACTGAAGATGGTAATCAATGGCAACCCGAACGGGTGGCCAAAGATTTAAATCTCAATCAAAAACTCAGGGAGTTGGATTATTCAACCCCTGAGAGGCACGTCTACGAGGTCATATAGTTGGTGTAGTATTTCAAACACAAATAAAAAATCCCGGAAGGATCTATTCCTCTCTGGGATTTTAATTTTTTCTAAAAGATTTATTTTTTGCTTAGACATCTCTACTTAGACATCGAATGTCTAAGTGATTATTTTTTCCTCGCCGCTTTTACTCTGTCGTTCTCGGTAAGATACTGTTTTCGAAGGCGGACTGATCCGGGAGTAACTTCTAGATATTCATCTTCATTCATCACTTCCAATCCCCGTTCAATGGAAATTGTCATCGGCGGAGTGAGATGGATAGCGGCATCTGCGCCGGAAGAACGCATATTGCTCATTTGTTTTCCTTTGATAGGATTGACGGCCATTTCATTTCCTTTGGTGACGTTTCCAATAACCATTCCTTCATAAACTTCTTCGGCGGCGTTGATGTATAGAACGCCTCTTTCTTGAAGGTTAGCCAGAGAAAATCCCAAAGCTTTTCCTGTCGCCATAGAAACCATCGAACCGACATCTTTTCTCTTAATTTCGCCCACATATGGCCGAAAACCGTTCATGCGTGAACACAAAATTCCTTCGCCTTTTGTTTCCACCATGAATTGTCCGCGATATCCAAGAAGTCCGCGCGTCGGCGCTTCGAACAGGATTCTCGTCTGACTGCCTTTGGTTTCCATATTAGTCATAATGCCCTTTCTTGTTCCAAGAGCTTCAATGACCGTGCCACTGACTGAACTTGGCACATCGATAGTCACTTCTTCGAATGGCTCGTGTTTTTTTCCATCAATTTCTTTGATAATAACTTTTGGCTGTGACACCTGAACTTCATATCCCTCGCGTCGCATATTCTCCAGAAGTATCGCGATGTGTAATTCTCCTCGTCCTGAAACTGTCAAATGATCATTCGATGAAAAATCTACTTTCAGCCCTACATTTATTTCCAATTCTTTTTGCAATCTTTCACGAATCTGTTGTCCGGTCACAAATTTTCCTTCTCGCCCGGCAAAAGGAGAATCATTCACCAAAAATCGCAAAGTTATCGTCGGCTCATCAATAGAAATGGCCGGCAATGCCTCCTGTGATGCGTCCGCGCAAAAAGTTTCGCCGATCTCGATATCCGGAAATCCGGCAATCATCACGATGTCTCCAGCCAGCGCCTCTTCCACTTCCTTTTTTTCAATACCGTGAAAAATATATAATTTTGTCACTCGTCCGATCCTGGTGTTTCCGTCCGGATTTTTTATCGTCAAATTATCTCCGACTTTTATTTTTCCTTCATAAATTCGAGATACTGCGAGGCGTCCCAAAAAATTATCATATCCAAGATTGAACGGCTGCGCGCGCAGCTGCATTTCACTGTTGTCCGGCGCTGGCGCAACATGCGCGAGAATTGTATCTAGAAGCGGCGTGAGATCAGTTGATTCATCATCCAGGTGCATCTTGGCTATCCCCTGCTTGGCAATAGCATAGACAGTAGTGAAGTCTAGTTGCTCATCGTTTCCGCCCAGATCCAAGAACAGCTCAAAAACTTTTTCCTGGACCCAGTCGGGATCAGCCGCTGGTTTATCGATTTTGTTTATAACAACAATCGGTTTCAATCCCAACTCCAAGGATTTTTTGAGAACAAATCGTGTTTGTGGCATCGGGCCTTCCTGGGCGTCCACAACCAGAACTACCGAATCAATCGATCGCAAAACCCGCTCTACTTCCGAACCAAAATCAGCGTGCCCGGGAGTGTCCACGATATTAATCTTTGTATCTTTGTAGAAGATAGAAGTATTTTTAGCGTAAATCGTAATACCACGCTCTTGTTCTAGAGCGTTGGAATCCATAGTCGCCCCTTCCTTTGAGATGCCGGTCTCCTTCATAATGGCATCAGTCAGAGTGGTTTTCCCATGGTCGACGTGAGCAATAATAGCAATGTTACGTATCTGCATAAATATAAAAACTGCTGAAGTTCAGCAGAAATGTTAGCAAAACTAAAGTTAAGCCTAGCATAAAAATTAATAAAAAGCAACTCTATGGCCCCGAAGTGTCATTTATCGATCGACTAGGTCTTTCAGAATACGCGTTTTTTTCCATTTTTATCCAGGAAAAAACCACCACAGATATCCAAACATTAGCCATAAATATTTTTAAGTTTGGAAAATAAATGAAAGCGCCCCAAGAGAGAATCGCTAAAGTAGTGCAAGTGGGATGAACCATCCGACCGAAAGCCTTCTCTCCAGACAACTTTTCTAAATTATCGGAATTGATGTGCGATTTCAAACGATAATAAAAAGCGCTGACAAAATTATAGAGAACAAAGGCAACAAAAGGAACGAATATTAAGCTTAGATAATAACTGTTTTGTCGGGAGAGAAGAACAATCGATGGAACAAACAAAAAAGCCGACACCACCCCTAACATTATTAGGATAAACATCCAGATATGAGCGATGATCCGACGCGCGTCCATGGTTTTTTACCCCCAGGACATAAGCTTATTTAATTGTAACCCATCGGCTATAAATAGCAATCCCGTAACCTACTTCAGCCTTTCTTCCACCTCTTCCCAATTGATCGTTTTCATATAGGCATCAATATAACTCGCCTTATCTTTTCCGTAGTCAATCATAAAAGCGTGTTCGAAAACATCCATATTTAGAATCAGATTAAGTCCTGTTGGATGGCCGTCGTTATGTTCATTGATCCAGAAATTCATCAATTTGTTATTGGTCGGATCCTGATAGAGAATGACCCAGCCGATGCCGCGCATTTTTCCGGTAGAGATAAAATCGTTCTGCCATTCTTCGAAACTGCCAAACTCTTTTTCCAGCGTTTGATATAATTTGCTGTTTTTATCGAGCTCCTTGTTTCCACCCATTGAATCGAAATAATATTCATGGAGCCGCATACCATCAAATTCCCAGCCCAATCTTCTTTTCATTTCTGCGTATTGGATAGAATCGCCTTTATATTCCCCTAGTTCTTCCAAAATTCTATTAGTATTAGTCACATATCCTTCATAAAGGGCAAAATGCGTTTCCAGGGCTTTTTCCGAAAAGCCTGGTGTTCCGAGGAGGCGCGAATAGTCTTTTTTTGTGTACATGTTTTTGCGTCCCTAAGTAATTTTTAATCGTAAAATATACAAGGGGTCTGATTTGTTTTTTAATTTATTGCTTATTATAGATACAAATGGCGTACGTCTATATTTCATTTGTAAATAAAAAGTGTTTTTAAGTGTAATAAACATTGGTATGGTTATACCCACTTGCTAATTAATATTTGTGATTGTATAATTTAGATAAGGTTACAACACAAATAAAAAAATAAATAAAAATGGAGGAAAAGAACGATAAAACTAACGAAAAGGTTCAGGCGTTGCGTGAGATGATCTATAACGCTGAAAAAACTTTGCAGGGGGCAAAGGCTATGCTTTTGCAACTCGAAGGAAAGAAAAAAGTTGGACGAAAAAGAAAGAGTGACGGCAATGAAGAAGACGGCAAAGTTATTGAAGGCACTTTTGACGGACAAATTATGATCGGCACGGACGGAAAGCAATATCCGGTGCCGGCCAATTATGCTTCTAAATCAAAATTAGTCGAAGGCGACATGCTCAAACTGACCATTACGCCAGACGGGTCTTTTATTTATAAACAAATTGGACCGGTCGAGCGGAAAAGACTCATCGGATCAGTTTCGCAAGACGCTGACGGTAACTATTTTGTCGCCGCCGAAGGAAAAGCCTATAAAGTTCTTCTCGCCTCTATCACCTATTTCAAAGTGGAGCCGGGCGATGAAGTAACGATGGTCGCCTCTCGCGACATCGATTCGGATTGGGCAGCCATTGAAAACGTTCTGCAAAAATCGCGGGATAACAAAAATTATATATCATCCCCTCCAATGGATATTGATGAACTTATTGCTGATAAGAAAAAACCAGCGCCAGAACCAGAAAAGACAATGACAGAAAAAAAGGACAACAGCGATTCCATTCTGGACGAATGGGCGCCGGATATGGAAAAATTAAAGAAGGAATTAGAAGAAGATAGGTAGTCTTTACGAATTACGAATTTTCTACTAATATACCAATGACTTGTCCGAGGCTTAACCTCTAAAACGCTACGGATTAGTATATTGGTATTTGATTAGTAATTAGTAAAGACCAACATCAAAACAAAATGGAAAATACTACACAACCCATGAACAAAAAAGACTACTATCTTGCATTTCTTGCCGGACTTCTTATCGGTCTTTTATTTTTACCAGTCCTTTCTGCCGCCAAACCGGATATTTATAGTAAAATTAATTTGTTTATTATTCCCTTTTTCTTCCTAGCCGTGCCGTTTGGCCTCGTCATTGCTCATATGATTAGTCGAAAAATAGCTGTCATCTGGCAACTGGGAAAATTCGGAGTAACTGGCGTGCTCAACGTCCTTGTCGATCTCGGATTTTTGTCGCTCATCACCTTTGCTTTTCGGACATATCTTGGTATCGATTCAAAAACGATCTTGTTTTCTTTTTTGACTTATTATTCCCTTTATAAATCCCTTTCGTTTATCATTGCCAATATTAACAGTTATTTTTGGAATAAACACTGGACATTTAACGTCGAAGGTGGAAAAAGCACAGAATTCATCCAGTTTTTTATAGTTAGTATGATTGGTTTTCTGGTCAATGTTATCGTCGCTTCCCTGGTTTTCAGAGCTATTTCCGGTTTTTCCGCCGATCAAGCTGGGCTAATCGGAGCGGCTGCCGGATCAATTGCTGGTTTGGCCTGGAACTTTATCGGATATAAATTTATTGTTTTTAAGAAATAATTTATCAAAAATCTTACGTAGGGGCAGACCTTGTGTCTGTCCTTTTTCAGATATATAATAAAGACACAAGGGGTACCAAATTTGGTACTCTAATTAATTAGTATTTATGAGCGAGAGTTTATACAGAAAATACCGGCCGAAAAATTTCGATGAAGTTATCGGACAACAACATATTGTCCGCACTCTTTCTAATGCTATAAAACACGAACGCATTGGCCACGCCTATCTTTTCACCGGTCCTCGCGGAACAGGAAAAACATCTTTGGCTCGGATAATGGCCAAAACGATTAATTGCGAGAAATTAAAAGATTCTACGCCCTGCGAAAAATGTTCGGCTTGCCAGATTATTAATTCCGCGAGATCTTTGGACATCATTGAAATTGACGCCGCGTCCAACACTGGCGTGGACAATATTCGCGAATTGCGAGAAACTGTCGCTCTCCCACCAACTTCTCTAAAATACAAGGTATATATTATTGATGAAGTGCATATGCTTTCGAGTGGCGCTTTCAACGCGCTTCTCAAAACCCTAGAAGAACCGCCAACTCACGTCATTTTTATTCTCGCTACCACGGAAATTCACAAAGTCCCAGATACGATCTTGTCGCGTGTCCAACGTTTTGATTTTTCCAGGCTTCCTGTGGCTAATATCATTGAAAAATTATCTATCATCGCCAAGGCCGAAAAAGTGAAAATTGAAAAAGAAGCGTTGGAAATGATCGCTATTTCAGCAGAAGGCGGAATGCGTGACGCTGAATCGCTTTTGGGTCAAATCATATCATTGGAAGACAAAAATATCACTGCCAAGGAGGTTGAAGAAATTTTAGGAACGACCGATCGGAAAATATATAGCGAAATAGCCCGATTGATTATTGAGCAAGATAGCACCAAAGCCATTTCCAAAGTGAACGATCTGTTGAATGATGGCTATGATTTGCAAGTGTTTAACAAGGCGCTCATCAACTATTTCCGCCAGGTGATGCTGGTAAAAATAAACGATAAGCTGGACAAGTATTTTTCCTATGAAATGACCAGAGAACAAATGGTCGAGCTGAAGGCTCTGGCAGAAAAAGCAGAGCTAGTAAAAATTATTATCACGATAAATTTGTTACTTGAAGCTCAAGGCAAAATCGCTTCATATATATTGCCGCAATTGCCATTGGAAATCGCCATTATCAAAGCGACACAGACGTTTCCATCTATAAAAGCAGAAAATATAAGCTATAGCGCGCCAAGCATAACGCCAGCCAGTCCATCTGTCATTTCCAGCCAAAAACCTGAACCAACAAAGGTTGCTCCCGCGGAAGATGAGGACAGGTTAAAAAAAATAGATAAAAACACGCCACTAGACATTTTCACCGTCCAATCCAAATGGGATAAATTATTAATTGACATTCAACCATACAACCATTCCCTGAAAGCATTGCTTCTGAATTGCCAGGTGACAAAAGTCACGGGCAATGAAATCACCATCGCCACTCCGTATGATTTTTATAAAGAGCGACTGAACGAAAACGGCAATCGGTTGACTGTAGAAGAAGTTTTTGGTAAGATTTTGGAATGTCCGGTGCGGATAATGATTGTTGCCGATAAGAATCTAGCTAAAAAGGAAGTTGAAGAAAAAAAAGAATCGACGCAAGATCCCCTTTTAAGCTCCGCGATGGAGATTATGGGTGGGAAGATAGTAGAATAGAATAATATTTTGGGCCGTAGCCAAGCGGTAAGGCAGTGGGTTTTGGCTCCACCATGCGCAGGTTCGAATCCTGCCGGCCCAACAATTCCGTGTAAGTATTTAATTACTTACATTGTTACGTAACACAAATTGTGAAAGAAAGCACCTGGATCTTTCATCCCTACCCCCTGTTGACCAAAATCTTAGCCGATGTTAAGGTGCAATAAAGAAAAGACGGATTTATTGATAACCATAGATTATCTCTTGAGGAGGAGGATATGCATTTACATCAGTTCTTTGTTGTAACCCTAACGTCTCTGTATCTGGTGTCCGAAGAGAAAAATAAAGAGCATTTTCCGACTGTCAAAAAAATTGCTTTACGCGAAGGAACGACTAGCGAAATGGCTGTCGGAATGATGTTGCGCAATGGCAATTTGGTAGCCGTGACACCAGGGGGAATTGGCCTCTATAGCGCTCACTGGACCGAAGGCGAAAAACGTCCAACTTACTATGAAGTGAATGATAACAGACATGGTGGTCATACTACACCCGTGGTAGCCCTTTTCCTTGACGAGAATAAGGCCCGGAAATGTCTACGGGCAAGGAAATACCGGCACTGCGATCCTCGCTGGAAAAAGCAGACCAAAGAAGTTTTAGACGCCATCGGGGACAATCATCTTGTTTTCGTAATAGAGTGCCGCGAGGAGTTCCATGTCGATTAACAGGACAACTGCACTAAAAATCCCGACATAAACACAAGAATCTAGAAATAAAAACGCCCCGCCGCTCTTTTGGAGTCGCGGGGCTATTATTTTGTCATTTCCCGGGGGTTTCGACAGTTACTTTGAGAAGAAAATCTGTCGTGTGGTCATTGTAGTCTGACCGATTGGAATGCTTCCTTTTGTCCCCATAGATTGAAGTAACATACAGAATGGATTTTTTCTTGTATCAATTTTAATGCTATAATTTAACTAATGTTAACAATACCTGATCAATACACATCCTTAGAATTAATTGATTCTATAACTTGGGACAAAATTTTCGATACCTGGCGACAAGGTGAGGCTCATCAGGAATCATGGAAAAAACACTGGGAAGAACGTGACTTTGATTCCTGGGACGAGTGGCGGAAAGCTTATGCCGCTCCATTGAACCCGGAAAAATTAGGATGGTTTTTGTATAAAATTAATGAACCACTGAAAGAATTTCCGGAAATTTATGGCGTTCCGTCACATTCCTGGATAGAAAAAGCATACGATGGAAAAATCACTATGCAACTAAAAGATATTCTCAATCTGCCAATAATAAAAGCCAATCAAAAGATTATTGATATTAAAAAAAATTTCCCTGCCAAAACTATGCTTACCGGACTTATATGGCAGGATAAAATCATTCTTATTGAGGGCATGCATCGCGCCTGCGCTTTGGCTTTGCCAGATCTATCAATTCCGCTTGAGAGTGAAATTACTATCGCCCTGACCAATTGGCCTGAAAAAAATATGCCCATTATTGGTGGGAATTATAAAAAATAATAAATAAATTCTATGGATCAAGAACTTTTGAAAAAATTAGAAGAGCAAGAGAAAAAGATTGACGACATTTATAAGTCCGTGGAAAAGACGAGAAAATATTTTCTCTGGACTCTTATTATCACCGTGGTCACTATCGTCCTGCCGCTCATCGGACTTCTCATTGCTATTCCCTGGATGCTAAAAACTATGACCACGGCTTATGGATTATAAAAAGATTTAGCAAAATAAAAACCCTGAATTTTATTCCAGGGTTTTTATTATGAAATTTCCGGTATTATTTCAGAGTTACGGTCGCTCCGGCTTCTTCCAGTTTTTTCTTCATTTCTTCCGCTTCAGCTTTGGTCACTTTTTCCTTGATCACTTTTGGAGCGGCGTCAACCAGATCCTTGGCGTCTTTAAGACCAAGACCTGTGGCTTCACGAACAGCCTTGATAACATTAATCTTAGAAGCGCCACTCGCGGTCACTTCCACATCAAATTCGGATTTCTCTTCGGCGGCTGCTACTTCTCCGCCACCAGCAGGGATCGCCCCCATCATCATTGGAGCGGCAGCTGATACTCCAAATTTTTCTTCGAGCACCTTCACCAGTTCAGAAAGTTCCAAGACACTCATTTTTTCAATTTCGCTAACGAGCTTCTGAAATTTTTCCGGAACTTCTACAGTTTCCTTTTTTTCTTCGGTCATATAATTTATGATTAATTATTTATAAAATTATTTAATTATCTTATTTGGAATCACCAATCGCCTTCAAAACATTGACTAGTCCCCTCAAGTTTCCGGCCAGAACATTCACAAATCCTGAAATTGGAGCATTGATTGTTCCGACAAATTTGGCCAGCAGTTCTTCCTTGGATGGAAGTTTCGCAAGAGCCATAACTTCGTCTTTTCCAAGAACATCCTTACCCAGGATTCCACTTACAATTTTCAGATTTTCATTGGCTTTGGCTACTTTGGCGATAATTTTAGCAGCTGCTACTTCATCTTCCCTGGAAATTGCCAGAGCGATCTGACCTTCCATTTTTTCGGCGTCTAATTCTATTCCGGCATCTTTTAGGGCAATGTTAATGAGAGTTTTCTTAACTACTCGGAGATCAACTCCTTGAGAGTGAAGTTCTTTCCTCATAGCAGTCATATCTTTGACAGTTAGTCCTTTATAGTCAGAAAACACAACAGCTTTTGAGTCTTTTATCTCCTTGGTCAAATTCTTGACTATTTCTTTTTTTTGGTTACGTGTTTGCATAAAATTAAAAAATCTGCATTCCAGCAGACATAAAATAAAAGTTCCAGACTTTCATTTCCTCGATGGGTCTTATTTTAGTGCCCATTGTCTGCGGAAAAATATATTAAATTATTCAGTTTTTACATCTTCTTGCTTTAGCTCTTCTGGTTTTTCCTCTTTTTTTACTTCTTCAATTTTTTCCTCAACTTTAACTTCTTCTTTTATATCTTCGGTCTTTTTTTCAGTTTTAGTCTCTTCAGCTTTTGGCTCCTCGCCTGCCGGTGAGGCAGGTTCCGCTTTTTTCGGTAATTTCACTGCTCTTTTTTTGTCAGAAATCAAACCTTTTGAAACTAGTAAGTTATAAACTGTATCAGAAGCTTGGGCACCTTGCGCCAGCCAGTATTTTATTCTTTCTTCTTTTAATACAGCCGCCTTTTGATGCGGATCGTAGGAACCCAAAACTTCCACGTGCTTCCCTCCCGGAGCAACGGTAGATTCCTGCAACATTATTTTAAATTGAGCCTTATTTCTTTTCCCTACGCGGGCCATTCTCATTGTCAGCATTTTTGTAGTACTAAACTTGGACACTCAGCGTGCCTAAATCGTCTTAAATATTACTAATACAGTATACACACGCATCTTTTCTATGTCAAGAACCCCGTCCTGGAGCGAGGCTCTGGGAGCGGCTCCGAGAGCCTCGCTCCAGGAGAACAAATATTTCTGCTAGGGATTATTACTCATCACCCAAAAAGTATATTTCCCATTATTATAAAGATATCTTTTTTGTTGTAAACTCGGACAATTATTTTTGTATTGATCGCGAAGCCATTGATCTGATTCCAAAAATACTATTTGCGGATCATCGCAATTTATCTGTCCGATTCCATCGGTCGGCCTATAAAATAGATATTTTTTGATGTTAGGATATGCCAAATATTCCAAAGTTTTGAGACTGGACTGATGTCTGTCGGAATAAATGGCAGTATTCCAGGCAGTCATTATATAGTTATTGTTGCGCACCGGAAGATCTTTGGTCATAAGGCCGAAATCATAAAGTTTCCGTTCATAAGCGCCCATAGTGGCCAGATCGGTTGCCCAAAGATTGAAATAAATATATACCTGCGACAGTCCGCCCAAAACCACCATAGCGATGAGGCCGATAAAGACTGTAAGTGATCGACTATCTCTTGATGGAGTGGTGGCGGATATAGAAATTTCCTTGGTAGCGGTAAAAAGACTAGTAATATACTCAAAAGGCAAAACGCAAAAAATAAACACGGCCGGAATAGTGCCGATGATACGCAGTGAATGCGGAATCCCTTCGATACTGAAAGTTCCCGGCAAGATCATTATCCAAAAAATAGACTGGGCCAGTACCGAAACATTGAACCATCTGGTGGCCAGGATCGATTTTTCTCCTGGATTTTCCCGGCTATTTTTTATTAAATTTATCGCCGTTTTGCCAATTTCTCTTATGGAAATAATAAATCCGATGGCAAAAAGCACTGACCAGGCCGCCGGAAGAAGCGGCTGGTTGTTAAAATTATGCCTATAGTTATGATCACCGATAACAAAAAATGCCCAGAGATGCCTGCCGAGACTCTTTCCAAATGCTTGCCAAAAAGTCATATTGGGCGCGTTAAAAACAGAAACGGCTTCACTTCTGGAAACGAAATCTTTGAAATGGTCAGAAAAGAAAATAAAAATAGGAAGAGCAGCCAGAAGCGCGGCGATGGCAAAAATAAGACCGGATTTCCAATGGCGCGCCAGAAAACCAGGTCTTGTGAGAACAAAAGAAAGGGCAACCGCCAGAATTATGACAGGGGCAATGCGGAAAGAAATGTAAGTGTGAAACCCTATTCCCAAAAGAAGTCCGGAAATGATGAAGTATCGGGTTCGGTACTTAGGTGTGTCCACCGCTTTCCAGAAAAAATAGAAAAGCCAGACTAAGATGAGCGGAACCATGATAGCGCGATAGGCGGTGCGCGAAAAAACCAGATGCCAAAACGAAGTGGCAATCATAAAGGTTCCGATAGCCCGGGAAAGATGAGAAAATTTCAGTTCTTTTAGCAAAAAATAAAAACCGATGAGAGTGAGCGACCCCCAAAGAGCATTGGCAAATCTTAGGCCAAAATTATTATTACCAAAAATGGAAATAAAAAAAGCAATGACGTTGATATGCAATCCCTCGCGACCCGTGTTGTCTTCATAAAATATTTTCCAGTTGTGCGTTTCATTGGCAGTAAGCGCATTCACTCCATTATACGCTTCATCATAATGAATGCCGGGCGGAATGGAATCGAGATGCCAGAAACGAATAAAAACACCGCCTGCAATTATCAGGATTATAAGTGCTTTAAATAGAAAGTTTTTATTACGAGAGAACATTTATTTTATAATTTTCCCTCCTTGTCCTACTTGGTCTAATCTCACCGAAAGAAGTTTGGAAATTCCGTCTTCCCCCATCGTCACCCCATAGAGCATCGACGCCTGGCGCATGGTTTCACGGTTATGAGTGATAATGACAAATTGAGTGTTTTTGGAAAGCTCTGAAAGTATCCGGCCAAAACGTCTGGAATTAGCTTCATCAAGTGCCGCCTCTACTTCATCCAAAATAGAGAATGGTGGTGGGTTGTGGGCAATGACAGCAAAGAGAAGAGCCAGAGAAGTAAGTGACCGTTCACCTCCCGAAAGCATAGCATGGCTGGTTATTCTTTTTCCTGGCGGACAAGCAAAGATATCGATTCCGATCTCATCCTTTTCATTTTCCACATCTTCTACATTGTCATCACCGTTTTGCTCTATATTTTCAGTTTCTAAATCTGATTCTTCTTCGGTTTTTTTAATCTTAAACTTCCGATTTTTTACCTTAACTTTTGTCAGATGCGCTGCGCCGCCACCAAAAATTATTTTGAAGTATTTGGTGAATTCTTTGTTGATCTCGGTGAAAGCCAGCTCAAATTCCTTAGAAATTTTTTGCTCCATTTCTTTTATTATCTCCCGAAGACTACCAATAGCTTTTTCCAGATCTTCTGATTCAGTGGAGAGAAAATCAAAACGTTTTTGAGTTTCCCTATATTCATCTATCACCATCGGATCTATTCCGCCGATCTGTTCCAGTTGGATTTTCAGACGCGCCACTTCTCGCTCCAACTCTTCCCGATTGATTTCTTCATTATTTTTTGAAAGTTCCTCGGGTTCTATTTTGAGCGCTGATTTTACATCCGTCCTCAAATCTTCCTCTCGCACTTCCACGCGCGCCAAAGAAATTTTGGCATCATTGAATTGATCTTTCAGTTTTCCCAGTTCATCCTGCTTTGTCCTCATTTTTCTTTCAATCTCAAAAAATTTCTGGCGTCGATTTCTGTCTTCCGTTATTTCTTTTTCTCTCGATTCATCGATTTCTCTAATTTTGTTTTCCAGATCCTTTATATCCTTTCTCAACTGGACTAATTTATTTTGCAATTCTAAAATTACCGAGTTGTCTTTCTTAATTTCAGAAGCATCCGAGAGCGAGGCTCTTGGAGCGGCTCCGAGAGCCTCGCTCTCGGAATTCTGCTCCTTTTTCCCTTTTTCAATATCTGCTTTGAGCTCAAATAGTCTTTGTTGGATCGCTCGGGCAAATTCTTTGATATCTTGGAGTTCTTCAATCTTTTCCACTTTTTGTAATTTTTCTATCAACCTTTCCTGGTCGATCCGGATTTCTTCCACTATTTTTTTGACATAAAGAGAATCGACAGGAATACTGGTTATTTTTATCTCCTCCAAGACTTGCCGGCTAGCTTGCTTCTCTTTTTCAATTTCCAATCGTCCCTCTGTTATGATCAGCTCTCGCTCGAGAGTATTATATTTCACCCGAGCTTCCCTAGAATCTTTTTCCAATCCGGCGAGAGTCTCATTTTCCTTATTGTTCTTTTCTTCCGCGTTTATTGCGTCTAAAAGTTTATCTACTTCGCGTTGCATATTCATCATCTCTCGTCCCAATTCGTCTTTTTTTTCATCAAAAATTTGTTTCTCGTCTCGAAAATTATGCCAAAGATGACTGAAAAGTTTTATCTGCTTTTCTTTAAGACTCGTAAATATTTCCTCACTCTTAGCCGCTTTGTCCGATTGTCTTTTGAGCATTCGAAGATGCGGCTTTATTTCTTCTACTAAACTTTTCACTCGCTCCAAATTTTCCCGAGTTGAATCCAGTTTTCGGATAGACCTTTCTTTTTTGATCTGATATTGTTTCACTCCGGCTGCATCTTCAATGATCGTCCGGCGTTCCAGTGGCGAGGCGGCAAGAATAGCATCGGCCATTCCCTGGTTGATAATGGCATAACTTTCTTTTCCTACGCCAGCTTTGGCCAAAAGATCGGTAATATCCTGAAGACGGACACGCGAACCATTGATAAAATATTCTCCCTCGCCAGAACGGTTAATTTTTCTGGCAATGGTAACTTCGGAAAAATCAATGGGAATTTTTTGGTCACAATTGTCTAGATATAAAGTTACTTTGGCACTCCCTAAACGCGCTTTTTTTCCACTTCCGGCAAAAATAATGTCCTCTGATTTTTTTCCGCGCAGATGTTTCATTGATTGCTCCCCCATCACCCAACGCAAAGAATCGGCAATGTTGGATTTGCCACTTCCATTTGGTCCGACCACTACTGTTATCCCATGAGTCTTGTGGTTTTCAGAGTCAATCAAAAAATCCAAAGTGGTTTTGGAGGCAAATGATTTGAAGCCGTTAATTTCTAGGCGTTTGAGAAACATTTTTTGTTTTTGTTTACCAACTCTTCACTTCCAATCCCTTCTCTGCCGCCTGCCTTTGAGCTTCCTGCTTGGACGGCCCCTCGCCCTTGGCGATCATTTCCGAGTCTAAAAATACTCCAACGACAAATTTCTTGTCGTGATCAGGTCCCGCTTCTTCCAAAACGCGATAGGACGGTGTAGTACCGACTTTGTCCTGCGCTTCCTCCTGAAAACGACTTTTGGGATCTAGGAATAGTTTTTTCTCGATTATTTCGTCAAGATAGATTACTACGTTTTTCATAATAAAATCCTTGGCCGTGTCATAACCGGAGTCAAGATAAATAGCACCGGTGATGGCTTCAAAAGCATTGGCCAAAAGGTATTGGCGCGCGCGCCCGGTATCTTTGGTTTCTCCACGACTCATCATAAGAAATTCTTCCACGCCCAATTTTTTGGAAATTTTGGCCAGCATTTCTCCATTAACAAGAGCTGCTCGCCAGTTGGTCAGTTCGCCTTCCGGATTTTCATAATTGTTATATAGATATTCCGTCACTGCCAACTCCAAAACCGCGTCTCCCAGGAATTCAAGACGCTCATTATGATCAAGTTTATAACTCCGATGCTCATTAAGGTATGAACGATGAGTTA
The DNA here is from genome assembly GCA_041661275.1 of Parcubacteria group bacterium. GTDB lineage: Bacteria > Patescibacteriota > Minisyncoccia > Moranbacterales > UBA2206 > JBAZUU01. The sequence goes on along the minus strand of JBAZUU010000002.1, from coordinate 62,256 downwards.
CGGCTTGTTGCAAAAGTTCGGGATTATTGAATTTTACTCCCAGTTTTTTTGATAGATCGGATGTCATAAATGCCATAAGCACCAAATACAAAATCTCAAATTCCAAATAAATTACAATGGCTAAAATCCAAAATTATAAACTGTTTTGAATTTTAATATTGTAATTTTTTAATTTATTTGGGATTTGTAATTTTGAATTTGTGATTTTAAAATTAATTATTTTTCTTCTTTTTTATTCTCCTTTTCCTTCTCTCTTATTTCCTTGCGCTTTTTCGAGTCATCATCCTTCATCGGCTCGCCCAACTCCCTGTATATCGTTCCCAGAACTCCATTGACAAATCTTCCGGAACTCTCCCCACCAAAGGATTTGGCCAGCTCGATTGCTTCGTTTATCGCCACCTTAGGAGGCACTTCTTCATAGTTGCCAAAAAGCAGTTCATTTATCCCTAAACGCAAAATATTCCGGTCAACGATCGTCACTTGGTCTAGTGGCCATTCCGGAGCGCATTTTTCAATAAGTGGATCAATTTTGTCCTGATTTTTGATGGTACTTTTAACAAGGTTTTCTACGAAACTAGTGTCGTCCATTCCTGGTCCGAATTCTTTGATATTCTTTTCAACTATCTCATCAACACTTTCCTTTTTGCGTCCGTTAAAATCCCACTCATAGAGTGATTGCATGGCGATTGAGCGTGAAAGATGTCGGTTGGCCATAGAAAATTGGAAAATAGTTGATTGGAAAATGGAAAGTAGTTCAGGAAAGAAGAAGTTGGAAAAAAGATATGATCTAATTTCTTATTTCCTATTTCCTATTTCTTAAACCATTTTCTTTTTTCTATTCAACTAATTTCTAAAAACTACTTTTTCGCTTTTTTTGTCGCTTTCTTCATCGTGTCCACCACTTCTTTTTTCTTATAAAATCCGCATTTTGGGCAAGTGGTATGGGCAATGATCATAGCGCTACAATTGGAACATTCCACAAGACTTTTCGGTTTTAGCTTGTAAAACACTCTCGCTCTGTCGCGTCTGGCTTTGGTATGTCTTTGTCTGGCTACTGGCATAAATTTGAATTCTTATATTTATTATACAACAAAGTACAGCTTATCACCATATTATCAATTTGGCAAGAATATTTGGTTCTGTAATTTTTAATTTTTAATTTAAAATTTTTAATCAATTTTTAATGCTTTAATTTCAAATTTAGTCATTTAAAATTCATTTCAAATTTAAAATTTCAAATTTAAAATTGATACTCGATATCTCCGGATACATCGGTTCTTTTTATATTAATTTTATGCGCTTCCAATCTGCTTATCACATCCTCTGCCGGGTGTCCATATCTATTGTTTTTCCCAACGGATATTACTGCCTCTTGTGGGTTAACTTTATCTAGAAATTCGTCACTTGTTGCATATTTTGACCCATGATGAGCTACTTTCAGCACTCGCGCGCGTAAATCGATATTTTTACTAAATAAATCTTGCTCGCCTTCTGTCGGAAAATCGCCAGTAAATAAAAAACTATTTTCACCGAAAGTTAGTTTAGAAACGATGCTCGAAAGATTTGTATCTTTCGGGTTATTTTTGTCTTGCGTTCCATCAGGAGATAAAATAGAAAGTTTTGTATTATCCGCCAGTTTTATTTCCATTCCCGATTTTCCCTCGATACGATTGATATTTTTTTGCGAGATTACGTCCTGATATTTTTTATAAACCTGACTGTCTACATCAGCTCCATTATCGATTATTTCACCAATATTGTAATTTTCCATGACATCAATGAGCCCGTCAATATGGTCTTCGTCCGGATGAGTCGCTATCACCACTTCTATATTCCTATCCCAAAACGGTACATATTCGCCCAATTTTTCCATTACTTTTTTTCCGTCCGGTCCACCATCAATCAAAATCTGATTACTTCCCTGCTCAATCAGAATGGAATCCCCTTGTCCCACATCAAAAAAAACCACTTTCATTTCTTGTTTTTGCTGATACCAAATAATCCCCGCCAAAATAGCGGCAATGATAGCAAGAGTCAGGAGGATTAAATATAGGGCTTTTCGATTAGGCATATTTTGGCTTGGTTAAGGAGAATTTTAGCTTATCGTATGAGAGCGCTTGATTTTTTAGTGAAATCATGATATGATATACAATCTAAGTGACATTATTTTTCATATCATCGCCCATCTGATCTGGAACGATCCATGGTGGGATTAGCCCCCGACTTTCGCCGCCGCCGCGGTTAAGAATCGGGGATTTTTTTATTGTCTTTTTTCTTTCCTCTCTCCCCCTGGGAGAGATGTCACAATTCTTATCGTGACAAAGAGGGCTCTTGGTGAAACAGTAACAAGCTTATAGTTTTGCGAATTTAATTAGGAGCCCTCTCCTGCCTCGAAGACTCGGCATCCTCTCCCAAGGGGAGAGGAGGATTTGTTATTTTCTTTTTAATCAAAACTACCCCTCCTCCTAAAATTATATACCACAAAACCACTCCAATCCACGAAAAATTGGAAATTTCCACCGAGGAATATTTTAGACTGGCCAAAAATTTTATTACCATCGTTTCATATTTCAACGGCAAAAAGGCCAACCAGGCGAAGACTTGACCGATGGGCGGAATGATAAAACTAAAAAGGATAGCTATAAATCCGGTGAGCATCGTGAGCGGAATAATGGGCAAAATCAGGACGTTAGCCAGAGGTGAAATGAGAGACAATTTTCCAAAATTAATCATCAATATCGGCAAAACAAAAACCTGCGCCGATAGTGTAAGAAATAATATTTCCGCAATCGTAGAGACGCGATTCATCGCGTCTAATTTCATAAGATATTCATTAAATATCGGATAAACATAAACGATCCCCAGTGTCGCCAAAAATGACAGTTGAAATCCGACATCCCAACGCAATGACAATGGATTTGCCAATAGCATAACTCCCGCCGCAAATATGATAGCATTTTGCGCGTTAGCCAATCGCCCGTTCTTCATCGCCCAAATGAGAAGAATCCCCATCACTCCCGCCCGAACGGCCGAAGACGGCATGCCGGTTAAAATTACAAAAAAAATTATTCCAATAGCCGCAAACCAAAAGGCTTGCTGCCGCCAGAGACCGATAAAAAGTCCCAGAAGCATCAGATATTCCGCGACAATTGTTACATTGTATCCGGACACTGCTACGATGTGCGTTGTGCCGGTGAGAGAAAAATAATTTTGATAGTCTTTAGAAAGTAGCCCCGATCCTCCGATTAATAATCCCGAAAGCAACCCCGACTGCGGCGACGGCATCAGCTTCATTATATTGTCATTAAATTTATTTTTAATATTCAATATCGCCGCGTAAAATTTATTTCCTTCGTTTCTATTAAGATCTTCTATTTTAGGATTATTGCAAAGATAATAAATCCCGTCTTTGGCTAGATACATTTTGTAATCGAATCCGGAGGATTCGTCCTGAGCGGAGTCCGACCGCAAGTCGGACGCAGTCGAAGGACCTCGTCCAAAATTCTTTGGAATTTCCAATTTACAATCAACTCTCAAAACATCTCCATATTTATATTCAGGAAAAATTCCAGCGGTTATTAAAAATCTTGAATCAGTTCCAAGGTTCAACCTTGGGAGCTGCTCCAAAGGTTGGATCTTGGGAAAAGCAACCATTCTTTGTTGCCTGCCTGATATTGTTGGCTCGCCTATTACCACAACCTCCCCCGAAAAATCATCTTCTTTTATATTTTTCACCACTTCCAGTCTTTTTTCCGTCAAGTGTATACCAAAAATAAAAAATAATATAAAAAATCCGGCCATCATCGCCGGTTTTTTGTAAAAAATAGCTAGAATTATAACAGCTAGCAAAACTAAAATTAATAAATAATAATTATCAATCAGACTGGGATAATAAAAAGAGGCACTAAAAACACCCCCGATAAAACCCAATGATAAAATAAAAAATACTTTTGATTTGGTCACCTCCTTAAAATAAAATGTCTACTATTTTCGTCCTTGCGCTTTTGCCACCAACAATTGAAATGTTGGACTTGGCCACCTTAAAGTGGTCAGATAAAACCCCAATCAGCATTTCATTGGCTTTGCCATCAACCGGCGGCGCTGTGATTCGCACTTTATATTCCCCTTCTGACATTTTGGTCACTTCATTCTTCGATGACCTCGGAGTCACTTTGATGTAAATTCTCATTTTTTTGAAAAGTTTTTATCGTTCTCGCTATTAAATTAATTATAAAAAGAATAGCCAAAAAAACATTGGCATAAATAAACGCAAACCGGATCAGACCGCTTTTCATATCCGTTCCGAGGTAAAGCGCATGAATAAAAACGATGACAAAAAGCCCAATATTTAGAAAATGCACACCTCGCCAAAGCGAGTGAGACAAGTTATTTCTAAAATATGACGTCACTACCAAAATGAGCATTATATAAAAACTGATTATTCCAAGAGCCAAAAACGACATATCAACACCTAGCGCTGTTTGCGGGAAAAAAGGAATGAATATGTTTCCTAGGGTAAAACCAACATACTTATCCCCTAAAAGACTCAACCCATGAATAAGCACAAAAATAAGCGCTTGAAGCGAAATCCAACAGTGAACTTTATAGGAATAAATTGGTTTTATAATCCTGTTTAAAAGCGGCGTTCTGATGGAAAGACCCAAAAAGATAGAAATCCAAAGCAAAAAATAACCTACTAGGGCGCTTGATCTGGTCAGATACCAAAAGAAATTTTCACCCATTGATATTTATATTATTTTTCATAACTCCAGAAACTTGAATATTCCCTTTATAATCCAAAAATAAACTTTTTATATTTTTTTCTTCCGAAAATTGTATTCCGTTTTCTTTCCCCATAAGATACAAAACTTTTTCCCAGATATCAGCTTCTTCGCAAGTCCTGGCTACAACCGTTGCTGATTTGAGATTGAAATTAAACTCTCCGGGACTTTTAGGATTAATTAGATGATGGAATTTCCCAGATTCATTTTCCCACTTTCTTCGTGTTATGCCGGAAGTGGCAATGGCCGGAAAATTATTGTTTAATTCCAGAAGTATTTTTTCCTCCGCCACACCTTCCAGGGAAATTTTCCAATTTTCCCCGTTTTCATCTTTTCCTGAAATACGGATATCCCCGCCGGAATCTATCAAAAAATTGGTATATCCCCTTTCTTGTAAATAATTAGCTAACTTATCTGTTATATATCCCTTGGCAATGCCGGAAAAATCCATCCGGCATCTGAAATAAATTTTATCGCCGTCAATTTTCAAATCGCTACCCAAATCATCACTTAGACATTTGATGTCTAAGGATTCTTTTTTTATTTCCTCGGAATTGATTTTACGAAAATCTTTGTCATATCCGATACTCTCTAAAACTTCAATAATTCTTGGATCAAAATAACCATCCGTATCTTTATTATATTCCAAACATTTCCCGGCCACTTCTATTATATCAGATGAAGCAGTATTGTACTTGCCAAGATTATTATTAAGAGTGCTTAATTTGCTATTTTTATCAAACCGGCTGAATGTTTTTTCTTTTTCGCAATAGAAATTCTTTATCTCTTCTTCTAAACCATTGGAAATATTATCAGAAATGATCTGGATAGAAATATCCGTGCCAAGAGCTTTGAAGTTTATTTTCATAAAAATTACGAGGTCTTTGTTGTCGCCGAGCTTTTTTTAGTGGAAGTATTATTTGTGTTTGCGTTAGCGCTACCAGAAGTTGCAGTGCTTATAGCTGGCGCGGTAGAAGACGAGATATTTTTAGTGTCTGGTGCAACATTTTTCCGAGTAACGCTTGCCGATTCTTTAGAAACCGGGATTTCAACGTTATTTCTCGCAGTCACTTCACTTTCAGTAAGTGTTCCTTCAGTTATATTTTCATCCGCTAAATTTTTCTTTTTCGCCTCATCGCTATTCTTGATAAACAAAAATCCGACTCCCATAAGGATCAGATTGATGCCAAAAACTATGATACTAACCAAGTGTTTTCTAATATTGCCCAATAATTTAATTTTAATTATTAGCCGTATTATTATAGCAGTTATCCATATTTTGGTAAACAAAAACCGGCAATAATCCGGTTTTAAAGGCTTATATGAAGACTATTCTCTTATCCCCACATTCTCAAAATGCGGGGTTAAATTTTCTAATATTTTTTCCAAATCCAAAGTCTTATCTTTTATGACTCGGCTAGGCAAAGTCGGGTCAAGGATTTTGGACTGGCGGTAGCGTTGCAGCCAATATGATTTCGCACCCTTGAGCCATTTAGCAATCTTTTTGAAGTCTTCTTTAACATGAAGACCGGGAACTACTGTTGTTCGGAATTCATAATCAATGCCGCTGTTTCGAATCAACTCCACACTTAATTTAATGCGGTCAATATCTCCCTTGGTGGCCGTCGTTTTGTCATATTTCCCCGGATGATTTTTGATATCCATCGCGATAAAATCCACCAATTTTTCCCGGATTATCTTTCGCAGAACGTCTGGACGAGTACCATTAGTATCTAGCTTTACGGCAAATCCCATTTTTTTTATCTTTTTTATAAAATCAATAATATCCGGCTGGATAGTCGGTTCCCCTCCCGTGATGCAAACTCCATCCAGTGTTCCCCGTCTCATTTTCAGGAATTTAAAAAATTCTTTTTCTTTGCTGTCTTGTTCTACATTCCATGATCCACGATCAACCAGTTCCGGATTATGGCAAAATGGACAACGAAAAGAACAACCAACCGTGAAAACAGTAGTGGCCAGTTTTCCCGGATAATCTATAAGGGTTAGTTTTTGGAAACCAGCAATGTTCATAATAAAAAATTAAAATGAAAATCTCAAAAATAAAAATGACAATGTAAAATGCAAAATTTTAATCATTTTTTAATTTTGATTTGTCATTTTGAGATTTGATTTTTGATTTTTACATTAACTAAAGGAGCGACCTCTAAAAAAGAAGTCACCCCTATCAAATCTCGATTGTATATTATTTTGCCACCTTTGCCTTCACCCTATATTCTTTCCTATCGATGAATTCTTGCGCTTTGCCGGCGTTCCATTGTTCGATCGGTCGGATATAACCGACTATCCTGGAATAAACTTCACATTTTTGTTCTACCACGCATTTAGGACAGGTGGCATGTTCACCCTCGATGTAACCGTGATTAGGACAGATGGAAAATGTCGGTGAAAGAGTGAAATATGGCAAAGAATAGTTGGAAGCGATCTTTTTCACTAGTTTTTTGGTCGTTTCTATATCATAGATCCGCTCTCCTAAAAATCCATGAAGTACCGTTCCGCCAGTGTATTTAGTTTGCAACTTATCCTGAAGATCTAGCGCTTCAAAAATATCATCGGTATAACTCACTGGAAGCTGTGAAGAATTAGTATAGTATGGCTCTGCGCCTTTTTCTACCGCGCCATTATTGGCAAATATCATCTTAGGAAATCGTTTTTTGTCTTTGAGCGCCAGACGGTAACTCGTTCCTTCGGCCGGTGTCGCTTCCAGATTATATAGATTTCCCGTTTCTCCCTGATACTTTATCATCCTGTCTCTCATATGTTCTAGCACCTCTTCGGCAAATTTCTGGCCCTTTTTCGAGGTGATGCTTTCTCCCATGAAATTAACCAGCGATTCATTGAGCCCGAGAAGTCCGATAGTGGAAAAATGATTGCCCCAATACGATCCGCGACGCTTGAAAATGTTGTCCAGATAATATTTGGAGTATGGATATAGGCCTCCGACCGTATAATTTTCAATTATCTTTCTTTTCATCTCGAGACTCTCTTTCGCCAAATCCATAAGATCGTCAAGACGCTTGAAGTAATCTTTTTTGTCTTTGGCCAGATACCCAAGGCGTGGCATATTAAGTGTCACCACCCCCACCGATCCGGTGAGAGGCGCCGCACCAAAAAGCCCGCCCATCCGCTTATGCAGTTCGCGGTTATCGAGGCGCAATCGGCAACACATTGAGCGCGCGTCATCCGCGTTCATATCGGAATTGATGAAGTTGGCAAAATATGGAATACCAAATTTGGCAGTCATTTCCCAAACTTTATCAAGGTTGGGATTGTCCCACTTAAAATCTTTAGTAATGTTATAAGTTGGGATGGGAAAAGTGAACACCCTGCCAGAAGCGTCTCCAGCGCTCATCACTTCGGCAAAAGCGCGGTTGATAACATCCATCTCCTCTTGAAAATCAGAATATTTTTCTTTTTGCGGCACCCCACCAATAATAACGTTCTGATCTTTGTATGTCGAAGGACAATTGAGATCCATGGTCAGATTAGTAAATGGTGTCTGGAATCCGACCCTGGTTGGAACATTAAGGTTAAAAATAAATTCCTGCATCGCCTGCTTCACTGATTCATAATTTAGCTTGTCATACCTCACAAATGGAGCAAGAAGCGTGTCAAAATTGGAAAAGGCCTGCGCGCCAGCTGTTTCGCCTTGAGTAGTGTAGAAAAAGTTCACCACCTGTCCAAGAGCGCTTCGCAAGTGTTTTGGCGGTTTGCAGGAAAGTTTTCCGGAAACTCCGGTAAAACCGCGCGTCAGAAGATCCTGCAAGTCCCACCCGCAGCAATAGGCGGCGATCTTGTCCAGGTCATGAATATGGAAATCCCCTTCTTCGTGAGCCCGTTTAATAGATTTAGGATAAACCCTATCCATCCAATATTTGGAGCTGACAATAGAAGAAATGTAGTTGTTAAGACCTTGTAAGGAGTAAGCCATATTGGCATTTTCTTTCACCTGCCAGTCAATTTCTTGGATATATTTTTCAATTAAGTCGACTGCTTCAGTGAGTGAAGCTTCGGTATCGCGGATCTTGGCCCGCTTATCACGATAGAGAATATAGGCCTTGGCCGTTTCGTCAAAATCCATGATCATCAGCACTTTTTCCACCAAGTCCTGGATCTGTTCGATGCTAGGAATAATATCAGGGATAGCTTTTCTGTTCATCATAGACACGACTTTTTCACTCACCATCCGCGCTTCCTTCAAACCCGCTTCGTCCGTTTCGCAAAAAGCTTTGTAAACCGCTTCCACAATCTTTTTCTGACTGAAGTCCGCCACCGTTCCGTCGCGCTTCACAATTTTTGTGATCTTGTTAGTAATTTTCTTTTTCTTTTTCCGGTCGCCCCCCATTGCCGCCCCCAATTTGTGTTTTTGTTTTGCCATCATAACAATTAAATTAGATTATTAAAAAATATTATAAAGAAATTAGTTGAATAGAAAAAGGAAAATGGCTTAAGAAAGTGGAAATTAGAAATTTGATTTTCCATTCTCCTATTTCTTTTTTCCTGAACTATTTTCTATTTTCCAATCAACTATCTTCTATTTGTCAAACGTATCTAATTCTTTCTTGAAACTCTCTATCGATCCGAATGATTTATAGACGCTCGCAAATCGCACATAAGCGACTTCGTCGAGTTCTTTCAGTTTTTTGAGCACCATTTTTCCGATTTCTCTGGTGGTTATTTCCGGCTTTTCCATCGACCGCATATCATATTCGATGTCTCCCATGAGTTTGGCAAATCTTTCTTGAGTGATTGGCCGCTTCTCCAATGCTTTTTTTATCCCCGCTTCGATTTTACACTTATCATAATCAACTTTTGAACCGTCTTTTTTGACGATGGCCAGTCGTAAAAGCTCTATTTCTTCATAAGTGGAAAACCGGGCAGTGCATTTGAAGCATTCACGACGTCTGCGGGTTATTTTTCCATCACTAGTATCCCGTGAATCTACTACTTTTGTTTCTTGATTGTTACAAAATGGACAATTCATAGAATTATATACAACATATTGTGTATGTATATGTCATTATACCACAAGTCAAAAAACCCGCCAAGTGGCGGGTTTTACGGGATTTTTTATATACCTGTGGATAACTTTTTAGGGTGCTTGCCCCGTTGTCGCCGCTTCGGCGACTTTACGGGGTGGATAACTTTTCTACTTTCCCATCTTTCTCCTAATGAAAGCTGGGATTTCCAGTTCGTCATCATCATCGCTCAATTCTTTTTCCTTTGGAGTAGGATTGATCTTTGCCGGTTTCGGAGGAATTCGCTCGTCAATAATCATCTTCGGTTCGAATTTTTCCGGATAAGTTATTTTCATCTCGGGAGATGATTCTTTTTTTCTCGATTCGTTGATGGAAATTCTCGACAATTTTTCGATCGGGTTTTCCATAACTTTTTCTTCATTGAATCCAGTGGCTACCACTGTAATTTGCACCTCTCCTTTTTTCAAAGTTTCATCAACTACCGCTCCGAAAATCACTTTGGCATTAGGATCAATAGATTCAGTAATAACATTCGCCGCTTCATTAATCTCAAGCATAGTCAGGTCAGTAGAGCCACAAACATTAAATAGCACGCCTTTGGCACCGTCAATAGACAACTCGAGAAGTGGACTGTTGATAGCCGCTCTCGCCGCTTCTGCCGCTCGGTTTTCTCCGGATCCAAGGCCGATTCCCATAAGAGCTGAACCGCTATTGGACATAATGGCTTTTACATCGGCAAAGTCGACGTTCACCACGCCAGGCTTTGTTATGAGATCGGAAATTCCCTGAACACCTTGCCTGAGAACATCATCTACAATCTTGAAAGAGTTAATAAGAGTGGTTTTTTTATCGATAATTTGCAGTAATTTATCATTAGGAATGGTAATGAGAGTATCTACCCTCTCTCGAAGATTTTCCAGCCCCTCATCAGCGATCGATCTTCTCTGAGCGCCTTCAAAGGTGAAAGGCTTAGTCACTACAGCCACAGTGAGCGCTCCTAATTCTTTGGCCGTTTCTGCTACGATCGGAACCGCACCAGTTCCTGTTCCACCACCAAGACCGCAAGTGACAAAAACCATATCAGAACCCTTGAGCACTTCCTGGATTTCATCGCGATTTTCTTCAGCCGCTTGTCGGCCAACATCAGGATTCATTCCGGCTCCAAGACCTTTGGTCAGGTTTTTTCCAATGTGTACTTTCTCTGCAGCTTTATTATGATGAAGAGCTTGCGCGTCAGTATTGATCGCCACAAATTCCACTCCTTTTAATTTTGCTTCGATCATCCTGGAAATCGCGTTTCCTCCTGATCCTCCAACTCCCACAACTTTTATCCGCGCGAATGTTTCAACCGGTGGTTTTATTTCAGCCATATAATTTTATATAAATAAGATTTTAGATCTGTTAAAAAAATAAACTCAAAAATCAAACTACAAAGAAAAGAGATATGCGTTATCTTTGTATATTTTTATTTTTGAGTTTTTTGTTTTTTGAAAATCAGTTTAGATTTTTTCGGTTCGGCCGACAACTTGTCAGAATATGATTTTTAGCCCATTTTCCCTATCTGATATATAAATCTATCATACAAGTTGCACTCGTGTCAAATTGGCGGAAAATCCGCCATCCTGAGCAATATCGGCATTAGCCGATATGCGAAGGATCTATTAGCAGTTTTGGCTTTACGGCAAAAACTTCCCCAACCACTTTTTGATGCTGGTCACTGTTTCACCCACATTGCCCGGAATAGTCTGTATTATACCACTTTTAGCCATTACGCTCTTAGAATAGGCGCTCTCCAGACCCCATAGGACAAGGCCAATAACAGTAGCGTAGGTCGGTTCATCAACTTTATCAACGAGCCCTCCCAAAGGCATAGGAAAACCGGTTTGCGCTGGTAACCCAAGCGTATTTTTAGCCAGATCGACACACCCTGGAAGTTTAGCCGTTCCACCGGTCAGAATTACTCCAGCTGGGAGAAGCTTGTCCTTTCCTATAACCTTTAACTCTTTGTTGACCATGGAAAAAATTTCTTCCAGTCGCGCTTCCACAATTTGTGCCACATGAAACCGGGAAACCATTCCTTCTTCCTGTGGATCTATTTGCGACAGATCAATGTCTTCTTTTTTTCCAATTTCACTCGGCATAGCATTTCCAAATTCCAATTTCACCTGTTCGGCCACGTCCACTGAAGTCCGAAGACCGATGGCGATGTCATTTGTTATGTGACCGCCACCAACAGGAATAACTGAAGTATGCAAAAGGTCATTTTCTTCAAAGACAGCAATAGATGTTGATCCACCACCTATATCAACAAGAATAACTCCGAGTTCTTTTTGTCTCTTGGAAAGCGTGGATTGAGCCGCCGCCAGTGGAGAAAGGACATAACTTTCAATGCCAATTCCTGCTTGCTCCACACATTTGGTGAGATTTCTAATAAAAGGGGTGGATCCCTCTATGATCATCGCGTCCACTTCCAGCCGCACTCCATTCATTCCAATAGGATCTTTTATTTTTTTCTGATCATCAAGTGAATAATCTTTTGGTATTATATGAATAATTTCCTTGTTGGCCGGGACAGAAATAGCTTGCGCGGCGCCGATCACCCTTTCGATGTCGTCGCTCGTCACTTCTCCGTCCGCCCGACCGACCGCAATCACTCCCTTTGAATATTGAGAACATATATGATTTCCGCCGATACTTATTATCGCCCGATCAACATCGAAACCAGCCATCCTTTCTGCTTCCGCAATGGAAGCACTGATGGCTTTTGTCGCTTCTTCCAGATCAACTATCACTCCACGCCTGACGCCTGATGATGGCGCGACTCCCACTCCGATAATCCTCGGTTTTTCCTCGGTAGAGATAAGCTGGGTAATAACAGTTTTTATGGCAGACGATCCGACGTCAACACCAACAACAATGTCTTTTTTCGACATGACGGATATAAATAATTAGTTGTCCTTTGAATTATACAATAAACTTAACTATTCCTCAACCTAGTAGCTTTGAAATATATGGATAAAAAATCAAGATTCCAATGAAGATAGCCAGAAGCGATGCCAGAAGCACGCTAGCGGCCATCAGGTCTTTAATAAGTCGCGCGTAAGGATGGATTCTGGGCTTCAGAATATCCACTACTCTCTCCATGACAGTATTAAAAAGCTCCATAATCAGAACTCCCGCAATTACCAAAATGAGAACAACCGCCTCTGCTCTCGTAACTTGCAAATATATCATAATTATTACAATCAAAAAAGCAGCCAGGAGCTGGTTTTGAAAGTTTTTTTCATGATTGACGACATAGCGTAGCCCCCGAATGGCATAGGAAAAGCTTTTTCTAAATTGAACAAGTCTATTCATTGATTTTATTTTGAATGGCGAACATTATCCGGTCATGTTTCATCCCTAAAAGATGAAGCGCGCCGTGAGAAATCACTTCTGCCAACTCCTTTTTTGGATCTATTTTATTTTTCTCGGCAAATTTTCTAATATCATTATAGCATACTACCAACTCGCCAAGAAATATAGTTGCTTCCTTATTTTTCCTTATCGCTTCGATATTTTTATATTCCGCAAAAGATAAAATGTCCGTAACAGTATCCTTTTTCCGATAGATCCTGTTTAGCTTCTTGATTTCTTTTTCGTCTACCAGTGCAATACTGACAGAAACATTCTTTTTTTCTAAAAATTTAAAACCAGACAGTTTTAGTGTCTTTTTTATAATATCGGCGAAAAAATCATTTTTTACCCTTTCGCCGGATTTATTATTTATTTCGACAGTTAGTTTCATATGGTTCCATTATATAACAATGTTCCCGGTTATAAAAACAGTCCCGACATAACGTCGGGGCTGTCTTAAAAGGTTTTGATTTATTTCAATTCTTCCTCAACGATCTTTTTCACGAGAGTCCCGTCAGCTTTGCCTTTGAGGCGTGCCATGGCCGGACCCATTACTTTGCCGATACTGGCGGCACCCTGGGCTCCTGTTTCGGAAATTACCTCTTTCACGATTTTTCGTACCTCTTCCTCTCCCATCTGCTCGGGCATATAGGCCATGAGGATATCTATTTCCTTTTGCTCTTTTTCAGCCAGCTCTGGCCGTCCACCGGATTCATATTGGGCGATACTATCTTTTCTTTGTTTTACGGCACGTGTGACAACTTCAATAACCTCTTCGTCTGTTAGCCCTTCTTCTCGTTTCTTTTTTTCAATTTCCGTGTTCTTGACCATGGAATCAAGCATCCGCAGAACATCACGCTTTTCAGTTTCCCCTGCCTTCATGGCTGATTTCAAATCATCTGATATTTTTTGTTTGATCGACATAAGACTTATTTTTTAATTAGTTTCTTCTTGGTGTTTCTGAAGTTTTCTTCGTCAAATTTGCCCATTTTTTTGAGGCGGTTGACGACTTTTTTCACTTTTTCCTTATACATCGCCCCTTCTCTTTTTTCTCTTCTGGTCTTTTCGTCAACGAGAAATCTTCCACGTCTGGCCTGCACTAAAACACCGCTTTGCTGAACCCGGCGGCCGAATCTCCTGATTAAACTTTCTGATGACTCTCGATCCTTTTTTTTAACTTCTATCATAGAAAACCTCCTCTCTTATTTCATATCCGGGTGGATATTCTCATGAAGCTTGGCGCCACCTATAAGATGAAGGTGAACATGCGGCACTTCTTGTCCGCCCCACTCTCCTACCCGAAATAATAGTTTATACCCTTTTGGCGAAATGTCAAAGTCCGTCGCAATCTTTTTAGCCGCAATCACCATCCGGCCTACAAGTTCCGCATCCGTATCTTCGAAATCATTAACTGACTCAATGTGTTTTTTGGGAATAATCAAAATATGCACCGGCGCCAAGGGCCGCACGTCCTTAAAGGCTAAAATATCGCTATCTTCATAAACAACTACTGCCGGTACCTCTTTTTTGATTATTTTGCAAAAAATACACATAGACTGGTTGAACTGGTTGTCTGGTTTTCTAGTTGATCCAAGCAACCTAGTTGTTAAATAATTCTTAGTCTTTATTTTGCCAACTAGAAAACTAGTTTAACCAGTTTAACTAGTTATGATAAGTAACCACATTATCCGCTTTTAGTTTCTTTTTTATCGTGTCCACCAACTTGTCAGCCGCCACTGTTTCCTGGACACCAGTGGTCATATTTTTGACAATCACTGTGCCGTCAAGGGTTTCTTTTTGTCCGAGAATAAGCGTCAGTTCCACTCCCAGTTTATTTGCCACTTTAAGCTGGGATTTCAGGCTTCCTCGGCCAAAACTTTCAGCCAGAAGTATTCCATTTTTTTCCAGTTCAGAAAATAGTTTCAAGCTTTTTCTTTTAGCTAAGTTTCCCAATTGCGCCAAAAATACTTTTGGTCGCGCCGGACGATAGGGTTTGGCTTGCACTTTTTTCATCTCCAAAATCAATCTCTCTATCCCGAAAGCAAAACCGATAGCCGGAGTATCTTCTCCACCCATCATCTTGATAAGTCGGTCATAACGTCCTCCACCGCCCAAGGCGTTCTTTTTGCCATTTTCCAGTCCAGACCAGATCTCAAAAACTGTTTTAGTATAATAATCAAGGCCTCGCACCAGACGAGGATTGATGATATAGGGCAGATCAAGCTCGTCCAGATATTCCAAAAGAGATTTAAAATGCACGCGACATTCTTCACAGAGATGATCAACTGATTGCGGAGCGGAAGCAGCCACTTGCATACATTTATCTTCCTTGCAATCAAGAACGCGCAGCGGATTGACTTCCATCCTTCTTTTGCAGTCCTGACACAGTTTATTTTTCTTTGATTCCAGATAATTGGTCAGAAGTTCAATGTAGTCGCGGCGACAGGTCGGACAGCCGATAGAATTTACCTGGATCTGGATAGACTTGATTCCCAAATTTTGAATTATCCGGTGGGCGATCTGGATCACCTGCGCGTCGAGAATTGAATCTTCCTCGCCGAAAGCATCATAATTTATCTGAAAATGTTCCCGATATCTTCCTTCCTGCGGACGATCGTAGCGATAGACAGGACCTGTCGAAAAAAGTTTCAAGGGCTTAGGCATAAGATGCATCCCATGCTGGATAAAAGCGCGGCAAATCCCCGCCGTCAGTTCCGGGCGCAATGTTACTTTGTCCCCGCCTCGGGTCACAAAACTATACATTTCTTTTTCCACAATGTCCGTCCCTTTTCCAATATTCCTGACAAAAAGATTAGTATATTCAACAATGGGAGTATCAATCCGGGAAAAACCATAATCTCGCGCCAGTCTTTCTGACACACGTCTTATCTGCTCCCAATATGGCTGGTTTTCCGGCAAAATATCCTTCATCCCACGGATAGTCTGGAGAATAAGCGGCTCAACAGGCTCTTCCGCTTTTATAGGCAGCTTCTTTTTTGTCAGCTTCTTAGTTTTTTTAGGTTTAACCATAAAAAATAAATCAAAAATAAAAAAGTAAAAATCAAAATGACATATTAAAATTAAAAATGGGAATTTATAAATTTTTTATTTTGCATTGTCATTTTTCATTTTGAGATTTACATTTTTCATTTAAAACGATGACATTCGGTTTAGCGGCCAGGCTCTCACTGCCACCTTACCAATAATATCTCTCTCAGGAACCGGTCCCCATGATCGAGAATCAGAACTATATGGCCGATTATCTCCCATCACGAAATATTCGTCGCTTTTTAGTGATATCGTTGTTTCCGAACTGGTTTTTACCGAACTGGCAAGATAAGCGCTTTCATCAAGGACAAAACCATCAGGATGACTGTCGTTATATATCGTTATTTGGCTGTTTTTTATCTCAATTTTTTCTCCAGGAAGACCAATTACGCGTTTGATGAAAAATTTGCTTGGATCAAGCGGATATCGAAAGACGACCGGCTCCTGACGAGCTACTTCTTTCCACGGCTTTACGGTAAAAAGATTGGCATTGCTAATGTCAAGACTTGTTCTTTTATATCCCAGCTCATTAATGATCAAATATTCTCCATTCTCAAAATTGGGTTCCATTGATGCTCCCTGGACAAAAAACGGTTGAAACAAAAACACCCTTATTGGGACGATTATAACGAAAGCCAGGATGACAATTTTTATGATTTCCAGAACAAAACTGCCTACTCCGGCATAACGCTCACCAACTAGTTCATTCTCCTTTTTTTCTTCTATTTTTTCCTCTGTCATGACCTTAATGCTATCAGAAAATTATTGTTTTGGCAAGAGGGTATTTGCCCTTATTTAAGCCAAAATTTGACTTGAGTAACGAAAAGAGTTACTATACATACAACCTGCTTTAGTAATACCAGCAGTTTTTAATATTATGCCCGGTAGTAGAACTTCGACTCAATAAAACCGGAGCATAAAGTACAATTAGACATAATATAAAGCTTCACTTATTTATACATTTACATAAAAGTCGAAGTTTCACTACCGGGTATGCCATTAAAGAGTTATTTAGTTAAATTTTCTCTGATTCTTTTCACCCTTCTCTTACTTTTTGGTATTGGCTATCTGTCTTTTTTTATCTATAAAACTAACTATGTTGGCAATAAGATAACTTTTGACAAAAAAAATAGCCTCTTGGACACTATAAAAAATCTTTCCTCTGGTAATCAACCGAATTTGAAAGGTGTCGAAGGTGGTCGGATAAATATTCTTCTTCTGGGAATTGCCGGCAAAGGCAAGCCCGGACAAAATCTGACTGACACTATCATGGTAGCCAGCGTTGACCCTAAAACCAACCAGGCGGCATTCATATCTTTGCCACGTGATCTTTTTGTTAAGATTCCCGAATCTGGAATTGGAATGAAAATAAATTCCGCTTATCAATATGGCATTAATAATTCCAATGGCGATGAGAAAAAAAGCGCTGAAACAGTAAAGGCCATCGTTTCTGATATTACTGGGCTTGATATAAACTATTATGTAATTTTGAATTTTGACGGATTTATCAAAATTATTGACACGGTCGACGGGATAAACATTATGAACGAACGTGATATCTATGACGCTCGATATCCCGGCTCTAATTATTCCTACGAAACTTTTGAACTAAAAAAGGGATTTCATCAACTAGATGGTGTGATTGCTTTGAAATATGCTCGCGAAAGACACAATGATCCTGATGGTGATTTCGGCCGGGCCAAACGTCAACAACAGATTATGCAAGCTACCAAGAATAAGGTTTTCTCGGCCGGTACGATGATAAATCTTTTTGCCGTTAATGAAATTTTCAACGCCCTGGGTGACAATATTAAGACCGATGTGACTCCTGCGGAGTTTGAAAGTTTTTACGAACTGGCTAAAAAAACGGATGTCAATAATATGAATACTGTCGTTATTGATGCCTGGAACAAAGATAGTCTCCTGAAAGTTTCCCACCTTGAAACTTCGAATGGGCGGGCTTTTATTCTGGTTCCTCGCGTGGGCAATTGGAGTGAAACGCAAGAACTGGCGCAAAATGCCTTTGATCTGGAAAAAATCAAGCGGAGAAAAGAGGAAATCGCCAAGGAAGACGCATCGATCGTTATCATCAATAAAAGTGGAGATTCCGCGCTCGAAGGGAAAATTAAAAAGCTATTGAACGATAATTTTGATTATAAAAACGTGACGGTTATCAAAAATTTTGATAAATATGTCGAGCCAGTAACAATTGGCTACGATCTGGGTAAAAAAAATATCCCTTTCACGATGGATGAAATCGTCAAAAAAATTCCCGCCGCCGCCAAAGAAAATATGCCGGAAATATACAAAAAAAACACTGAAAATATTTCCGCAGACTTGGTACTCATTCTGGGTTCTGATATAGTTGAAAAATATAGCATGGAAGAAGATTCGTTTGAGGAGTATAATAAAAGCGAGGACGCGAATAACTATACGGAATTCAGAACCACTGATTAGCACATGATTATCCTGATTACACATGAATTATTAACTCAGTGGAATCAGTGCATTCAGTGATAATCTGTGGTTCAGACATTTATGAAATTAATAATCGGCCTGGGCAATCCTGGCAAACAGTACGAAAACACCCGCCACAACGTCGGGTTTATGATGGTGGATAGAATCAAGGAAAAATACGATTTTCCCGATTTTACATTAAATAAAAAGTTTAACAGTGAAATTTCTGAAAGATTGCTGGATTCAAAATTCAAAATTCAAAATTCAAAATTCCTATTATTAAAGCCCCAAACATTCATGAACAACTCTGGAGATTCCGTCCGGACTATTTTGGATTTTTATAAATTATCGCCGGAGGATATTATTGTCATTCACGACGACATCGACTTGCCTCTGGGCGAATACAAAATCGCGACTCAGTCCGGCTCTGCCGGGCATAATGGTGTCGAGGATATTATAACTAAGCTGGGGACTAAAGAATTCCAACGTATCCGCATCGGCATCGCCACGGAAAATTTGCGTTCTCAAATCGAACCCGCCGATTTCGTTTTGCAAAACTTTTCAGGAGAAGAATTAGAGAAAATAGAAGAAATGTATAGTGGTGTTCTAAAAGAAATTGAAAAATTAATTTAGCCTCATTCTTCCTCCTCTCCCTTCGGGAGAGGATGTCAGCCTAAATTTTTCTTAAAATTTTGGCTGACAGGAGAGGGTTCTAAATTAAATTCACAAAACTTTAATTTTTCCGTTTTACATAGCACCCTCTCTGTCACGATAAGAATCGTGACATCTCTCCCAAGGGGAGAGAGGGAATACTAAAAGCCAAAACAAAAACCGCGGCCAGGAATGACGCTCCCAGCCGCAGCTATTTTAATCGTAAATTTGCCTTGTTGATCCGGGCACGAGACCGATGTATCGAATTTTGTTCCCGCGCCTGACTACTCTTACTTCTATCCGATGTTCGTTGCGCATCGGATCATCATCCCGGTAAGGCCGGGATATCTCCTTGGTTAATTTCTTTTTGAGCAATCGTTCGCCAAAATTTTGGCCGATCCCAAAAACTACCGACAATATAACAATTGAAAACAAAACGACAGATACCAGATCCATAATCATACTCCTTCATGTTCATGAATGTTGTCGATTAAAAAATGCCTTTCACAATTCCATCCGCAAGAGTAGCATCTTTCCATGAAATATCACAAAAAAATACATTTTTACCCGCGCAAAACTAAGGAGGGAGTTTTGAGCAGAACTCACGGACAGAACCGTAAAAAGCATATGTCGACCAGATGGCTTACCCGGTGGCACAACTTAAGAATTTATTTAGCAAGCCCCTATATTTGACTTAAGCTGTTATTACAAAGTTGTGCCACCGGGCTTAAACAAGCCACAATTCACCTGCCAATTTTCAAACTACGATAGTCCATTATAGCAAATAAAAAGCCGGTTGTCAAGCACGACAACCGGCATTATATAGAATCCTAAAACCCGGTTTTAGGAAAGGGAATTACAGCCCTACTCTTGCCTTGTTCTGACTGTGCTCTTCTGCAGTTTTGGAAAAGATAGTTTCCCCCGTCTTCGGGTCGGTCAGAAAAAATAGATACGGGCTATCTTGGGGATTGGCCGCGGCAGAAAGAGTAATAATTCCCGGATTATTTATCGGTCCGGGCGGAAGCCCTTTATTGGTGTATGTGTTATACGGCGATTTCACCTGGGTGTCGGCCAGCGTATATTGATCTTTGTTTTTTCCGAGTATATAGGCCAGAGTCGCGCAACTTTGTAGCGGCATTCCAGCATCGATCCTTTTCCAAAATATCCCGCTGACTATTTTTCTATCCGCCTCGCTTTTCACTTCCCCTTCCAAAACACTGGCCATAATAACTGCGTCTTTAATTTTTATATTTTTATCAGCCAAATTTCCTCGGAGTCCTGCAGAATTTATTTTTTCGTCAAAAGTATCCAGCATCCGCCCGACGATATTTTTGGCTTCAGTTTCCGGTTTGAAAAAATAAGTATCAGGGAAAAGAAAACCTTCCAGGGTTGTCACATTGTTGTTATTAAGATAATCATATCTTTTTTTGAGATCTCCTGGGTCGTTTACTAATTTCAAAAACTCATCGCCAGGAAGATTATTTTCCGTAAGCCTCGCTGCCATCTTTTTCGAATCCCAGCCTTCTGGAAAAGTGACTTTGACGAATTTTTCTTTCTTGGTTGTTATGGTTTGGGCAATTTCCGGAATGGTGAGGCTGCCGGAAAGCTCGTATTCTCCAGGCAGGATCTTGTTGAGCATTCCGTGCGAGCGAAGATAATAGTAGAAATACCATTGCCCGGAAACAATTTTTTCATGCTCGAGATTTTTGGCCACCTGGCCATTGCCCTCCCCTTTTTCTATCTTGAAAATCACTGTTTTCTTGTTTGAGCCGTGAGAATAATAGACCTCGTAGCGGAAAAACAAAAAAGCTCCTACAGCTATTAGAAGCAAAACTGATACTATTATTATTTTTTGTGTCCTAGCCATCCTTACTCGTAATTTTTAATTTTTAATTTGAAATTTTTATTGAATTTAAAATTTTAAAATTTAGTAATTAGAAATTCATTAAAAATTAAAAATTTCTAATTACAAATTTTAGTCTTCGATGAGCGGTACAAACTCAAACCCAGGATATTCTTCTTTGTAAAAATCATTATCCCCTTTCTTCTCCATATACCAAATACTATGACGAAGCGGGACAACCATCTTTCCTCCAACTTTTAATTGTTCTTTGAGATCGTTGGGGACGCATTCAGTCGAAGCAGATACAAGAATCCTATCATACGGCGCGTTTTTTTTGAATCCTTTTGTCCCATCGCCTACAAAAAATTCAGCGATGCCATCTTTTCCGTTTCGGAGATATCCATATTTATCGGTATTTTTTTCTCCCATTTTTTTAAGCTCCTCTTTTCGCTCAATAGCCGTAACTTTTCCATGTCGCCCAACTATATAGCAAAGAAGGGCGGTTGTCCAGCCAGAACCGGAACCAATGTCCAGGACATTTTGGCTTCTTTTTGGATCAAGAAGTTCCAGCATAAACGCCACTGTCAATGGCTGAGAAATGGTTTGCCCATAACCGATAGGGAGGGCGATGTTCGCTTCTGCTTCCTTTTCCAATTCATGCGGAACAAATTCAACCCGGCTGATCTCAGAAAAGGCGTCAATAATCAGGTCGGACTTAAGATATCCCTGTTTTATCAACTCATTAACCAGCTTACTCATAAATTTGTTATAACCCCATAACCTGAACGACAATGTCGCGGGTTCTCGCTCCATCCATCTCTACCACGAATACGCTTTGCGTTGGAGAAAGTATCATATGTCCTTTTTCGATCGGAATATTTTCGCTGGCAGAAAGAAGTATCGCCTTGCAATGGGAATGGCCGTTACTCCTGCCGTCCGAAGCTTTTTCGCGGTTAAGTTCAAAAAGGTCGTGCGAATAGCGGTCAGAAATTGGCACTAATTTATATAGCGTCCGCATAAAATCCTGAAGGAGCATCGTTTCGTTGTGGTTGATCATAACACTCGCCGTTGTGTGGGGAGAATAGATAGTCACTTGCCCTTCGCGGATGCCGGAATCAGCAACTACTTCATTGACTTTTTCGGTGATATCCAAAAATTCTATCTGCGCCGTACTTTTTATTTCTATTTTTTTTCTATGTATTTTCATTTTTTTATCTTTTAAACACGCGTGCCACAGCTTTCATTACTCGTGGATCCAATGCTTCTGGTATTATTTTACTACTCTTTGGTTTTTTTATCAATCCGGCAATAGCGCGAGCGGCCGCAAGTTTATGATTATCAGTAATTTTTTTGATATTATTGTCGAGCGCTCCTCTAAAAATTCCCGGGAAGACCAGGACATTATTGATCTGATTGGGATAGTCAGAACGGCCAGTAGCAATAATTCTGGCTCCGCCAGCCTTGGCTCTCTCCGGCATAATCTCCGGAACAGGATTGGCCATGGCAAAAACGATCGCGTCCTTATTCATACATCTGATGTCTTCTTCAGTCAAAATGTTAGGCGCGGAAAGACCGATAAAAACATCGGAATTTTTCAGTGCGTCGCGTACGCCACCCTTAATCATGCCTTTATTTGTTATCACTGCTAATTTAACTTTTACCGGATTCATATTGTCCCGGCCTTTATATATAGTTCCGGAAGAATCGACCATTATTATATTTTTCGCTCCATATTTCAAAAGAAGTTTGGCCGTAGCGATTCCAGCCGCTCCGACTCCGGAAATAACTATTTTTATATTTTTAATATCCTTTTTCACCACTTTCAAAGCATTGATAAGCCCGGCCAAAATCACTACCGCTGTGGCATGCTGGTCGTCATGCATGACAGGAATATTCATTTCTTTTTTGAGACGTTCTTCGATCTCAAAACATCTTGGCGCGGAAATATCTTCCAAATTTATCCCGCCAAAACTCGGTTCCAAGGCTTTTACTATTTTTATTATTTCTTCCGTATCCTGAGTATTAAGAACAATGGGAAAAGCATCAACATTGCCTAATTCTTTAAATAACAGTGACTTTCCTTCCATAACTGGCATAGCTGCTTCCGGTCCGATGTTACCAAGACCAAGCACCGCGCTGCCATCAGAAATGACAGCAATGGTATTTTTGCGAATGGTATAAATTTTCGAAAGTTTCTTATCCTTGGCGATAGCTTTGGAAACCTCCGCCACACCCGGAGTATACAAAACCTTTAAATTATCTTTTGTTAGTTTAACTTTGCTTCTAATTTCCACTTTCCCTCCGAGTTTTTTTGAGAGCAGGATGGATGGATGCTCTGTCTTTTTTACTTGACTTTTCATAGGTTTTATATGTATTGGCGAGTCCCCTCTCCTGTCAGCCAAAATTTTTAAGAAAAAATTTGGCTGACATCCTCTCCCGAAGGGAGAGGAGGAAGACGTTTTTACTTTAACTTCAAAAGCTTATACACACTCGCAGCAGCGATCGCGCCTTCGGCGGTGGCGGTGACGATCTGGCGGAATTTGTTGGAACCGGTAGTGATGTCGCCAGCAGCGTATATGCCAGGGATATTGGTACTCATATCAGGATTGACGATGATGTAGTTATCTTCATCTGTTTTGACACCCAATTTAGTAGCCAGAGCAGCTCCTGGATCGGATCCGACTTCTACAAAAACTCCGTCCACATCAAGATGATTCTGGTCACCTTTGGCCTTATCTAAAATCACCTTTTCTACTTTTTTATCCCCCTTTATTTCAATGACATTCGTTCCACTCACGAGCTCAATTTTGGAATGATTCATAATTTTTTCCACCCACATAGGTTCAGCAGTCATTTTGTCGCGGCGAAAAATCATATATACTTTTTCCGCCACTTCGGCCAGCTCCAATGCCGCAGAAGCCGCGCTATTGGCTCCGCCCAAGACGCAAACGGTTTTATTGCGAAAGAAAAACGCGTCGCAAGTTGGACAATACGAAACTCCTCTCCCCGTAAATTCTTTTTCTCCGGGAATATTGATTTTCTTGTATTCCGTCCCCATAGCCAGGATTATCGCACGAGACTGGTATTTTTTTCCGGTTGTTTCAACGGTAAAAACATCGCCGTTCTTTGTGATGGCAGAAACAGATTCTTTGGTCAGCCGCACACCCAGATTTTCTATCTGTTCATTGAGTTTGGCAATAAGCTCGGCGCCGGAAATTTTCAAAATGCCGGGATAATTTTCCAGGTTATGAATTTCTGAAATCTGACCACCCGCTGTAGTGCCAAAAATCAAATGGTTTAGTTTGTAGCGCGCAGCATAAATAGACGCAGCAAAACCGGCCGGTCCCGCGCCAATGATTATTAGATCGTAAATTTCGTTCATATCTTATTTAATTCTTCTTTGAGCGTTTCCTTGGCTTGCAACCCGACAAATTCCCTTACCACTTTTCCACCTTTGAAAACTTTGAGAGATGGTATGGACATAATCGCGTATTCTTCAGCAATGCGGGGGTTTTCATCAACATTCATTTTTCCGATTTTTATTTTTCCTTCGACTTCTCTGGCTAGTTCTTCTATTATCGGCCCCATGACCTGACATGGGCCACACCAAGGCGCCCAGAAGTCGACAAGAACGGGTTTTTCTGATTTTAATACCTCTTGTTCGAAGTTATTGTCTGTAAATTCTTGAGCCATGTGATTAAAATTTTAAATTTTTAATTTGAAATTTGAAATAAATTTTTAATGATTTAATTTAAAATTTTAAATTAAGATTTGATTTTAAATTTAAAATTTCAAATTGAAAATTTTATTCAGCCTCCAAATCTCCTCTGACGTCTCGCGTATTCTTCCAACGCTTCTTCATATTTTTTGTCATCAAAGTCCGGAAAAAGTTCGGGCGAGAAATAGTATTGAGCGTCAGCGATATCCCACATCATAAATCCTGTGCTGTTATGCGGTTCTCCACCGGTACGCACCAAATAGTCGACCGGTGGTAAACCCCTGGTCATAAGGTTTTCCTTTATCAGCTCCGGCGTAATTTTCACGCCTTTTTCATACTTGCTGCTAATACACTCGATTGCCAAAATCATTTCATCAGTTCCACTGTAAGCCAAAAGAAAATTAAGCATCCTTTTCTTGTAGTGCCTGGTTTTTTCCATGGCTTCATAGATTATTTTTTTGAGCGACTCCGGAAACTGTTCTTCCCACCGACCAATGACATTCACTTGCACTTCATTTTCATGGATCTCGTTGCCATCCAACAGCCTTTTAAAATACCGACTATATATATCAAGAAGGGCCCGCTTTTCATCAAATGGACGTTTAGTCAGATTGTCTATGGACGAACCCCAAATAGTCAGACACTTTATGCCTTTTTTAAGCGAATGCTTTATCAGAACTTCAAAATTTTTCGCTCCCACTTCGTGCCCTTCCCACGGCTTCATTCCCTTGCCTCTCGCCCAGCGGCGGTTGCCATCGGGAATGATCGCTACGTGAGCTGGCACATTTTCCAGTTCTTTTTCCATAGTATGAAAATATTAAAAAAAGAAATAATATCCCAAAAATAAAACATCAACAAACCGGATATTCCGGCAATCAAATGAATGTTAACTTAATTTATAAAAATAATCAAATCAATTTAGAGGATTTATATATGTTCGGCCGATAGCTTTTCAGCCTTATAATTCTAACACTTTTCATATCCATGGACAAAAGTTTTTCTTCCAATTTATCCACAAAGGCCGTCTGGTCGTAGCCTAAGGCTATCACATCAGGCTTATATTTTTTAATAAAAGCGTACATATCGCGCAGATGTCCAAGAACCACCTCATCCGCTAATCCTGAATTCTCCACTGTTTTTAGCCGATTTTTTTCATTATTCCTGGGTAATTTCCTTTTTACTTTTTTGACAATCCTATCTCTCGCAATGACCACCAATAAAAAGTCGCCATATTTTTTAGCCTGGCGCAAAAAACTCATATGTCCTTTGTGAAAGATATCAAAAGTTCCAAAAACAATGACTTGTTTCACCCCGTTAGAAATAAACACAAAACATTATTTTAAACAATATTGTTATATGCTATTAATTAAATTTTTAGATAAGAAAATATGTGTTTGTTTCTAACGGGGCTCATTTTTCCCTCTTTACCATATATTGAGCAATCCCTTCCAAAAAAATGCGCGCTTCCTGGTTTTTGATATCTATTTTTTTGAGCGCCTCTAAAGATTCACCTATTAATTTCTGACATAATTTTTGAGAATATTCCAAGGATCCTGTTTTTTCAATGATCTCCCTAATTTTTTCTAATTCTTTTTTTGTCAGATCTTTTTTGCCCAGGTATTTGTTGATAACTTCTTTTTGTTCTCTATCTCCTAGTTCAAGCGCTTTTATGATAATTAAAGTTTGTTTTCCCTCAATGATATCCGATCCTACCGGTTTCCCTATTTTTTTCTCGTCACCATAAACTCCCAAAATATCGTCTCTGATTTGAAATGCTTTGCCGAGAGGTGAAGCGTACCGGGAATAATTGGCAAAAATCTTCTTTCCTTCCGCTCCGGCAAAAACGGTTCCAAGATGCAAGGGACCTTCAAAACTATAGCTGGAAGTTTTTCCCTGATACATATCCAGGATCTCTTTTTCTGTGGCATTGCCGCGAGTTTCCAAAACCACATCCAGCATTTCTCCCGGAACGATGGTGTAGACAATTTTCCGTAGCTGATCAAGGGCTTTGATGATTATTTCCGGCGCGAATGTGCTCCCGAAAATTATTTCATTAGCCATAGCCGCCGCCATATCGCCAGCCAGCATGGCCATGGAGTTTCCAAAATGGACTTCGTCTTTTTTGCGATTCAGCCGTTTTCCTATTTTCTTATACTGTTCATGAATAGTTGATCCGCCGTGCCGCCTCTCGTCTTTGTCGATTATGTCATCGTGAATAAGAAGAAAAGTGTGGGTCAGCTCTATACTCATAGAAACATCGACGATTTTTTCCTCATCTTTTCCGCCACTGGCGAGATAGGCATAATAAACAATTGCCGGTCGGATCCTTTTTCCACCCTTCATGGTAAAATCAGCGATCATCTTTATCGCCTCCTTTGTCAGGTAATTATTCTGGCGCGCTTCTTTGACTTTTTTGGCAAAATACTCTTTTAGCCGCGCATCCACCCGTTTTTTATATTTTTCGAGAAGTTCAATAGCTTCCATAAAAGTTATTTCGTAAATTATCTATCGTTATAAATCGATACTATTAAACTTTAGCAAGCTCACTATCCTGATTTCCATATTCGAAATAGTATCAAAATATGTCTTTTTTATCAAATCTTCCGCTCCGCCGAAGTCGCGCGATTTTGCGTCCGGAGCAAACAAAAAACAGCGATTCAAGCGCTGACTTCGGTGACCATAATCAAATTATTTATCCTGCTTTAGCACCTGATACAAAGATAGTAGATCATTTTTTATAGTTTCCCAGACAATTGATGTGTTTAAGCTGGCATAGTCGTGTATGGCTTTATCGCGAAAACCGGCAATTTCCTTCCAGGGAATATGCGATTTCGTAGTTTTCAACTCTGGGGAGAGTCTTTTCACGGCTTCACCGATAATCTCCAAGCGACGAACGCACGCATCGTATGCGTCCACGTTTCGCAAAAAATCATCGTAACTCATATTTTCCACGGTATGCCAAATTTTTTCTATGGCTTCCAGAATATCCTGCCTATATTGCAAGTCTCTGTTCATATAAGTTGACTAGATCTTTATAAATAAAGGGTCGAATTAGAGGTTTTTCCGATCCCTTAACAACAATGTCCACTTTTTTATTCAAAACCTCCTGCAACTCATTTTCCATCTTGATGAAACGAACAAGACTGGGAGCCTTCTTAAATTCTACCAAAATATCAATGTCACTATTAGACCGTTCTTCCCCGCGCGCCACACTACCAAAAACATCCGCTCGCTTGACACCATAGCGGTCGAGAACGGGGGTAATTTTTTGCTTGATTTCTTCGATATTCATAGGATTATTTTAGCATATCGCATCATTTAATACAATTTTCTTGATATAATTTTCTGTACCGCGTATGGGATTTGAACCCATGATTTCCAGGATGAGAACCTGGCGTCCTGGACCGGACTAGACGAACGCGGCCTAAGGATATTGCTACTATTTACTCTACCAAGTTTATCCTGAATTGCCAAGGAAATATGGCCGTTAGACTTTCCGCCCGCTTTCCTATCTTTGCATTTATTGCTATAATGGAACAAACACTATGTCCAGAAAAAAACCGGATAAAAACATAGTTTTCCTTGAGCCAAGTTTCAGGGAAATTTTGGTTTGCAAACCCAAAAATGCCAGGCCATATATGGAAGTTTTTGTGCATGAACCGGAAAATGTTTTCCAGCAAAATCTGGGCACGCTTTTTGGCGTCTTGGAAATAAATGACGAATCTCCCGATTCCTCTTATGTGGTAAACTACCTTATTTCTGTTATCAAAAAAGAATTTTTTTCCAATGTTAAACGTGGAACGATCGAAAGTTTTGAAGCCGCTCTCCACAAAGCTAATTTGGCGCTTTCGAAACTGGCCGAGCATGATCATATCAGCTGGATCGGAAAAATCAATGCCATTTGCGCCGTAACTGAAAAAAATAACATCCACCTGACCCAGACTGGATCAGCCTGCGCTCTTCTTCTGCGCTCCAAAGCGCTGGTCAACATCAGTGAAGGAGGAGAGAATGAGGATCCTAATCCTCTCAAAACTTTTCAGGAAGTGGTGAGCGGACGCCTTGAAGATGGGGATAAAATAATTGTCACTACCGGAGAAATTTTCGACATATTTTCTCTGGAAGAAATAAAACGAAGCGCTATAAAATTTTCCCGTGAAGATTTTTTCCGATTCTTGAATACCGCCCTCGTCAACGAACTGGAGAGAGCCGCCGTTCTCATTGCTGATGTCAGTGAAAAAGTTGAATTGGAGCCGGAGCCTGCCAAAAAAAGCCCGAAGATAAACGCATTCAGCCAGTCAGCCTTTTTTCAAAATCATAAGAAAAAAGAAGAACATTCTAAAAGCGACGAAGAAAAAAGCGCTTTGATGGATGAGCTCAAAAAAGAATTGGAGAAAACAAAAGAAGGATATAGGGACGAAAAAACCGGACATATCTATATAAAAGATGATGGCATTCCCGGCGCCACTCCTTCCGCCCTCAAGGATTATTCAACGGATTTCTATGATAAGATAAAAAGTTTCGGAAAAGATTCTTTGAGAAAGATCAAAAAAGGACGCGATACAAAAAGAGTATATCCGGAAAGTCCGGAGATGCCAGTTTCAGAAACAGCAGAAGCTTATTCGGAAGATAATGCCGCTAATATTCCAGCAGCAAAAAGAGAACCGGAAGCAAGAATAAAAATCAACTATGCCGCCAAGTTGTCGGCTATGAGATCGAGTCTGTCCGCTTTCGGATCAAAAATAATCCCCGCGCTTTCTTTTGTAGCTTTCCATATCAAACTTTTTGCTATCAACCGGATTTATGTCCCTTTGAAAAAATTATTGTCAACAACTTTCACGTTTTTAAAATCTCAATTGGCGAAATTGGTTAAAAAGAAAGACGCGCCGCCTCCCGCTCCTGAATACAAGAAATTTGATGACTACGCGCAAAGGCCGGAAGTTTTGTCCAGTTCGCGCCAGGAAAAAAGAGACTGGTTCAACGCCCTCTCGGACAATGGCGATTCTCAAGCGATAGCGTCCTCCCGAACAGCGCAAGATTATTATCAGCCCGAGCCCGCATCAAAAAGATTTTTGCCCAGTATGGAAAAAATCCGCGAACTTTTCGCCCGATTCAGCCGCCGGGAAAAAATAATCGCCGGGCTGGTCGTGGCTATTCTCGTCGTCGTCCCCTATTTTATCGCCAAGGCTCTCGAAAGATCAAAAGGCCAAAAAACTCCAGTCGCTGTTGAAACGCCAGCCGCGCCAACACCTCTGGAAAATGACAAAAATGTGGCGCGGTTAACTTCAGTTGATAATATAGTGCCGGGAAATTTCGAAACACTCGTCAATGTCAACGGAAAAATATTCGCCGCGGGTGAAAACAGCATTACCGCCCTTGAAGATAATAAGACATATGACATTGCTTCTGAATTTCAAAATCCGGATCTTGTTTTCGCCATGGATGATCTTAATTTGATTTTTCTATACAAAGACGGAAAAATAATTTCTCTTCATGCTGTCAGCCGGAAATATCAAAACAATAATATTTCGGTACCGGGAGGCGCTGATATTGTTTCTGGCGCGTCATATCTGACCTATGGTTATCTTTTGGACGCAAAAAATAATCAAATCTATCGTTACCCGAGAGCAGAAGGCGGTTTTGGTGAAAAAACCGACTGGCTAAAAGACAAGACTGATCTTTCGAGCGCCAAGGATATGGCCATCAATGAAAATGTTTATGTGACAGATGGCAAAAATATTTCCAAATTCTATCGCGGAAAAAAGCAGGACTTCGCCATCGAAGAAACGACCACCCCGATCTCTATCGACCGGATCTATACCAAGCCGGATAGCCAGAATTTATATATCTTAGATAAAACAAATTCCAGAATCATTAAACTTGATGCCGACGGAAATATTGCCACTCAATATTATCACCCGGAAATTGGAACGGCCTTCGATTTCGCTGTTGACGAATCCGCGCAGAAAATATATGTCACAGACGAAAATGGGATTGGAAGTTTCGGAATGAATTAGCTATAACTTTGATAAAATACCTTATCTCCGCCCTTTTAACCGGACGGGTTTTTTGTTGTTGACAGGGATATTATCTCGGTATATAATTATCTGAATACTGGAATCCCTAAACACCCCTCTAGGGAATTCCCCTCTGGCCTCGCTCGGAGTTCGCGTTTCCTGCGTTCCCCTCCCTTCGCGCAGCTTTACTTGTTACGCAGCCGGGCGAGGTTTTAAAAAAATCGAGACAGAACCTTGTCTCGAAAAAGATATTCAATGTAATATTTTTACACCACACCACCACCCCTTTCCCCTTCGAACCGACGCTGCACTCAGCCTCGGTTCTTCTTTTTTTGAAAAACTCCCTCGACTCCCCCTCAAAGCTTAGCTTTTTACAAAGTTTAAACTCTGCCCTAAAGCTAAGCTTTTTTGAAACCCTCGACTCTTCTTCCGAAACCTTACTTTTATAAAAAGACGCCCGAGTCGGGCGTCTCTACAAGTTTTGTATTACATTTTAATTTTCGTCCTGTCCATAATTTCCCGATTGACGATATTTTTGTCCCGGCCGTATTTCAGACGGGAAAGTTCTTTAAAAGCGTTAGCCAGCTCCTGGTCACCCTTGGTTGGCGGGAAAGTGGTCATATTGAAAGGCTTGGTGAGAACATTATTGACCAGGATTCTGGCAAACGCGTGATAGTTGTCCACATTGACCAGGTCTTGTTTCCCAAATACCGGAGCGAAATTTTTCTCCACAAATTCCGCGTCTTCCGGCCCCACCCGGAAAGCCACCATCGATCCAACGTTTCCAAAAACGGCTTTGGAAATTTCTTCTTTGAGTTGCCCGATAAACTGATGAGCCAAAACAAGACACAAGCGATATTTCCTAGCTTCAGATAAAATTTGCGAAATAGAATTGGTGGTCACATTTTGAAATTCGTCGAG
The DNA here is from genome assembly GCA_041661275.1 of Parcubacteria group bacterium. Classification (GTDB taxonomy): domain Bacteria; phylum Patescibacteriota; class Minisyncoccia; order Moranbacterales; family UBA2206; genus JBAZUU01. The sequence continues at coordinate 30,430 of JBAZUU010000002.1, read as the reverse complement.
ATAGAGATAAAAATCAACTCGTTCATTTTCTGCCGTATCGGTGCGCGATAGAGCGTTCATCAAAATTTTTCCGACAATGACCATTCCGAGAAGCCTTGAATTGATCTCGCCCAATTTTCCTTTGGATAGATTGACCAAGAGTATTTTTTTATTGTCCATCACATCGCGGAAATTGATGGTGCTTTTTTGCTGGGCGATGATCGGTCGCATAACGTCGTTGGAGATGAAGGTGGTCAGTTTCGAGGTGATATATGGCACCATATTAGCCAGAGCCGCTTCTCCACCGGCTTTTTCTGCTTCCTTTGTCCAAAAATCAACCACAATCGGATTTTGGCATTTGGATAGTTTCATGGCTCGAAAATTTTCATCGGCCAGCACTTTGGGAATTTCCATAAGCGTGTTTCCGGAATCCGGATCTTCCATGATAAGCAACATGGCATTGCGCATATATTGTTCAAACATCGGCCCGCCAGTCTGCTTCAAATCATAGAGCTGGTCGAAAATTCCAATCAATTCATTAATAACAAAGGTTTTTTGCTCGGGACGCACCGGATCATATTCCATCATATTAAGTCCGAAAGGCCGCTCGGTGTCGGAAGGATCGAAAACAATGACGTCTTCCGCCCGTTCCTTGGGAATGGAAGTCAAAATATCTTCGATAGCATCGCCATGCGGATCAATAAAGCAAAAGCCTTTCCCTTCCCTCGCGTCTTGCTTGGCCATCTCTTGCAAAAAATTGGATTTTCCCACGCCGGTCTGACCGATAGTATAGAGATGCCGACGTCTGTCGGAATCAGAAATTCTGATAGTGGTTTTTTCGCCGCGATATTCGTTGAATCCCAGAATTATTCCCTCTTTTGGAATATCGATCGGCGGTTGCGCGGCATTGGATTTCAACCATTTTATATTAGGCGCTTCAGTAACCGAAATCGGCAAGTGAAAAATACTGGCAATTTCTTCGTTGTTGAGAATTACCGCTTCTTCTGAAACAAAATTACGGAAAATATAATTGAAAGAAATATCTTTTTTGCTTATCCTTTTGGCCTGAAAACAATTAATGCTTCCATTTTCATATTGAGAAAAAGCGTTTTCCATTTGCCCCAGGATCATTTGCGATCGCTCGATCGTGGCCGCTGAAGCCACCAAGCGGATATTGACTCTGAACCCAGTCTTGGAAGATTTATTTTCAATGCTTTTGACCAACTCCTGTTCTTCCGGCGTCAGACTGACCGGTTTCGGTTCAGACGGAGTCGATTCTTTTTTGGCCGTCACTGCGTCAATTAATCCAGTTCCCAAACCAACGCCCGCCTGGGATATCACCCCTCTTTGCGCCTCATGAAGCCTTTTCCCCTGTTGCATTTTATGAGCGACCCTTTTGCCATGTGTCCGCCATTTTATTCCCGCCGGTTTCAAAACCAATTGGATAGCCGCGCCTTCTTTCACCGTTTCCAGTTTGGACAGCGCCGTAGAAATAGCATTTAGCGGATCGATTTCCATCATTTCATAAGTTTTGACTGGCAAGGTATATTTATTTTTCAGTTTCAAAATCGACGCAGAAGTAACAGAACCCGGGAAAAAAATATTATAGTCAGCCGCTTTTTCCAAAACGGCATTAGGAAAAAAGCTGTGGATTTGTTTTTCCACGGATTCTCTGAATTTTTTTGGAACGGCCGTATAGAAGATTATTTCCTCGCTTTTAGCGCTGTTGGCGATTTCAAAAGATATGCAGGGCGAACCATAGAGAATTCTGGCCACGATTCCGCGCGCGTCTTTGATGGAAGAAAGAGAAGTCAGAAGCTGTTCCATAGCGCCGATTTCTTCTTTCCAAAATTGCTGCTGTACTTGGGGTCCTCCTCCAGGCATACTATTTTCCTTCTTTTCAGGCTTCGATACGCGGATAATTTCGAGATCCAAATTCATTGACTGGTTGACATGAGCTCGAAACCCGAAAAAACTCAAAAACACCAGCATCGCGCCGCTCAAAAGCGCCGCCAAAGCGGCGATGTAAATTACTATTACGAGAAGTGAGCTGAAATCGAAAAGCATAATATCTGAACCACTGATTCTCACGTGATTAACACGCGATTGCACTGATTAGCTAGTGTGTTTTAATTTTATTATTTTTACCGCAAACAAAAAATTTTATACTTGTTTTGATATTAACGCAGGATATTGCCAAAAACTCATGTGTAATCAGAAAAATCAGTGATAATCAGTGGTTCAGACTTCTTTTATTAGTCCTTTTTTCACCAGTGCGTCGTGCAATTCTTCGCCCAAAAGCCGGTCATGAAATTCATCGAGGACATAATTATCTTCCATATGCCTCGCCACACTCACTGCGTGAGCGACGCTTTTGGTTTCGGCCAAATTTACCAGATTCCTTATCTTGGACTCGGCATCGGTTTCCTGGTCGACACTTTGGGCATCACCGGCCACTTCGTCATCTTGTACGACTTGCCGGACAGGAGAAACTTTGGCCATGATTTTCGCATAAGCATCGTCTTTTTCCATCGCCCCTTCCTTTCTTTCCAATATTCCTTCTATTTTTCCACTTCCCTCGCCTGCCATAGTTTCAGCGACAGGTTCTGTAATATTTTCAGGGGTGGTTATAACTTCTTTTTTGGGCATGCTGTCAGCGCTTATTTTTTCCGGTTGCGCCCCACCGATAAATTTTTCTTTTAAATTAAGCTCTCCCTCATCAACTGGTTCGAGATTTGATTTTAGTTCATCAGGCATGATAAATTTGTATTAATATTTAATATTCGTTCGCAATTCGTAGATTCGCATGTATTCGCAGATTCGCATCGCTATTTCTTCATTTCTTCCTTAAAATCATCAACAATCTTTTTGACCATCGCGTCATAATCGGGAATTTTTTCTTTCAAAAACTTCTCCAATTCTTCCGGGGCAGCCTGGGTTTCAACCATTCGCGCGTATTCGTCGCGGCTTTTTTCATCCAATTTTTCAATTGTTTCAATAAGAATTCTTTTCATCACCACTTCAATCATCTTGGCCAAAAGCTCATCTTGCTTTTCTTCAGAAAGCCCGCCAAGCCCCAATTCTTCCAGGAGGCTGGATTTTATTTCTTTTTCATCAGTCATAATTTTATTTTAATAATAATTTTACGCGGCTATTGAATACTTTTTTGACTCTAACATTATTCTTTCTCTCTCTCTTATGACTCTTGCCAGCCATTTTGAGACAGTTTCTCCTTTTTTAGGATTGCCTTCGGCCCCTAATTCGTTTCTATAATAGACCATCACATCCCGGATTTTTTTCGCCAGTTTCGTATGTTCCAACTGGCTGTCTTTCTTGATCCAGGAAATAACATCTTCGACATTTCTGTTTTTTATCTGATTCCAGTTGTCAATATTGTCGAGTGACATTTTCTTAACTTCGCTGATAAATCGGCCATTTAGTCTTCCTAATATTTCGGCCGGCTCTTCGCCTCTGGGAAGCCAATTTTCCGGTTTAATTTCTCTCGGACCAGCGGGCTTGTACGTTTCGGATTTATCAGATTGATAATCATCAGCGGCTTTTATATTTCCCTCATTCTTCTCCAATATTTCTTTTTCAGGAGTTTTTCCTCCGCTTTCTTCCGGAATTTTTGTCCCGCCTCTGGAAGCTTCCTGACTATGATCCGCTGCTCCGCCCTTTTCAATATGTCCCGGCCACTTTGATCCCTGACCATCGTGAAATCCGACCATCTTTCCATTGGAATCCAGTTCTATTTGCGCGCCCGGCAATATTTTGTTATATGAAAACCCTTTCGGCGCCGGATGGTCTTTTTTGAACTCCATAAAAATACGATGAGCTTGCTTCCCAGCTTCTGTCTTTTTTATTCCCTGTTCTTCCAGATGCTTCTTAATTTCCCCCTCAATACTGCCACCCAATTTTCCCACTTCCCATTTTCCAACAACAAGCGGTTTTCCTTTGGGCGCTTCTGGAGTCAACGGCATTTTTCCAGCTAATTTGTTTTCCGGAGCGATAGGCGCAGTTTTTCCTTCAGGAGTAGGAGTAATTTTTAGAGGTTGTGGCTTATCATCCGGAGCGACTGAAAATGGCTTGTCCGGCGAATTAATCGGAGGTTTTTCCGGAACGACACCAGAACCAGATGGTTTTTCCGGAATAATATTTTTAGGAACAGTTGGCGCTTCCTGGACTGGCGGCGTAGGAATATTTTTTCCGCCGGGAATTTCCACTTCTCCAATCGCTGATCCGCCCATCGGCGCCAAATCATGTTTTGAAAAATAACCTTTCATTTTTCCTATCCATTCACCCGCTTTTCCGCCTTGTCCTGTTATGCCTAATTTTTCAAGCACAATAGAAGCGGCTCCGGTGCTGACAAATGACCCGATCAAAATTCCCGCTCCAAGATTAATCCTATTTCTGTTTATGGCGTTTCTTAAGTTACCATCAACATTATTGATCGCCTCGCTAAGAAAAACATTTACCCTAGCTTCTCTTTCTTCTTCAGTCATCCCTGCTTCTTCCAACTCTTTAGAAAAATCCGCTACCTGTTTTCCGACCTTCTTCTCTCTTTTTCTCTGGGCCATTTTTTCCAATCCTATTGCTGTTCCGGTTCCGGTAATGGCGCCCATAGCTATTCTTCTACCAAGAGCGGTATAGGCAACACCAGCAGCAAGAGAGGCGGGCGCCAACACACCAGCAATTCCCAAACCGGCGCCAACAGCTAATTTATATTTCAAAGGTTGTTTTTTATACCAATCATTGAATTTCAACAAGTTTTCCCTGACAACTCCAGCCACTTTTCCGTCCTGTTGTTCTATTTTGACCTGATTGTGCGCCTCCGCCAGATTGACGTTTGTTTCTCTAAGAATTTCATTCAAAATTCGTCCCAAATCTTCATTGGAAGAACCATTTCTTTTAGCCTCCTCTAATTTAGCATCTTTCCATTCAGCCAGTCTGTTTTTATAGATATTCCGCATATATTCAACGTCCTGATCGTTGGTCACATCTTCATTTCTTTTCAAGATCTTTCCAAAATACTTCTGCACTCTGTTTCTCATCGATCTTTTCTTGTAATCCATTTCCAGATAATCTTTCCGGGCTTTTTCCATCTCCTCTCTTAATTTTTCTACGTTATCGCCCTCCTTTTCTTTTTCTTTGTTTATTTTGTCGCCCATTTCGTATTCAGATGCTTCGTCATGTTCCTTATCTTTCTCTTTTTCTTCTTCAGCTTTAATCTTATCACCCATTTCATACTCCGCCGCTTCGTCATTTTCGTCAGAATTATATCCTGACGCTCCAGTACTAGATTTTGCTGTTGCCCTTGCTTCGGCTTCAGTTTCAGCTTTGGCAAGAAATGGATCGACAAAACCAGTTTCAAGATCCTTCAATGCCTGGAGTTTTTCCGCCCAGGTTTTGTATGTTTCGCCTGACCCAACCGGCTCATCGTTTATTTCATTAATTCTTTGAAGAAGGTCGAAAGCTTCTATTCCAATATCAGCGCCATATCGCGCCTTCGGGAAATGGTCAGGATCAACCCTACCCAGAAGTTCCTGAAAAAATTCTGAACACCGCTCCTCTTCTGAATTTTGTTGGGCAAATTCCCATGGATTTTTGGCCATAGCTTTATTTTTTTATTTTAGCAATAATCTCTTCAACTATTTGTCCTTTGGCATCTTTGTCTAAATCCTTAAATTCTCGGGAATCAGTAAACATCAAGCTTTCAAGATGTTTTTTAACCATGTCTGCCATCATTTTATTTTTATCTTCCTCTGTATATCCCTCTCCTTTCCAATCGAAAGTTTCCATTTTCGCCAAAAAACGTTCCGCGCTCTTTTGAGATCTTTCAATTTTCCCCTTTTGCTCTTCAGAAAGCTTCAGCGCTTCCTTGCTTTCCTTATTTTCATTTCCATTGTCCTGCTTTCCGCCATTTTCTTTGGCACCATTTTGAGTGCCATTATAGAACTCGGAAGCTCCTAGTATTTTAAGCAGTGATTCTTTCAAAGTTTTCCTCTTGCCCTGAAAAACATCTTTGACCAGCTCCGAAAGATTATTTGATGACAGCGTACGATCTTCAAAAACACCCGAGTCGTTTAAATCGACTTTTATCTTTACTTTGTCGCTAATATGGTTATAAATTTTGCCAATATCTTTGCCGTCAGTATCTATATAGAAAGTATTGCCCTCCTTATCTGTAACGGGTCTCCTGAAGTACGCGCTAAAGTTAGTCATGAAAGCAATTCTCCTCTTTTCTCGCTCTGCCTCTTCTCTTTTTTTCTTTTCTTCCTCCAATTTTTCTTTTCTCTCCTTTTCCTTTTGATCCGACTTACCCCTCCTTTGTTGCGCTGCTTCTCCTTTTTTAACATTATCGGCAGATTCAAAAATCTCCCTGAGTGTTTTTGATTTATCCTCGATAGCATCTTTTATCAGCTGTTCAAAATCTTTTACCGAATCCAGCACCTTCTCTTCGAGTATAGCGCCATTGATAATGAGTTTAATTTTTACCGTATCCCCGTCATAACTATCCCCATTAGCATAAAAAGTGCTTCCCTCCTTATCTAGATTATGTTGGTTTTTTAGATATTTATCAAACTTGGTCTTAAATTCCTTAGCAGTTATTGGCTTTTCTTTCCCCGCTCCTTTTTTTTTGTTTTTATCCATCTTTTCCTTTTCCTTTATCAAATCTTCAATCTCTACTCGCTTTTCTTCCAATGCATTAAGTCGTTCTTCCCAGGTCTCAATTGTATCCGTGCTCTTTTTTCGACGCCCATCTCTTATTTGCCCGATATCTTTTGCTAGTTTATCAGCCTTTGAATTAATATCCTTTCCGTATTTATCTACAGAAAAATTATCAGGATGAATTTTCAAGAACAGCTCTCTGTGTAATTCATTCACCTGCTGTTCCACTCCTGGGCTATTTGGTTCAAATGGATTTGCCATTTTTGTTTTCGTTAATTTTCTGTTTTAATTATACAACAAATCAGCAATAAACTCTAACTTGAATGATTGTGGATAAAAGTTTCTGTGGTATAATTTAGACAATATGACAACAAAAAGAAAAACATACATTCTTCTATTTTTGATTTTGGCAGTAGCGTTTTTTTTGCGCATTGTAAACATCGAAAACACCCCGCCGGGAATATATCCGGATGAGGCGGTGAACGCTATGGACGCTCTCGACGCCCTTCACAACGGAAACTGGCAATGGTTTTATGAAGCCAATAATGGACGCGAGGGACTGATGATGAATCTAAACGCTATTCTTTTCAAATTTATGGGAGTAAGCGTCCTGGCGCTCAAACTTCCTAATATCCTGTTTGGTACTTTCACCGCCCTTGGCATGTTTTTTTTGACCAAGGAACTGCTTGGTAGCCGACGCGCTGGCCTCATTGCCGCTTTTCTTTCCGCCACCGCTTTTTGGTCTTTGAATTTCAGCCGGATGGCTTTCAGGGCTAACATGCTACCGTTCGTCCTGGCTTTTGCTTTTTACTTTTTATGGAAGGGGGTCAGAACCAAAAATTATTGGCCGTTCGTCTGGGGAGGAATGTTTTTCGGTCTTGGCCTTCATACATATATTGCTTTTCGCATCGCCCCGCTCATTTTGGTAGTGGCGGTGATAACTTTGATGATCAACAGAAAAAGATTTTTGGCCGATTATTGGAAACAAATTTTCGTTTTTGTCGTTTTCGCCACCATCGTGGCCGCGCCAATGCTTTATACCTTCTATAAACACCCGGAATATATCCAATCAAGAACGGCCAATGTTTCGGTTTTCAATCCGGAAGTCAATCAGGGACACCTGGTTTCCGCTCTTGCCAAGAGCATCGGCCTTTCCATTGTGAAATATAATATTTGGGGCGACCAGAATTGGCGCCATAATTATCCGCCATACGCCATCCTCGATCCCATCACCGGCGTCGCCTTCACTTTCGGTTTCATCTATGTTCTCCTTAAATTCATCCATCTTTGGTCTTTGAGGTTATATAAGAAAGAAAGGCATTATCGCCTGGAAATTTATACATTTCTCCTGGCCTGGTTTTTTGTGATGCTTATTCCCGAATTTATGACCGCCGAAGGCAATCCTCACGCTCTTCGCGCCATTGGCACGATGCCGGTCGTCTTCCTGATCGCGGCGATGACTTTTGAATATTTTTTCATAAAATCCGACCATTATTCCAAATTGTTCAAAAAAGTGACTGTCTCCCTTTTGGTTTTTATTCTCCTTTTTGTCGGCATTTTTAACAGCATAAAATATCATCTGCTATGGGCCAAAAAAGTGGAAACCGCCCAATCTTTTGACCGGAACATTATGGATATGGTCGGCTATATCAAGAGCCAACCGGAATCAGAAGAGATCCTTGTGGTCATCGAATCGATGCAAAGAATTCCTATTCAGGTTTTCAACTGGGAACGTCCTAATTTGCAATATTTTTATCCCGCAGAAATTGACCAGATAGATCCTGCTACTAAAAATCCTCTGATAATGATAACTGACTATAACGAAGAGATATTGAACAAACTGCAAATTAAATTTCCCGAACTGGAACTGGAAGAGAAAAAAGACGGATTTGGATTGAGTTATTATATACTAAAATAATTTTTAATTTTTAATTTGAAATTTTTATTGAATTTAAAATTTTAAATTTAAAATTGTATGACCTCTTTCTTAGAAAGACACTATAAATTAATAATAGCCGCCATACTGCTTTTCATGGCCACCGTCTCCATCCTCAACGCCTGGAACGATGGGGCGATCTTTGATGAGACGGCGCATATTCCGGCGGCATATTCTTATGTCACTAAACACGAGATCCGCCTGAATCCTGAACATCCGCCACTCTTGAAAGATCTGGCCGGACTGCCTCTTTTATTTTTAAATCTGAATTTTAATACTGACGGTCAAGCATTTTGGGAAGGAACATTGCCTGGAAAATGGGACGAGGGACAATGGGCAGCCGGACGATATCTTCTCTATCAAGCTGGAAACAATGCCGACATAATAATTTTCTGGTCGCGCATTCCTATCGTAATTTTATCTCTCCTTTTAGGTTGGTTTATTTTCCGATGGGTTCGGGAACTGGCTGGAATCACCGCCGGACTTTTTGCGCTAGTTTTATACGCCTTTGACCCGAACATCCTGGGACATAATCATTTTGTAACAACCGATCTCGGGATTGCCGCTTTTATGGCTTTCGCTTTTTATTATTATCTGCGCTTTATAAAATTCCCTTCCTGGAAAAATGTGACAACAGCCGGAATTTTCACAGGACTCTTGATGATAACTAAATTTTCCTTTTTCACGGCTCTTCCTATATTCTTACTGATAACCATAATTTATCCACTAGTCATTCGCCAAAGACCAGAAGAGGAAAAGGAGATAGCTTTTAAATTTAAAAAACTCGGGGAATATGTGGGCAAAGGAGCAATAATTTTTGGTATATCTCTTTTAGTGGTCTGGATCGCTTATGCAGCGAATACTTTTAACATGACCAAAGCTACAGTTTCCCAGTCGATTGATAATAATTTCTCGCCTTCCGACACTAATCCTAAAAATATATACACTAATAAAGCCCTTCATTTCCTCAATGATAACGCCATAACAAGACCTCTCACTGAATTTGGAATTGGGATCGGTTATGTCTTTCGCCGCGTGGATGGAGGTAATGGCGCTTATTTTATGCAACAAGTTTCCGGAAAAGCCTTTCCAGCCTATTTCCCGACCGTATTCGCGCTAAAAGAACCGATCGTCACATTATTTTTGATGATGACTGCCCTCATCTTGGCCATATTTGGCGCTATAAAATTATGGGCGCACAATTTCCGCTTTTCATATTTTGCCACCTACATCAGAGAAAACATCGTCAGCCTAACTCTATTTGGATTTATTTTTCTCTATAGCTACATCAGCATTACCGGAAACCTCAATATCGGCTTTCGCCATCTTTTCCCCATTTTGCCTTTTGCTTTTATTCTCACGGCCAAATCAATTTTTGGTCACATGAGAAATATGGAAAAACCAGGTTCGTTCACCTGGGGTATGGGCGTGATATTACTTTGCGTTTTTCTCATCGCTGAAACCGTGTCTGCTTATCCAAGTTATATGTCCTATTTTAATCAGATCGCCGGCGGATCAAAAAACGGATATAAATATGTTACCGATTCTAATGCGGATTGGGGGCAGGATATAAAGAGATTGAAAATTTTTATTAACAAGCACCCGGAAATCGACAAAATCCGCGTCAACTATTTCGGCGGAGGAGACATCAAATATTATTTTGGCGACCGAGCGATTGACTGGTGGGATTCCAAGCGTCCGATCGAGCCCGGCTGGTATGCCATTTCAGTCAACCAGCTAATGGGCAGTTTATACGACAAAGAAAAAAAGGACGCAGAGTCCTATCGTTGGATTGTAGAAAACAACATTCAACCAGTTTATCAAGTGGGAACGTCTATATTCATTTATTATGTCAGAACCACTGATTTGCACTGATTTTCCTGATTACACATGAATTATCCAAAGAGGCTTGGAGATTTGCCAAGCCTCTTTCAGTGAAATCATTTTAATCAAGTGATAATCAGTGGTTCTTCTTCTTTTTCTTCTCCTCCACCTTCGGCTGCTCTTCAGCTGTTTTTTCTTCTTCCGGCTTCACTTCTTCCGGCGAACCGTCTTTGAATTTATAAAACACCTTATTATCAGAACGAAGGTCGATGTATTCCAAATTTCCCCGTTGATCTCGGGGAATTTTTTCGTCCAAAACCGCTTTCAACATATCCGTTTCTTTTTGAGCATCGACATCAGCATTGAGAAAAATACTCCAGCCTTCCCTGGTGACCACTCGCAAATCTCCGGAAATTCGGTTGGGAGTGGAATATTCCCTCTCTAAATTTATATCCAATTCCTGCACCAACTTGTTTTTCACACTTTCGGAAAAAGCGATGTATGACGGATCGAGCATCTGCTCTCCCGGGCTGACCTCGGGATTGCTGGTATCTTTCAAAACCGGAAGGCTGCTGGCGTTATATTCTTCAGAATTTTCGTCAATTTCTTCAAACGCATTTCCCTTATTATCCAGGATGAAACATTTTTCCCGAGCGCAGAAAATCATCTTTAATTTTTTTTCCGCGATATTCACTATTAATCCGGAAGGAAACTTTCTTCTCACTTCCACCGTATCGATTTTCTTGAATTTTTCCGCCAAGTCTTTCTCGTAATATGAAGTTTTTATGAGAAGCAAGTTGTTTTTTTCCAAAATCCTCCCGAATTTTCCCTGGATTTCCCACTGAATTTCGTTTTTTATATCTTCTTCTTTTATGTTTTCAGGGCCGTTTACGGAAATATTTGTCACCGCTAAGTATCTTGAGAAAAAAAGAAGATAAACCACCACGCCCAAAAAAGAAATTAGCAATAAATAAAAAAGGAACTTGATGAATCCTCTTCTTTTCGGTTTATTGGATTTTAGCTGAATTTTCCTGGCCATTTTTATATCTCCAACATAATGTTTTCCAAAACCAACCGGGCGTTAGCATTGGTACTTTTGAGCGTCTCTATCGCCCCGCTTATCCTATCAAGAACAGCTAATGATTTTTGCGCGGACATTTCCAGATAATTTTCTTCTTGAATTATGGAATGTCTCACCAAAACCATCCAGAGCGATAGTTTTTTTATGAGAGCAGGAGTATCCTTGCTCCAAATTTCCGCCATAGAAAACCTTTCAGCCACCGACCCCGAAATGATTTTTTTGAAATCTTCCAATGTTTCTCTGGCTGCATCCAGTTCTTTTTTATCATTAATATAATTTAAAGCCAGTCCCGGCCGTCCCAAAGACCAAAAAATTATTTCGTCCCTACTTTGATCCGTTGACGGAATTATTTCCGAGATTTCTTCATTTGAAACCGGATAAAACTTTTTTACCACACATCGGGAAACAATCGTTGGCAGAAGCTTTTCTTGGTTTTGAGTGACCAGGATGATGATCACATTTTTCGGCGGTTCTTCCAGTGTTTTCAAAATGGCGTTTTGCGACTGGATATTCAAAAATTCTGCGTCGTCAATGATGGCGATTTTATGTTTTCCGTTCGGTGTCATAGACAGTTTCCTCTGCAACTCTCTCATATTTTCTACACTGATTGCTTTTTTTCTTGTCTTCCCGTCTTTTTCTTCTATTTCAGGTCTTACTATGATGAAGTCGGGATTAGTTTCGGCTATATCGCCTAAAATATTTTTAGCAAAATCGAGAGCAACAGTAAATTTTCCGACATGTTCAGAGCCGGAAAAGAGATAGGCATGATGAAAAGCATTGGATTTAATGCTCTTGTTTAGCAAGTCTACAATTTTTTTATGTCCAATTATATTCATTTTATCTAATTTTGTCAATATATTCACTAAGCTCCCTTATAAATCTCTCCTTACTAAATTCCCTGCCTCTTGCAATTATAGTTTCATTATTATAATCCCCCTCATTCTCTATAAATCTCCTCACTCCATCAGCAATCACCTCTGGCGTGGCCGCATCAAAAAACTCCCCAGTTTTCCCTTCAATGACTATTTCCTTCACTCCACCCTGTCGGATGGCAATGACCGGAACGCCATAGCTCATCGCTTCCACTGGCGCGATACCAAAATCATCCACTCCGGCAAATATAAAAGCTCTGGTATTCGTATATAATTCTTTTATTTTACCATCATTCTGCCAGCCTAAAATTTTCACATTCTTATTGGCAATTTTTTTCAGATATTTTTTCCGTTGTCCTTCGCCCACTATTATCAAGGGTAATTCCAGTTTATTGAAAGCCTCTATAACAGAGTCAATTTTTTTGTATGGAGAAAGACGGGAAACAACAAGAAAGTATTTTTCATTATTCCCTTCTCCTTTATAAGGAGAAGGTGGCTCGAGACCACCAAGGTGGTCGAGAGACGGATGAGGTATGGCGGGCGGGTAAATCACCTCGCTATCCCTCCCGTAATATTTTCTCACCCGCTCTTTCGTATACTTCGAATTAGAAATTATGTAGTCTGGACGATCAGCTGCCACCTTATCCCAGATGCGAATATAATTCAATGCCCTTCGGGCGAAGAATTTGGTTATAAAATTTTTTTTCTGTTCTCCCAGATATTCTTCATTCTTGTCCCAGACAAAACGCATCGGGCTATGAAAATAACTTATATGAATAGTATTTAATCTTGTCACAATTCCTTTTGACCAGGCGCCAGTACTTGATATTACTAAATCATAATCCCGCAGATCAAAAGTTTCCGGTGCTACCGGAAAAAAGGATAACAGCCACTTATACCTGACTCGCAAAAATCGAGGAAATTTTTGAAGAAAAGAAGTATGGATCTCTTTATCCTCGAATTTCCCCCGCATTTTTTCTTTGTCATAAAGCAGTGTATAAATCGGCGCCTCCGGAAACATCTCGCATAGCACTTCCAAAACCCTCTCCGCCCCGCCGTATTGGGTCAAAAAGTCGTGAACTAATGCTACTTTTATATCTCTATTTATTTCCATTTGTTAATATTTTAGAAACCCGAAAACTGCAGTCTCCCCAACTGAATCTTTTGACATTCTCATATCCTTTTTTAATTATATCATTTTTTAGTGTCGGGTTGCTAATGAGAGAATAAGCTGCTTCGGCGATGGAATTTGGGCTTTGGGGGTCGCATAAAACCGCCGACAATTCACTCTTGGAGCTAAGCTCTAGGATATTTTGATTCCAAGGTTGAACCTTGGAAGTGATTATTTCTGGAAGAGATGAGGTGTTGGAACACACGACTGGTACGCCAACGCTTTGCGCTTCGAGAACCGGCAGACCAAAGCCTTCGTAAAATGTCGGGAATAAGAATATGTCGGCATTTTTTAATAATTCTTGCTTTGTGGCTTCGTCGACAAAGCCAGGTTCGATAATTTTAAATTTTGAATTTTGAATTTTGAAATAATTTTGAATTTTTAATTTTAAAACATCATAGCCATATCCCGGAGCACCAGCCAAAACCAGACTGTGAGGTATTTTATATTTTTCAATTAATATTTTATACGCATCAATTATTCCTTCTATATTTTTTCTTTTTTCTAATCTGCCGATAAATAATAGGTATGGCTTTAAAAATATCCCCTTCTCCCCCCGGGAGAAGGTGGCCGAAGGCCGGATGAGGGTGCTTTGTGAAATAGTAGAATTTTTTGAATTTAAGCTAGAACCCTCTCCTGTCCCGAAGACGGGACATCCTCTCCCAAAGGGAGAGGAGGAATTTCCTACCCCTTCATAAATCACCTCAATTTTTCCTTCCGGCACATCATATAATTTCATCAAATCCTTCTTCGTATTTTCCGACACAACAATAATTTTTTTCGCCCATTTGCATGACATTTTAATAGACCAGCGCATATAAAGGCGCGCCCAAAACGAGTATCCTTCCGGAAAGATCTCAAATTCCAATCCGTGAACGGTGACGATGGTGTTTTTAGGGTGGATTATCGGCACGACATGTGCCGGAATGAAAAGAACGTCGGCCGGATGAAATAACATTTCAAGAGAAAGCCCTAACTGCGTCCATAATCTCGGCATGTTGATAGTTTTTATCTTCCAATTGGCTGGTAATTCAAAATCTATTTTTTGGCCTTTTCGAACATACAAAAAAACTTCCTCATTTTGAAGTTCTTTCCGTAAATGCTTTATAACCTGGTAAGAATATTCTTCAATACCAGTGCGCTGAAGTGAAAATGCACGGGAGGCGTCAATGCCTATCTTCATAAAAGTTCCGTCATCCTGAGGACGGCTAAAGCCGGACGAAGGATCTATAAAAAGTTACCACAAGTTTTGTTTTTATAATAAAACTATAAATAGCATAGAGTAGATCCTTCGCTCTTCGCTCCGCTCGAGCTCAGGATGACGGCATAAGGAAAAATTATTTCGATAGCATTATCGTCCTCTTATAAACATCAAGATTATCCAAAGCCATTCCTATTCCCTTAATGACACAAAAGAGAGCATCGTCCGCCACATAGGTTGGGACACCGATGGTTTTAGTGATAAGCTGGTCGATATTGCGAAGAAGGGCCCCGCCGCCGGAAAGCACCATGCCCTTATCCATAATGTCCGCTGCCAGTTCCGGCGGAGTTTCCTGGAGTACTTTTTTGATCGCATTGATGATTTCCCTGAGTTCGTCCTGAATGGCCTCCGTTACTTCATTAGATGATATACGAACAGTTTTTGGCAGCCCGCCTGTAAGATCACGTCCGCGAACATCCATATAATCTTCCTTGACCAATGGCATGGCCGAACCGATTTTCTTTTTTACTTCTTCAGCCGTCCGGTCGCCGATGGCCAGAGAATATTTCCGCTTAATATAATCAGCAATCGCTTGATCAATCTTATTTCCACCAACTCGAGCGCTATGGGCGGCCACAACTCCACCCAAAGAAATCACTGCCACTTCCGAGGTTCCTCCACCGATGTCAATGATCATATTTCCCGCAGCAGAGTTTATGGGAATGCCGGCACCAATGGCTGCCAGAACCGGCTCACGAACAACATAGGCCGCTTTTGCTCCTGCCCGCACTGCCGCATCAATCACTGCCCTTCTTTCAGTTGAAGTGACACCCACCGGAATGGAAATCATCACTTCCGGCCGGATGAACCTAAATTTTCCACTGACCTTATTGATAAAATATTTGAGCATCGCTTCTGTAATTCTGTAATCAGCAATGACACCGTCTTTCATCGGCCGGCTGGCTTGGATAGTATCAGGCGTGCGTCCTAACATTTCTCTGGCTTCATTTCCCACAGCCAAAACCCTATTTTCCAAAAGCGAAACAGCTACCACCGACGGCTCATTGGAAACAACGCCTTTGCCTGGAACAAAGACTAGGATATTAGCTGTGCCGAGATCGATTCCGATTTTTCGTACCCACATATTGGAAAATTTTTATCTCGCGTCTTCCTCCTCTCCCCTTGGGAGAGGATGTCAGCCAAATTTTTTCTTAAAAATTTAGCTGACAGGAGAGGGCTCTTAATTAAATTCACTAAAATATATAATTCTTCCGTCTTACCAAGCACCCTCTCTGTCACGATAAGAATCGTGACATCTCTCCCAAAGGGAGAGAAGGATACCTTTTTTCTTTCTTAAATACTAATCCCCACTTTCGGCTTATTTTAGCCAAAATCCAGTAATCAGCATTCAAGGGCTTTATTTTTGGGCTGGAATGTGATATAATTAACGGTTGCAAAATGGAATTCAAGCATAGCCATTAACTATTGCAAATATTAAACCTAACCTGCAACACTGTTCTTCTAAAAAGGAGATGTCGTATGACAGTCACACCAGAAATGCTAGTAAAAATGTTAGCAATCGCAGGAGTTGCCCTTGTAGTAGCTGGAGTAATAATTCTATCGGTGCTTCTCCCTGAGCCTACCCCAAACACAAGTAACGCTGCGAGTATCGCATTAGGCGCTGCCTGCATCATAATTGGGGCGTTATCTCTTTTCATGACATTGGGCTGTTGGCTCAATACCCCTTGACCTGAACTTATCTCCGTTCCTTTGTCGGTTCAATGTCTCCTAACTTGAACCACCCCGTTCTTTCCTCGCGGAAATCCGCCCAAGCTGCCGTTCTCTTCTCGAGAATTGGCAGCTTTTTTTATTTTATTTTTATATACTTCCCCGCTAAATAATTCCGCACCGATTCTCTGGTTGTCTGATTGATTTTTCGAGGTAGATTATTCAGCGAAAACCATTCAACTGCGTCATGTTTATGCGGCTCCATAACTTTGGCCGTTCCGGATTTCAGATTAGCGAGATAGTTGAAAGCCACCCAGTGCTGATTTTCCTTTTTGATTATATGATCCGTATGTGGAAGATATCCCCAAACATCAACAGTGATACCAGCTTCCTCTTTTACCTCCCGTTTCATCGAAGCAATAACCTTTTCGCCATAATCCACTTCCCCGCCCGGCTTCTGCCAAAATCCAGTTTCGTTTTTCTGATTCTTCCCTCTTTTTATGAGCAAGAGCTCTTTCTTTTTGTTAAAAATCAAAATTCCCCCTCCGACTCCAATATAATCATGCCCTGGTCTTAGTTTTTTCATAAATATTTTCTCCTAACATCGAATGTTAGGATTTTATTCTTTTTATCTTCGCTCCTAATTTTTTTAAACGCTTCTCTATCTGTTCATATCCCCTATCCACCTGATAAATTTCATTTATAATCGTCTTTCCTTCAGCCAGAAGAGCGGCAATGATGAGAGAAACGCCGGCGCGAAGATCAAAACTGGTAATTTCCGTACCGGTAAGTTTTGACGGACCCGTAATTTCTACCCTGTGTGGATCTAGAATTTCTGCTTTGGCTCCCATTTTTTGAAGTTCCGCCACATAATTGAACCGGCTCTCATAAAGCGAATCATGGACTAGCGTCTTCCCTTCTGCTTGCGTGGCCAGAACGCCAAAAGGCGCCTGGACATCAGACGGTACACCAGGATAAGTTCTGGTATCGATTTTTGTTACCGCGACCAGGTTTTCAGTAGGAATAACTTCTATAGAATCTTTTTCAATTTTGAAATCAGCGCCGAATTCGCGCAGTTTTTCCAAAACTAAATCCAGATGATCTTCACGCGCATTTTTGACAACTATCGGACTTTTGGTAGCCACACCGAGGATCAAGAATGTTGCCGCTTCGTTGGCGTCAGGAATAATTTTGTGCTTGGCTCCATACAAAATATTTGCTCCAGTAATTTCCATACTATGCGTCCCCAGTCCTTTTATTTTTGCTCCCATTTGCGTCAAAAATTTCCCTAAATCCTGGACATGCGGTTCTGTGGCAGCTACGCGAAGGATGGTTTTTTCCGGAATTCCCGCAGCCAACATCATTACGTTTTCCGTAGCTGTCACGGACATCTCTTTTAAAACAACCTTTGTCGCTTTTCGCTCAGATATATTAATATTGTAATTTTTTTCGTCTTGCGTTATCTCCACTCCCATCTTTCGGAGAGCCTCAAAATGAGTGCCGAGGGGTCGCGCGCCAATGATACATCCGCCTGGATGATACAGTTTAAAACTATTAAATCTGGCGGAAAGCGATCCTAAGAGCAACACTGAAGAGCGCAATTTTTTTACTTTCTCCACATCCATCTTGGTCGGGTCGATATTTTCACATTTTACGCTGACCTTTCTTTTCCCTAGCCACTTTATTTCCGCCCCCATACTTTCCAAAATTTCAATCATCCTAAAAACATCCTCAATGAGAGGAACGTTGCTCAAAATGCATTCTTCGCGGGTCAAAAGAGTGGCGGCCAGGATCGGCGTAGTGGCATTTTTCGATCCCCGGACTTCGATGGTTCCCGCTAATTTATTTCCACCAATAATTTCGAATTTTTCCATATAATTGCAGGTTCAATGCCTTAAATTGGGCATATTTATAATATATTAATGTGGAGGTAAAATCAAATAACCTACAAATAACCTACAAAAGTACAAAATTTTACAAA
The DNA here is from genome assembly GCA_041661275.1 of Parcubacteria group bacterium. Classification (GTDB taxonomy): domain Bacteria; phylum Patescibacteriota; class Minisyncoccia; order Moranbacterales; family UBA2206; genus JBAZUU01. The sequence goes on along the minus strand of JBAZUU010000002.1, from coordinate 11,988 downwards.
ATTACAAAAACAAGTTTTGTATTTTTGTATCATTTTGTAAATTCGTAGGGTTATTGCAATTTCTGCTCGTAATTTTTTGACCAGTAAGAAACTCGGTCACAATACCAATCGTATGTTTTTGAAGTAGAGCCGGAGAGATAAAGCTTGGCCGCGTTACATTCGCCGCTCTTCGAAGTGGCTCCGCCTCTGGCTAGTTTCAGAGCCATAGCCGTCACTCCGTCCGTCAAGCTCCATGGATCAGGAGGATTATTGCCAGTTTTGGAGGTGATGGAGCTTTTGTATCCCATCCAGGTATCTGACATAAACTGCGCCACGCCCATCGCGCCACCAGTGCCTTTATAGGAACTGGGCGGACAGGAAACTTTTTTCTTCTTCCAATCGTAACCCAAGTCTTTACAGATTGACTTAAAGATATCTAATCGGCTTTTACTCATATTGCTTTTCTCGGCCGTGCATCCTCCGGTATATTTTCCCAGGCCTGATTCAACGACCAGCATTCCCAAGAGAAAATCCTTTCTCACTCCGGTTCCCTTAGACGCGAAATCGGCCGCGTCCATAATATTTTTGAAACTGACATTGCTTCCCAAAAGGCTCGACAACTCGCCTTTCAATTTGTTTATCTTGGCGTTGAGCTCCGAAAGAGTGGCTTGTGTTTCCTTGATATCTCCGGCTATTTCCACTTTTTGTCCTTGCTGAAGAGAAAGCAATCTTTCATGATCATCTTTTTTATTATCCAATTCTTCCCTGGCTTTTTCCAAATCATTTTTCGATTGATTTATATCGTCAAGCATAGCAAGGATCTTTTCTTTTACTCCGACCATCTGGTCGAAATTTTCCGATACGTCATTGATATTTTTATCGCTGGTCAAGAATTCAGTCAGGGGATCGACATCCAAAAAATAGGCTTCCTGAATATAGCTTTCTAAGATAGTTTTATTGAGTGCAATCCTCTTTTCTAAATTATCTATTTCCGCTTCCTTTCGGGACATTTCTGCTTCTGTTTTTCCAATAAGATTTTGAGTAACACCGATCTGCGCCTGGGTCTTGCCAAGCTGAGTTTGCGAAGATTCTAGCTGTTTTTGCGCTTCCTCGGCTTTATCCTGGTATTTATCGATCTTATCCTGGATATCTTCGGCATCTTCGGCGGCGTGCGCAAATCCACCGCCCATATTGAGGTCGATTACCAAAAAAAATATTATAAATATGACCAGACTTATCTTTTTTTTCATTGATTATCGTCGGGATGGATTACGTTTATGCTGGCGCCGGAAACAGATGAGAGAATATTATTATCTTCCGCCGTTTTAGAAAAAATTCCTTTTTTTATTACATATATTCCCGAAGAAGAAGAGTCGATGTTAATATCTTTACTCACCGGAAATCCCTTGGTCGCTCTCCTTTGTGTTCTAAAAACCAGATTGGCAACTTTTTCCTTTTTTGCCGCTACCCCGTTGGGACTGGCCAGATATATTGATATTTGTCCTTTTTCCGGATCATTTTTGACAGATTTGCACGGTTTTTTCTCAAATTGACAATCATCTTTGGGAGAAAAGATCGTGCCGTCTGTATCCCATATCTCCAACTTGAATTCATGAGGGTCATAATTTATGACCGAATTCACGACGTTGACTTTCTGTCCGTCGGTGTCAAGATTGATATCCACATTGAACAATTTTTCCTCGCCAATTTCCTGGTCGTCGGCCGTAAGAAAAATTTTGGCTCTTTTTTCTTCCGCTCCGGATTTGGTCTGTATTCTCACCGAGATCATCCAGATCATAGCGGCAATTGCTCCAGCAATAAAAGCAGTGGCAAAAATAAATTTCCAGCTTCGCACCCGCACTTTGCGGATAAAAACGAAAGTTTTTTTCCACCAGGAATGGACATCTCTGGTCAGATCATCTACATCTCGCGATCTTCCGGCGCCAGCTTCCTTGCGGCCTTGCTTGACCATTCCGATAACATCAACCAGAGTGACTATTCCCAAAAGATTTTTTTCATTGTCCGTAACCGGAAGAGTGTTGAACCTCGTTTTTTTGATAAGATCAAGAAGTTCCTCCACTTCCATTTCAGGATTTACTGTTATCGGATCAGCCGTCATAATATCCCGCGCCTCCAGATTGAGCAGCTTTTTCATTTTCTTCTTTTTTTCACTCGGCAGATCGTCAACGATCTGGTTTTCTTTCAAAAAATTGATATATGACGGCAAAAAAAGGGTTCCTTGGTCTTTTATGAAAAAGTCATTTTCTGTAATAATACCGACGACTTTCCCATCTTCAGTCACTGGCAGGCCATGAAAACCATGTTCAAAGATTATCTCTGCTACCTCCACTATTCTGCTTTGAGGGATAGCAAAAACAACATCCGTACTCATTATGTCCTTTACCTTCATTCCGCTAGAGATATTGTCTGCCATTTTTTTGATCTTTTGTATTTTTCCCGCTCTTTTAATTATGCATAAAATACCACGATTTCCAACGGGGTAAATATTCTTACTTTCATATCAATTATACTCCGAAAAATGAATAAAAAAAAGCCCCCATTTTCAGGGAGCTTTTTGGCTGATTTATTCTTTTTTCGCTTCTTCCGGTTTTTCCTCTTTTTGTTCTCCTTCAACCGGAGCTTCTTCTTTCACCACGCCTTCCACCTTCGTCACGTCTTCCACTACCTTCTCTTCCAACTGAGACAATTCTTCTTCGCTTCGAGGAGGAGAAACGAGCGCCACTACCGTTTCCGGATCAATGTCCACCTTCACCTTGTCTGATATTTTCAAATCGGAAATAGTGATACGATCATCAAAAGTAGCCAGGGTCGCGACATTAACATTGATTTCCGAAGGCAAGTCTCCCGGCAAACATTTGACTGTTATGGCATCCATATTTTTCACCAGCACTCCACCAAGTTCTTTCACTGCCAGCGCTTCTTCTTCGCCTATGTATATCAATTCTACATCTGTTTCGATTTCTTCATCCATCCTCACCTGAAAAAAATCAATATGGGTATAGTTACCCTTGACCGGGTCTTCTTGTGTTTCATAGATAATAACGTTGCGGTTATTCTTACCATCGATCTCAAGACTGATCATGGTGCTTTCTCCGGACTTGGCTATAAGCCTTTCGAAATCCAGCTTTTTCACCCAAAGACTCTCGGTCTTTATTCCCCGCCCATAAACAACAGCCGGGATAAGGCCAACTTTCCTCCCTTTATTAGTTTTGCGGCCAAACTCAATGCGTTTAGTGGCCTTGAGATTTACTTTTTCAGTCATGATATTGCGCTCTACCTATCCCGTCCCACCAAGTAGGACAAGAGCTCTCAAGCGATAAAAAATTAAATTGCGTCTAATTATGATAACAAAAAAAATATTATCGGTCAAGCTCGTCTGTTCTTCGCAAATAGACGCTTTGCATTATGCCGATGGAGGCCAAAACTGAAACCAAAGAACTTCCGCCGTAGCTCAAAAACGGCAAGGGAACACCAGTAGCCGGCATCATGCCAATATTCATACCAATGTTTACTAAAAATTGCATGAAAATCATCGCCATAATACCAACGGAAAGAAGATAGCCAAAATTGTCGCGAGCCGACATGGCGATCTGGCGCATCCGGTAGAAAATGACACCAAAAAGGAAAAAAATTATGGCCGCACCAAGAAAACCCAGCTCTTCCGATATGACGGCAAAAATAAAGTCAGTATGTTTTTCCGGCAAAAAATTGAGTTGCGATTGCGACCCGTGACCCAGTCCTTTTCCGGTCAGTCCGCCCGAACCAACGGCCACAATAGATTGAAGAACATTATATCCGCTCCCTTGCGGATCGCGTTCCGGACTGACAAAATTGATCAGCCTTTCTTTCTGGTAGGTTTTGAGCATAAACCACCCGGAAGTGACAGAAAGAGTACCGATGGCAAAAAGAATGAAGAGATTTTTTTTGTTTATTCCGGAAACCAGAAGCATTATTATCCATACTCCCAAAATTATGGCTGCCGATCCAAAATCCGGCTGTTTCAGAATCAGAAAGATCGGGATAAATATCAAAATTATAGAAACAATCGTACGGACAACAATGCTCAACTGGTTTTTTTTCTTGGCGAGGAAACTGGCCAGAAAAATAACCATAATTACCTTGGCGATTTCCACCGGCTGAAAACGCCAGGCTCCGACTCCAATCCATCCGGTCGTTCCCCGGACGGTCGTTCCGAAAAAGATGACCAGAAGAAGAAGCCCCAGAAGGGCAAAATACATCTTGGTACTAGCCGAGTTGAGGACACGATAATCATAAAAAGCCAAAAAAAACATGGCTGCAACGCCTATGATGAGAGAAATAATCTGTTTTTGAAAATTAGCACCGGCAAAACTAGCCCCTTCAAAAGATATGCTCCAAAGGGCGGCCAGGCCAAAAGCAACAAGCATCCCGACCGCCATTATCATCACCCAATCAAGTTTGGAAAATTTGTACATTTTTTATTGTTTATGAAACAAATAAAGATGGAGGTTCGGCCTCCATAATGGAGGCCGAACCTCCAGAGAATAATTTATGTTTTTATTTTATGAAGTAAATTTATTGCAAATATTCCTGGAATTTGTGAGTCTGATAGTTCCGCTTCATGAAAGTATCCGAGTCAAAAACATTGACTTCTACTTGAGCTTCCATATTTTGAACGTTCCCTGGAAACCTGGTCGGCCAGAAGGCGCGAAAATCCCTTTCCTCGCCTGACTTGACCGTTCTCATGCTGGTAGAATTGAGAGCTACTACCTTGTTTCCCGCGTCTTTCAGAATTACTTCTATTTTTATAATATCGAAATCATACGGACTTCTATTCTTCAAAAGTCCCTTGGCTTCAGCAAACCCGACTCCTGATGATATTTCATTGTAATTCTTATTAACGATCTCGATCTCCGGTTTTTTGTATTCGCCAAACTGGCTCCAATCAACGGAGGTTATCGAAAAATCAGTTGAAGCCGGAGCAGTTTCAGATTTAAATCCGGTTTCCACGATATATTTTTTCTCACCGGGGAGGATATAATTGTCTCCTTCTCTTTGGGACAGGACGTTTCCCGCCGAATCTTTCAGGGTTATTTTATAGTGAAGTTTACTACTGCCAAAAAGATTATTAGGATTATTGACAGCGGCATAAAAATCATACTCCCCGGCCACTCCTCCGGCTACAACTCCGGATTCCTTAATTTCCAGAGGCAGAGCTTCTATTTTTTTACACGCGGCACAAACTCCCCCACAATCGATATCTTCTTCGTTTTGATTTTTGATCTTATCGACACAGGTTTCTTCCGGTTTTATTTTCCAATAAATAAACAAGGAAAAAGCGACAAAAACGGTAAGATATATGATAACTATTAGGATTCTTTTTTGCTTAGGTTCCATAAATTGATTGTATCACATCCGGTGAAAAATGTTAAAACAAAATCCTAAAACCTGGTTTTAGGAAAGCTTACAAGTTTATTTCGCACAAATATAAAAAATGGGCGATTTGAATGAATTGAAATCTTTCGATAACGACCCCCTCAGATATTGGGCATCCTGCTCGGATAATTCTCCCATCTTCTTTCTCATTTCCAACTTAAAACCAGATTTTGCAATCTGTTCTTCCATTTCTTTTTGGCTCGTGCAATGAATAAATTGTTTTGGCGCCTTATTGTTTATTTTATAATTCCGCTCAAAAAAGTAATCTCCAAAATCAATTTCTTTCATATTAAATCCGAGAGGTTTTAACATATAAAATTTTATCCAATTCTTTATCCATAGGAATAAATAACTGCCCGAATAATATCTTTGGTGAGCAGTGAGGATAAAATAGCTACCTGGTTTCAAAACCCGATAAATTTCATTTAATGCTTTTTGGCGATTTTCTTTTCCAGGTATTTGCACCCAACCATTATTGGCAAAAATCGCTCCGTCAAAATGATTATCCTCGAAATCCAGTTTCGTAGCGTCTCCGAGCAGAAAGCTTATATTCGCTCCTTTATCTGAAGCAACTTTTTTAGCGATTTCAACCATTACAGGAGTTATGTCAACTCCTATTACTTTATATCCCATCTCATAAAGCGGAAAAGTAGTCCTACCTGAACCGCAACCAATATCAAGAATATTGGAGCTTGGCTTAAAGAATTTATTTATCAGTATTTCCTCGCTTTCCCAAAGTCCTTTTTCAGCAATCTTTGAGTATTGCTCTTGGGTATTATCAGAGCTAAACTCTTCAATGCTTTCTTTTTTGACTTGTTCGATTTGATTCATTTCTAATTATGTTATAAATTTTATCTACGTTTTTTCAATTCTTCAATTGCCTCAATAGGCTTAAGATCTCTCACCGCTTCAATTACCCGAGTGGCTAGCCTATCTGCAGTTTCAAAACGTTTTGGCTGGCTATCAAACTTTTGTCCTAGCCGAGTCACGGCACTCAACATTGATCTTGTTACGCAAGCTCGGTAATGCAAGACCATGCGGTCAAATGGAAAACTATTTTGTATCTGCTCTGGCAGTAAGTCGTAGTATTCCTTTAGCAATAAGTCCTCATACTCTCGTCTTTGCTCGACAGTTAGAACTTTCACCAAGAAATACGATAGATCAAAAGAAAGCACCTTGTGTCCTGAAAGCTGCCAGTCGATTAATATCACTTTGTCGCTTCTATCTTTCGGGAAAAGCAGATTTGATCTGTTTACATCTCCGTGACTCAAAATAGTTGGACCTGAATTGTATTGACTTGAAACAATTTCTGCATTTTTCCACATCCACTCAAAATCGGCACTTTCTTTTCCCAGTTGATTTTTATATCTGTCCTTAAAAATATCCCAGCCCTGTTTCATGTTGATGTTAATTGAATTAACAAAATGACTTCGATCTTCTTTCGGAACACGAGAATCTTCACAAAATCTACCATTGACGTCGGCAAGTATCGAGATCACATTCCGCACCTGATCGATAGTAAAGTTATTATAGTCCACGGAATGAGTGGGAGTCATATCCTCCAAAACTAAATTCCCATCACCAAACACTCCAAATAATTTTGGTATGAAAGGTACTTTTGATTCCGATAATAGATGATAAATTTCCCCCTCCCTTTTTGGATTGGAACAGCTAACTTGAAATTTCACAATTACTGATTTTGGCTCAACTTCTTTTTTCGCATAATTAATTTTCACTCTGACAGCTTTTCCCAGTAAACTCCATGGCCCGAAGTTTTTATCTATTTCAATAGAAGTAATTTCACCACTGGAAACTGAATGAAGCACATCATTCAACCACTCGGGTGTTATTTCTAATGAAGATTTAGGTATTTTCATGTTTTTTGAAAGTTTTTACCCCAAAACCTTTCCTAAAACCCGGTTTTAGGAAAGTCTCATTCTTCTAATAAGTATTTTTCCAGTTCCTTTTTTTCTCTCATATACAGCGCGTTGTTTTTGGCAAATTTTTCGTACTCCTTTGGATTATTAAATTGCTTTGCGACAGTATCAATATTAATAAACTCGCTTTTTCTTTGACCCAGATAATCTGCCAGGCTTGAATGCGGCCAGCCACTCTTGTTATTATATCCGTGAATAAAATTATTCATATTCACATAAGCGGAAAGATACAAAAGATATTCATTCGAATCGATATGCACTGATTGGAAAACACCCTGAAAAAGATAGCCGTTTCTTTTATTCTTTTTATTAAAGTATTTTGTGTGGCTAATACCAATCTTATGCATAAATTTCTCAATGCCCTTATCAGCAACCTGCTTCAAGATAAGATGGTAGTGATTTGGATTTAAGCAATACGCGATAATTTCCACTAATGGATCCCGTTTCCTAAAACCAAGTTTTAGGAAATCGGCTAAATAGGCTTCCAGATGACTTTTTTTATAATCCCTCCAGCTAACCATTAGCCCATCATTTTCATCATTCAGCAAATTCATTGATAATAAAAACCGCTCATAGTCTCTAGTATTTAAGAAAACTTCGCGCTTTTCAATTCCGCGATTATAAATATGATAATATTCTTCATTGGCAAGTTCTATTTTCCTCATAGTTATATTTTATCCTAAAACCTGGTTTTAGGAAAGTTGGCAACAAAAAAAGAGCATTATTCTGGCGGCGACTTACTCTCCCCGAACAAACGGGTACCATCAGCGCTGAAGTGCTTAACGACCGAGTTCGGGATGGGATCGGGTGTGACCACTTCGCTAGAACCACCAAAATAATACTCTCTTTAAAATGCGTTAATAACTGGTGAAAAAAACAAAAACGATACTATCGTAACCATAATGACCGCAAAAAACATCGCAATGAATCTCAAGCTATTCTTATATTTCTTCTTCATACTTTTTTACTATACAATCATTTAACAAATTTCGCAACTACTGACTGCTAATCGATACGCCGCTGATTTTACGCTGACAGTTACGCTGATTTGACGCCGAAATAAATCAGCGCTTTATCCGCGTACCAATCCGCGTTTAATCTGCGGCTATTAAGAGAGATAATTTTTGATTTATTAGTATTTCTCGGCTAAACCCATCACTGGGCTTACACCTGAAACCTATCAACCTGGTCATCTTCCAGGAAATCATGGTCTGATAAATCAGACCTGTTGCCTTATCTTAGGAGGGGCTTCCCGCTTATATGCTTTCAGCGGTTATCCCTTCCGAACGTAGCTACCGAGCAGTGCTCCTGGCGGAACAGCTCGTACACCAGAGGTTCGTTCTTTTCGGTCCTCTCGTACTAGAAAAGACTTCCTTCAAGCAACAACGCCTACAGCAGATAGGAGACCAACCTGTCTCACGACGGTTTGAACCCAGCTCGCGTACCACTTTAATTGGCGAACAGCCAAACCCTTGGGACCTTCTCCAGCCCCAGGATGTGATGCATATTACTCACGTAATTCATAATTAATTACGTAGTTTGTCCATTATTACTAATGGTATAGACTATATCTTCATCCGCCTGAATTTTACAAAGTAAATTTTGGCGGAGCTGGCGTATTATAGCGACTCATTTCCATAACTTTCAATCGCTATCTTGGTCCGACGTACGTCAGACCACAGTCGTTACGGGGTCAAATTAATTTTATATCTCATTGAAGGAATAATGTACGAACCAACTAATTCACAAAATGCTCGAGCATATTTTTCCGGAATATAAATATTCCGGTTTTTTCCTTTTTTATGCAATTTACTTTTTACATAAAAACGGTTTTCCAAGCATTTTACAAGCCTTAATTGATCTTTTCTGCTAAATGAATCCGAACTGATTCTTAAAGCATTGCAATCATTCCTTTTGTATCCATCATCCATAAACCATATAGCCAAGCTTAATGGCGATTCTAATAATTTTTCAATATTATCAGGAACCACTTTCAGCTTGTTTTTATAGAATATAGACCAATAGATATTTAAGCATCCTAAAGACAAGGTGGAAAAATGCAGTCTCTTATAGACTTTTCCGTTTTTATGGTGCTTACTTGAAACAATCCTGGGCTTTTGAGAAATGTTTTTAAATTCCTCATAAAGCCACTGCAAATATTCTTTCTGTTTCAAACTATGCTCCACTCTCAAACGGACATTGTTGCCATTTTTCTCTAAACACCCATCGCCTAAAATAAGACCGACGAGTATTGCTTTTTGTCTTTTGCTTAAACGCATGAGTATAAACTAATCGACTTCCCACGGTATTGCCCTTCTATTCTGGGTTATAGTATAGCAGGGTTTCACCGTTATTAGCCAGTTTGCTTACACCGTATTACTACAATGTTCGACCCTAATATTAAATATTTTAGCCGACATCGAGGTGCCAAACCCCTCCGTCGATGTGGACTCTTGGGAGGGATCAGCCTGTTATCCCCGGGGTAACTTTTATCTGATGATCTTCCACGCTCCTACAAGCGATGGTCGGTTCACTAACTTCTACTTTCGTAACTGATCGACTTATGAGTCTTGCAGTAAAGCAGGCTTATGCGTTTGCACTACCGATCCGATTTCCATCCGGATCTAGCCTACCTTTGTAAACGCCTCCGTTGCCATTTAGGAGGCGACCGCCCCAGTCAAACTACCCACCAGGCACTGTCCCCGGACTGGTAGAAAACTAGAAAAATCATTTTTTTAACTCAACTTAAATAAACTATCATCATAGATACTATTGATACTATTACTTTTCATATAAGCTGAACAGTTAAAAAAATGTTTCCAATTTCCTAACAGCCCAGGGTTAGCGTTTAAACTCACAGAGAGTGGTATTACACTGTTGCCTCCACACCGACCGGAATCGGCACTTCAAAGGCTCCCACCTATTCTAGGCACCATAAACTCAAACGCAATGCCAAGCTATAGTAAAGCTCCACGGGGTCTTTTCGTCTAGCTGCAGGTCGACGGCTTCTTTACCGTCATAGCAATTTCACCGAGTTCTTCGTTAAGACAGTCACCAAGTCGTTACGCCTTTGATGCGGGTCAGAATTTCATTTTCGTTTGATCGCTTTCGCGAAAAATCAGACTATATCTTCATCCCGCCTAAATTTTTGTAAAGCAAAAACTTTGGCGGGGCTGGCGTGTTACCTGCTTGTATTAAAAGCAAGTCTATCCTTATTAAAAGGATAAGTCGTTACGGGGTCATCCGCCAGCCGGCGGAGACTTCCCACGGTATTAGCATGTCTCCAAACACAAAGGAGATTTAGCCTTCACCGTTATTAGCCAGTTTACTTATGCCGCATTACTGCGACATTCAGGCAAATATCTGACGATCATTACCTGACAAGGAATTTCGCTGATTGATTCCTTCACAATGTACCATATCTTCATCCACCACAATTTTTCGAAGAAAATTTGGGCGGAGCACGGCGTGTGGTATCTGAGGGGTCATCACATATCTTTCCTAACATCGGATGTTAGGAGAATGACTTCCCTGCTGATCACTCTCAAAGTAGAGCTTCCCAGCATATAGCCATGTTTTTTAGACCAATTTTGCATTACTGCAAAATGAGGCAGCATTATTTTAGTTTATCATTATAATCTTCACCATAATCGTCCCAGTCCTTCTGAAATCTTTATGAATAAAAATTTCAGAACCTTAGAACGATTATAGTTATCGCTGACGTTCACTGGCGCTTCGGGGATTGGCGTGAACCGCTCCCGTTAACGTTCCAGCACTGGTCAGGCGTCACCCCCTATACATCCCCTTACGGGTTAGCAGAGAGCTGTGTTTTTGATAAACAGTCGCTTGGTGTCTTTTGTTGCAACCGATGCTACGCATCGGAACGCTGATTTGACGCGGATAGTTACGCAGATTAAACGCTGAAATATCAGCGTAAAATCCGCGTTCCCATCGGCGTTTTATCCGCGGTCCGGTGCGAAGCACCGGTAGTCCATATCCCTAAGTTACGGACGCTGTTTTGCCGAGTTCCTTAACGAAGGTTCACTCGTTCACCTTAGGCTACTCGCCCAGTCTACCTGTGTCGGTTTTAGTACGGATTTCATCAGACCAGTGCTTCGCACTGGAATTTTTAATTTTCAATTTTTAATTTTTAAACAATTTTAAATAATTATTAGGGTCATATTCCCCGTAGCTTGCTGCGTAAGAATATAAAAAATGACCTTAATACCCCGTCAGCTTGCTGCGGGGAAGTTTATTGTTTAAATTTTGAATTTTAAAACTCCCGGTGCGAAACACTGTATAGAGGGTTTTCCCGGCACCTTGCTCATCTCTCTTTTCCCGCCGAGGCGGGATTCGAGAAATATCTTGAATTATATGCGACGGATTTTCCTATCGCACGTTCTCAATATTCCTACGGAAATCCAATAATCCGCAGAGACTACTAAGATGCGTCACCTCATTTATAAACTGACAAAAGCTATGGAATATTAACCATATGTCCATCGACTACGCCTTTCGGCCTCGCCTTAGGCCCGGCTAACCCTGGGATGATCACCATTGCCCAGGAAACCTTAGACTTTCGGTGTGTGAGGATCTCACTCACATTGCGGTTACTCGTTCCAGCATTCTCACTTCC
>JBAZUU010000001.1:0-296493 GCA_041661275.1 Parcubacteria group bacterium | reverse complement strand
TTCGACATAGGACTTAAGGTTAATTGATTAAACCTTAAATCCTATCAAAAATCGCTACTCCGGCAAAGTGTTCACTTTTAACTTGAAAATTTCGCTAAAACTGTTCACTTTTATCTTTCAAATAACAGAGGGAATTTTTTTGTTGACTTATTATTAATTGAGTGCTATATTATATTTCCGCGATTGGCAAAGAAGGAGATTAAAATGAACCTCGTCGAACAGCTGGCGACCCTCCCCGAATTCGGGGAAATTCGAAATCTGGCTCAAATGACAGTAAAAATGGTTTTCAGAACCAATGTCAAAAATCTGTTTTTTGAGGAGGCTGACACACCTGAAATCAATGGGTTTTGTAACCGAATTCGAGCACTTCTGAAAGATGCTAGGATCTCCGAAGTTCCCGACAATAACAACGATCTTTTCAACCAAATTATAAGACCTCTCCACATTTTTCAAGTAGAGAGGTCTCTATGAGGCCGAAAATCGCGAACCGGGCTTTTCCGAACTATTGGGAAAGCTCTTTTTTTAATTCCGAAAGTGATTTATAGATTTCTATCGCCCAATCAGCTATTTGTTTTCGATCTTCCATATTCACTCTGTCAGTACAAATAATATTCCTGGGAAAATCGATTCTCTTGGCATACAAAACTTTTCTTCCGCCTTCTTCCTCTTTTTCTTCCCATTCTTCAATATTTTCCTCTTCCATGTTGCCGAAATTATTCAGAATAAATCGGTTGGCTATGTTTATATCAGATATCAAAGCGTTGTGCTTTATCGTCCTTGCCCTGTCAGAATTTTCCAGATCCTTCAGGTAATTATCTTGAGACACTGATTCTCTCGATAGTTTAGTACTGTCCAACATTTTTATCGAACTCATATATTCTTCGACACTTCTCAGGGCATTTATTATTAATTTCTTCGCCTGCAGTTGTTTTTGTTCCAGAAGTTTTGCCTGCTGGATGTCTTTTTCATAAAGTTTGTCGGGAGAAATATTATTAATCAGCTCCACTATATATTTCAGATGCTTTTCTGTTTCTAGATTTCCTCTCGTCTCCTGATTTTTATTTTCCCGTTCCCGCTCAATTATTTTTTTGTCGTGTTTTTTTATCCCTGGTTCATAAACAACCATGGTTTCCGGATCGAAATCATTATCCTTTTGATTATGAAAACGCGCTAGTTCTGATTTCATTTTTTTGTTTATTATTTTATAATTTTATCCACTATTCCATACTTTTTCGCTTCTTCCGCGCTCATGAAGTAATCGCGGTCGGTGTCGCGAGCGACGCGAGAGAGATCTTGTCCGGTATGACGCGCCATAATTTCATTCAGTCTTTCTCGCATTTTCAAAATATGCCGCGCGTGGATGTCTATGTCTGACGCTTGTCCTTGGGTTCCACCCATCACTTGATGAATGAGCACTTCGCCATTAGGAAGGATTATCCTCTTTCCCTTTGCACCGGCAGCTAGAAGTAGAGCCGCGGCTGATGCCGCTATTCCCACGCAGATCGTTGAAACATTAGCTTTGACAAATTGCATCGTGTCGTAAATTGCCAGTGCCGCCGTTACCTGTCCTCCGGGAGAATTGATGTAGAGCTTGATATCTTCCTTGGAATTTTGGTTATCCAGAAATAAAAGTTGGGCGATGATGGCATTAGCCATTCCGTCATGGATCTCTCCGCCTAAAAAAATTATTCGGTCTTTCAAAAGACGTGAATAGATGTCATAAGCCCGCTCACCATATGAGGTTTTTTCGATAACAGTTGGTATGAGATATTGGTTGGTTGTGTTTTTTGACATAGATTTGAGTCAAATTTTTAATTTGAAATTTTTATTGAATTTTAAATTTAAAAAATTCTAAATTACAAATTTATTAAAAATTAAAAATTTCGAACTAAAAATTTCTTCTTGAAAAACTATAATTTTTCAAAAAATTCAAAAGTTTTTTCGTTTTCCAGCACATTCTTACTATAATTATACAACCGTTCCATATCGATATTCTTCTCCATATCCTTGACGTTTTTGTAGTACGCCATGGTTTTATTCATTTCCGCTTCGACTTCAGTCGCTTCAACCTTTATTTCCTCTGCCTTGGCAATTTCTTTCAACGCCAGGGCCGAAATCACACGCTTAGTCGCCTGCGGTTCCCAGTCTTTTTCGAGTTCTGATTTCTTTTTTCCTATCTTATCAAGATAAGCGTCAATTGTCATTCCCATCATTTCAGTCTGATACCCAAATTCATCAAGCATCTTGTGCGTCTCTTCGTGCACCAGGATTTCCGGCAGTTCTACTTTGGAACTTTTTATGATCGCTTCGATATATTCTTCCCGCTTTTTATCCTTTTGAGCATGTCCTTGTTCATGTTCCAGGCCTTCTCGCACGCTTTTTTTGAGTTCTTCCAAAGTTTCAAATTTTCCAAGAGATTTCACGAATTCGTCATTTATCTCCGGAGTTTGCCTCTCCTGAACCAAATTTACTTTCACCTTGAAAGCCGCTGGTTTTCCAGCTAGATCTTTTTTATGATAACTTTCTGGAAAATTAAGTTCAAACGTTTTCTCCTCACCCTCTTTCATTCCGATTAGATTCTCTTCAAATCCAGGGATGAAAACTCCGCGACCCAAAACCAAGGGATGGTTTTTACTTGATCCGTTTTCTATAGGCACGCCATCGCGCAAAACATCAAAATCAATTTCCACACTGTCGTTTTTTCTCGCTTCGCGAAGAACGGTCACTAGTTTTACACGCGAATTAGCCAGTTTCTCTATTTCCAAATCAACATCATCGTCTTTCACCTCGTTCGGTTTGTTTTTGTAATCCTTGTTTATTTTTTTGATCTCTTTTTTATATTTCTCGTCAATTTTGATCTCCGGCATAACAGAAACGGTCGCCTTAAATTTTAGATCCTTGCCTTCAGCAATTTCCACGATTTCCACCTTAGGACTGCCGATCACTTCCAAATTATCTTTTTTGGCCAACTCTAAAACAAAATTGACATAGCTTTTCTTCACCGCTTTTTCCGCGGCATTATTGAGTAAAACAGCTTTTCCTACTTTTTGCTCTACCAGATTTCGCGGAGCTTTTCCCGGACGGAATCCTGGAATCTTAATTTCTTCGCTAGCTTCATTGGCCGCTTCGTCCAAATATTTTTCCCAGTTTTTCCATTCTACAGTCAGTTCAAATTCGATTTGAGATTTTGGCAGTTTCTTTATGTCAGTCATGATAATTTTTCAAAAGCAAATTAAGAGCGAGAATATTTTTTATTTTTTGCATGGTTCTTCACTTTGGCGTTTATACAAAAAGTTCGGAAGAACCCACCGCAAAAAATAAAAATATATTCGAGCGATATTATATCAACATTCCAACAATGAGTAACGCGACAATATTCAGAATTTTTATCATCGGATTGATGGCTGGACCGGCTGTGTCCTTGTATGGATCGCCGACCGTATCGCCGGTTACCGCGGCTTGATGAGCAAATGAACCCTTACCACCATAATTTCCTGACTCGATATATTTTTTGGCATTGTCCCAAGCGCCACCGCCAGAAGTCATGGAAACGGCCACAAAAATTCCAGTGACAATCGAACCAACAAGCAGTCCGCCCAATGCGTGAACTCCGAGAATAAATCCAACGAGGATTGGAGCTAGAACTGGAATAAGAGCCGGGAAAATCATTTCCTTGATGGCGGCTTTCGTTACGATGTCCACAGTTGAACCATAGTCTGGTTTTGATGTTCCCGCCATAATTCCTGGATTATTTCTAAACTGATTTCTCACGTCTTCAACAACTGCACCTGCAGCGCGACCCACCGCTTGCATAGAAAGCGCGCCAAAATAGTATGGCAAGAGGCCGCCGATGAAAAGTCCAGCAAGAACCCGCGGATCATTTATCATAAACTGAAAAGTGTCCGGAATGGAATGAGTGAAGTCGGCGAATAGTACAAGTGCTGCCAGAGCCGCACTGCCGATAGCATAACCCTTAGTCACCGCTTTTGTCGTGTTACCAACAGCGTCCAGTGGATCAGTGATATTTCGAACATCATCTCCCAGTTCCGCCATTTCCGCAATTCCACCAGCGTTATCAGTAATCGGTCCGTAAGAATCGATAGCCACAATTATTCCCGCCATAGAAAGCATAGACATAGCAGCAATTGCCACGCCATATATTCCAGCGAGCTCGAAGGCGCCAAGAATGGCCGCCACAATGACGATGACCGGCCAAGCAGTTGATTTCATTGATACGGCTAGTCCTGCAATGACATTGGTGCCGTGTCCAGTTTCAGAAGCTTTGGCGATATCCTTCACTGGTTGATAGCTTGTAGAAGTATAATATTCAGTGATAACTACCATAGCCGCGGTCACGAGAAGACCAATAAGAGATGCGAGATATAGGCTCATTACAGAATAAATTCCGTTTCCTCCCATAATGTATTGCGTCGCTGGGTAAAAAAGAATGGCCGCCAAAACTCCAGAGACGATCAGTCCCTTATATAATGCTCCCATAATATTTTGCGTCTTTCCCAGTTTCACAAAAAATGTTCCGATGATCGAAGTAACGATGGAAATTGCGCCAAGAACAAGGGGGAAAATCACCGCGTCGGGAAAGCTTTTGAAAAGAAGCGATCCCAGGATCATAGTAGCGATGGAAGTGACGGCGTATGTCTCAAATAGATCAGCTGCCATTCCCGCGCAATCTCCGACGTTGTCACCAACATTGTCCGCAATCACTGCTGGGTTTCTTGGATCATCCTCCGGAATACCCGCTTCTACTTTTCCGACTAGATCTGCTCCGACGTCAGCCGCTTTAGTAAAAATTCCTCCACCCAGTCGCGCAAAAATGGAAATCAGAGATCCTCCAAAACCAAAACCGATAAGCGCATGAATGTCTTTAGTCACAAAATAAAATCCGGCTGTTCCCAAAAGAGCGAGACCTACAACCAGTAGTCCGGTAACTGAACCGCCACGGAAAGCTACAGTCAATGCTTTTTGCATTCCGCCGCGAGCCGCTTCAGTTGTCCTGACGTTGGCTCTGACTGACACATTCATTCCGATGTAGCCTGTGAGAGCGGAAAGAAAAGCGCCAATAATGAAAGCCAAAGCTGTCATCCAGCCAAGAGATGGAACAAATCCAATAACCACAAAAAGAATCACTGCCACCATTGCTACCGTTTTATACTGGCGATTGAGATAGGCTTTGGCTCCCTCCTGGATCGCTTTGGCGATCTCTTTCATTTTCTCATTTCCCTCCGGTAATTTGAGAACTGTCTCGATCAGCACCAAGCCATAGATGATAGCCATCACTGCCCCTCCAAGGATGAATAGTGTCGTCATATTTTTAAAAATTAAAATAATTATTCTTCTACTTTCTCTTTTGCCTCCTCTTTTGCATCTTCTTTAATTCCTTCAGTTTCAATCTTTTCTTCAGTCTCGCTATCTTCTTTTTTTTCTTTCACTTCTTCTTTTTTCTCTTTTTCTACCTTATCTCCCTCCGGTGATACGCCAGAAATGTCAATTTTCCATCCAGTTAACTTGGCCGCTAGGCGCACATTCTGACCACGTTTGCCGATAGCCAGGGAAAGCTGGTCTTCCGGAACTACCACCACTGCTTCCTTTTGCATTTCCCTAATATCGACTCGCAGAACCTTGGCCGGTGAAAGGGCAGAGGAAATGAATTTAGCGATATCATCATCCCAAAGAATTATATCGATCTTTTCTCCGCCTAATTCGTCGATTACTGCCTGCACCCGTGTTCCCTTTTGTCCGACACAAGAACCGATCGGATCGATTCCCTCTTCATTGGAAGACACGGCGATTTTCGTTCTCTCTCCTGCCTCCCTCGCAATAGCCTTTATCTCAACGGTACCGGCAAAAATTTCCGGCACTTCCAACTCGAATAGCCTTTTGATCATTTCCGGGTGCACTCGCGAAAGAGTTATTCCGGGGCCTTTCGTTCCGGCATCAACTTTTGCCACATAAACTTTGATTCTCTGACCAACACGATAACTCTCTCTTTCCACCTGCTCAGAAGGAAAAAGAATACCTATTGACTTTCCAAGATCCACAAAAACATTCCGACCCTCCACCCGTTGCACCACACCACTGACTACTTCCCCTTCGCGGTTTTTATATTCGTCATACATCGCGTCGCGTTCCGCTTCACGAATACGTTGGATGATAACCTGCTTGGCCGTTTGCGCTGCTACCCGGCCATAATCTTTTTTCGCTTCCAATTCTGTTTCGACAATATCACCGACTTTCGCACCTTTTTTGACCTTCTTTGCCTCTTCCATGGTCAAATCGCGCTCCGGATTGAATCGAGGAAGTTTTTCTTCATCTCCCGGAACGAAAGTAGATTCTTCTCTTTTTTCTTTCTTTCCTTCCTTTTTTTCTTCCTCGCCCGCTATAGCTTCAGCGTCGGCGGGTTCTTCTACTGGAAATTCCCGGGTAGTTTCATCTACCACCTCTTTCACCAGAAAAAAATTAGTGTCACCGGACACTTCATTGAATTCCGCCCGAATATTCTGGCCTTTCTTGCCATAGTCTTTTTTGTAAGCCGCCGCCAGCGCCAACTGAATCGTTTCGATCACCTTGTCTTTGGAAATTCCTTTTTCTTCGCAGATTTGCGCGATAGCTGAACCGAAATCCCCTCTTCCTGACGCATCAGCGTCATTTTGCATTTTCTTTTTTCTTGGAGTCATATTTTTTATACCGATTCGAATTTACGAATACGTTAAACGAATCTACAAAATCTACGAATCGCTCTTCTTTTATTCGTAGATTCGAATGCATTCGCTGATTCGAATCGCGTCTATTTAACAAAGAAAGTTCGCTTGCGCGAACTCCATACCTGCTACTTACATTTTTATACTATCAGAACCTAAAATTTGTGTCAAACCCAGATTTTATCCGAAAAAAATCCGCCTTGGGTTTCGGCAGCCAAAGCGGAGTTACCAGAAACACAAAAAAACAAAACAAAAAAGAAGACCGATAAAAAAAGTCTTCCTATTCTTTTTCTGGTCTGATTCTCATTTTTATAACTACTCATTTTTATTTTTATATTAATTGTTGCTTAATGCTTTTATTATAACATCGGCATAAAGAAGGTCAAAGAAAGCCTGATTTTCAGCCCCTTTTCATGCCCATTCTCAACAACTACGGCTATAAAAACATTGGAAAAACCATACCCGCCTCCTTGCTATACTTTCGACTCACGACAAAAACCTGTTTAATATCAATTTTTGCAGATATCCTTTCCGCTTTTTCGAGATATTTTTTGCTTCCTCCGAGCTTCACTTCAAAAGCTTTTTCTTTTTTGAGAATTATATCAATCTCTTCCTTGTTTCTTTTATTGTAGAAACTCAGGTCGCCGTAGAGAGCCAGCTGATTCACGACCGCATTTTCGAAAAGTTGAGCATCATTAACGTTACCAACGGTAGTCAGGATACCGTTATCGGTAAAATATATTTTTTTTCCTCCGGCAACTGACCGGTCGATACTTTTAGTAAATTTTGGAAGAAGCCGGATAAAAAATATTCCCCGCAAAAATTCCAAATAGCTGTAGGCTTTCGGCCTTAATATCCCCAATTCAGCCGCTAATTTTGAAACATCCAGCATGGATCCCACCCTTGGAACAAGCAGGAGGATAAAATCACGTAGTTCCCGAACGTCCTTAAAGCCTGAGATTATTTTCAGATCTTTTTCAAAAAATGACGTAAATATATTTTTTAGCACTAGCCGTTTTGTTTCGATGTCTGAAGTCAGAACTACTTCCGGAAATCCTCCGAAACGTAAATATTCCTCATACTCCTGATCCAGCTTTTGAAATTCGGTAATATTTTTTTCAGCCAGTCCTTCCTCGAGCCGTACCTTCATTGCTTGCTCCATGGATAATTTATCCCTAAAATATAAGCACTCCCGAAAGCTAAGCGGAGAAAGTTCATAGAGAAACTTTCTTCCGGAAAGCGACTCCGGAAACAGATTTTTGAGATAAAAATTTGATGATCCGGTAACAATAAACTTTACCCCAAAATTGTCGATAAGAAATTTTATTATTTTGGTTATTTCGGGAAAATTCTGAATTTCATCAATAAAAACATATATTTGCTCGTCTCTCTCTGCCCCACTGGCAATTTTCAGTCTTTCGAAAATATTCCGATACTCCAAATCTTCGAAAGTCCTTTGGTCTAAAGGATTATCAAAGTCAAACCATATTTTTGGCTTATTTTGGTCAATATCTTCGAAAATCTGTCTCATTAATGTCGTTTTTCCCACCTGACGCATTCCGGTAATAACAATGGCGTTTTTATGGCTTATGTAAGGTATAATTTCATAATAAAGTAGTCTTTTTTTCATAATTGTATTAATTTAATTACATATTATACACCTTTTTGTAATATAATTATTACATATTGCTAAATTCCTGTCAATCTCCCTTGCATTTTTCCAAAATTTATGCTAGTATTTGATGTTATCAGATGTACTGATAATAGGCTTATTTTTGAGCCTCCGGGCTCTTTGAAAATTACATAATACATATAGGGGGGAATCATGAGCATGCTCGACACAGCAAAAGAAACCATAATAAGTCTCTTCAGTGATACTGTAACGGAACTTTTCAGCCTGAACCAGATGAAGAAATACATTTCTTCTGCTTTGGGGAACAAGGTCGCTTCGGGAATCGCGGGAACAGGAGAAACTACAGCTGAAACGGCTGGTCCGGAACTGAAATTCGGAGGTTTTCTTAATCTTTCCGACACGGCTATTTATTTAGATCTTTGCGGAAGGCTTATGGAAAAGCTGGAAAAGAAAGACCCGCGAGCTCTGGCCAAAATTGTTGCTTTCCAGAAAAAACACCTGGATGGAACACAGAATGAACGTTTTAGGGTTTCCCTGGGAATTCTTTATCATGAGGAAAGTTGCAGGGTAACCAAGGAACGTCATGAAATACCCCGCGCGAAAAGTGCTCCGGAAGTAAAAGAGAAAACCACCGAAATCAGAACTAATCCGGCCGTAAGATTTCTTATCGCTTTTTCCAAGCTGACTAATCACCAGAAACTCAATCTTCTTGATTCTACTGGGGTTCTCAAGGGCGATTGGGAAAGAAAACTCGAAAAGTTCAAGAAGTGGGCATCGGAAAACAAAAACGATGTCATTTCCGGCTTGGATGGTATGAACAAAAAAATCGCTGGAAGAAATCCAGGAATGAGCTACTGGGCTAATGTGTTTGATTTCCGTTTGTCCAACTCACCCACAAAACGAGTTCTGTTTATCCTTGGATATGCATCAATTATGACCTTTCTTCTCTATACTATCGCCACTGTAGGAGGAAAATAACCCATGAACGATATTCTTGAAATACTGGCAAAAATTTTCGGGCTGGATCCCAATGACACACTAGGATCACTGAAGGAAAGAGGGAAAAAAATTCATAGCAGGTTTTTGATGAGAACAATATTGCTCATCATTCCTCTTATTCTCGCGGAGTATGCTCTAAACCTAGTCGGCCTGAAAGGTATAAATCTGATTATCGGCCTCATCATTTCTCTTCTTGTCATATTCGTGGCATCGAGAGAAGGAATAGTCCTGTCCGTGCTTGGCCTGGAAGCATTCTCCAGACTCTTTAAAAAAACTCCGGATAAAACTGGAGATGAGTCAATAGAAATAGAAGTTGAATTAGAAAAAAAGAAAGCGGTGAAAGATTTTCTGGACAAATACATAGACACGGTTGGCACCGTATTGCTTTGGGCGTCCATAGCATCCTTGTTTCTGGGCACCCTTCCATTCGGCACTGACCGTCGTGCTATCATACTCATGCTTTCAAGCCTGTTGATTATAAAGCTTGCAGCATGGAAATGGGAAAAGGGATTTACTTTATACAAAGATGTCATCTATTACTACGCGATTGGATGCTTCTTGTATTCTGTATATCTCATTATTCCTCCAGGCCTGATTCCCGGTACCGGAAAAACCGGTTTCGCGAATGGATTGTTTAGCTCACTGAATCTGAAATCGCGTGAGCTCAATCAATCCCAGCGCACACGACAGATTCCGGCCGGAGAAACCGTGTATTCTTGCACAACTTCCGGTTGTATACCCCTCACTTTGAAATATACAAAATCGACCGAGGTTGTCGCCATGGATGAATCTGTTGAAGTCAACGGCGTCATCTTCGAAAAATTTTCCCTGCCCGATCCAGTGACGGATCAGCCGGGAAAATATGTCGGATTTATTCCGGTAGGAAAGTTTTCAGAGAAATTGCCGGAAAAAAATCCCGGATCCGATCCTAAAAAAGGGAACCAAAAAAAAGAACCGATTTCTCTGGTGCTAGACAAGAGAGAGACTGAAAAAGGGACGGTTTACGGAAAAATTATTCCCCTGGAGGCAGCAAGGTATACTAGCAGCCACCGTATCTGCGCCTTTCTGGACGCGGAAGTTAAGAAACAAATAGCTACCAACGACTTCGGGTTTGTCCTGAAGTCGGATCAAGAAGAGGTGGAGATTATTTCTCTCTGCCAAAAAATAATATTGACGCCGCAATAAAAGGATTGCGGCAAATCAAAAAAGGCGAACCGTTCAATACGGGACGCCTTTTTTAAATTTCCAAAAACTAAAAACCGGAAGATCCTCTAAGCGCGGTATCGATTGCCTTTATGACAACATAAGCGGAAAGCGCCACAATAACACCAAGGATTGAATATAGAGCGTTTCTCTTGGCGGTCTGCATCATTTTCTCATCTCCCGTAGCCAGAAAATATTGAATACCGGAAACAACAAACCCGATGATAGCGATTATGCCAAAAATCGACAGGAGCCAGCTAAGCAGATTGGCAAGAATTCCTTTTATTCCTGAACTGGAAGTTGGCAAGCCGGTATTGGTGGGAAGAGAATAGGCAGCCATAACTGTTTCACAATGAAAAGACACGAAAGCTATTGAGAATACCAATAATAGATATTTTTTTACTTTTTTCATTTCCATTCCTTAAAAAGTTGATGAAGCTCCTCTTAGTATGGTATCAACCGCCCTAATGATAACCAGACCGACCAAACCTACAACGATTCCGACTATTGAATAGGTCATCCCTTTTTTGGCGCGATCGATCATAGTTTGATCCCCTGTTGAAATAAGATACATAAGACCCGAAATGACAAATCCGATCACACCCACAATACCCAGCATATATAGAAGCCACAACAAGATATATCCCACGATTGATGTTATAGTTCCGCTTGGTAGACCGAATGTGGTTAAGGTGTCAGCGCTCCAAGCTGCAAAAACATTTCCGGTATCCACGACCGAAAATAAAAGAGAAACAACAACTGCGGCGAGAAAAGATATTTTCTTTTTCATTTTTTGTATTTTGCCAATTTTGTCTGCGAGCCTTGCGAGTAGCTACAAAATTGAGCATCCCGCACCAATTCGCAAACTTATTTTAATATTTATTTTAAATTAAAGCCGTAGGCGAATCCGAGCGCTAATCTTTACACTTTGTTAATCCTTGTCGGAATTGGTGCTGGGATTATTTCACCGCAGCATTATTATACCACACTTCACAAAACAAAACAGCCTGTGGATAACCCGCAGACTGTTTTTATCTGAAAAATTCAAAATGATCACTTAGAATTTTTTCGCTCCTCCCAAAAGGCCATAGGCGAAGTTGATGGCAATAAGTCCGGCCAAAGCCACGATAATTCCGATTATGGAATAAAGCATAGCGCTTTTAGCTCTGTTTAATCTGGTTTCATCTCCCGTTGCGGTGAGATAGAGAAGTCCGGCAATAGCAAATCCGATAACTCCGACGATTCCCACCAGCCACAAAAGCCAATACATTACGTTCTGAACAATGGTAGAAAGGGTGCTTTCAGGAAGTCCGGTTCCTGTCGGTTTGGTCAATTGAGCCGAAGCCAACGCCGGAACAGTCAGCAACGCGACATTCATAGAATAGAACAACATTTTTATTTTTTTCATATAACACCTGCCTTTCTATTTTTCCAATTTTGTCCGCGAGCGAAGCGAGTGGTTACAAAATTGAGAACCCCGCACCAATTCACTCGAGAGACTTTGGTTTTTGTTTAATTCTAAGCCGAAGGCGAATCCGAGCACTAATCTTTATAATATGTAAATTTTTATCGGAATTGGTGCTGGGGTTACCTCAACTTTCTATTTAAAATCCCAACAAGCTCGATATTGAAGTGGATGAGGTACTGCTCGAAGTGGTTCCGCCTAAAATACTTCCTACTTCACTTACAATAACCAATGCTGAAAGAGAAATCACTATTCCAATTATGGCGTAAGTAACAATTTTTTTAGCCGTCTTTATTCTGTCTTCATCGCCATAGGAAGTGAGATACATTCCGCCTCCGACAACTAGAGAGATTATAGCAATGATTCCTAAAACAGACAACAACAAATCCAGAATTTTTTCCACAACAGTCTTGAGCCTGACGCTACTGCCGGTAGAACCAATTCCGCTGGAGCCGCCAAAAATAGCTATAACTTCATTTAGGAATATAGGTGCCGCCAGCACTATCGCCAATCCTATCACTGCCCCGGCAACACATGACTTGGCGCGCGTGATTGTTTTTTCGCTCCCGCCGGACATCATATACATAAGACCTCCGATGACTATAAAGATTATGGCAATAGTAATGACTACTGATTGCAGGTTGGTCAATAAGCTCTTAAGAACCGCGGCAACAGTAGTGGCGCCAATAGGATTAAGAAAAGAAAAGGAAATTGTTGAATCGCTTGAGGAAGAAGTGGTTGATGTTTTCCCAGTTAATTGTTCTAATGCGGTATCAGTTGTGGTTGTAGCGGCCTGTGCTGTTATTATGTTTGATACGGCAATCAGTCCTAGAAACATAATAATGAAAATCGCTATATTTTTTTTCTTCATTTTATTTTTATTTTATATTATATTAAAATATTATTCCTCGCTACTTAATTTCCCTATCCTCTGACTGGCTGTTTCTATCGCGTCGGTAACATTAGCCTGACCTTTATTCACCTGGTCTATCATTTCCGCCAATATGCTTTCGATCGCGTCCGGCTGGACTTCCTTCCAACTCTTGGCTATCAGGTTATCCTTGGCAAACACTCCCAGTTCCGCGTCAGTTTTTTGCGTTTCAATCAGATCGCGTCTGGCCGCCGGCTTTCTTGTCTTTTCGAGATATTCTTTCGCCGGATCATAATTGGAGTCGATCGCTCCACTACCCAGCATCCCTCCGTTCGCGGCAGCAAACTGTCCTTCCGGCTTGGTTGTCAAAAAATTAATAAGCTTCCAACTTTCAGAAATCCTGGTTTCATTGGTTACCCCTTCCGCAGTTTGTTTATTTTTAGCCACAGCAAACCCCCAATAGTTGGCGAAATTCATCGGCGAGCTTCCGGCAAACTGCGGAACCGAAGCAACGGCAAAGTTCAGCTTGGGTGATTTGTCTTTTATAGTCTGAATGTGCCAGGAATAATTGAACATCATAGCCAGAGTCCCTTCTGAAAAAGCGTCAATGGAATAGTGCATCCGCGAGTTCCAGGAATAGTAGGGCGAGGTAGCTTGAGCAAACTGAGTATAAAAACTCAAAGCATCTTCGGCCGGAGAATAGTTAGACCCGCCGGTAACTTTGGAGGTTCTTAAGTCCAGAACGCCCTTATCATTTGTTTGCGTCCCGCTTTGCATCATAAGCAGATTAAGGACATCTGTTGAGCGATTAATATTATAAGCTGCGCCGAATGCCGCCCCCGACTGGATAATTTCATGGCTCGTTGAAAATTTAGTCAACAGCCGAGCATCTTTTCCAAATTCATCCCAGTTTTTTGGCGGAGTGCTGATACCAGCTTCATTGAAAAGATCCTTATTATAGTAAAGCCCCAGAGAATCAACTGAAAGCGGAGAGGCCCAAACTTTTCCCTGATCCAAAAAATCGGCAACAACCACATCGACGAAATTCGATCGGAATCTTTGTTCATTGATGATCTCCGCGGGCGCCGGAATAATTTTATCCTTAAAACTCGGAAGCCAGGTATTGTGAATAAGAAATATATCCGGACCTTGTCCCGAGGCCAGGGCGTCCACCAATTCTTTTTCATACGTATCCGGAGAAAATCTCCTATACCTTATATCCTTAACATTGGGATATAACTTCTGATAGGCCTCGAACACATCCTTATAGGTAAAGCTGTCATCAATGGGTCCCCAAATTTCCAATTCTATCGCTGCCTGACCGGCATTATTTGACTTACATCCGCAACCGGAAAGAGTCAGCAGCATCGTAAAAAAAAGAATTGATATAACGATTTTATTTTTCATCTTATTTATATTTGCGTATTAATTCGTCCGCCTTAGTTTTCTTTATATTTTGCCAAAATCATTCCGTAATGGAAATCACTAACCGGAATTTCTGTCGCAATCCCAAGACCATATTCCCGGGCGATTCTCATCATTTCATCTTTGGAAACTCTGATAGTTTTTTCAGGACCGATAGTTGACTTGTCCTTATCCCACTCGATAACCAGTATATTTCCTCCTTTTTTCAATACTCTTTTAGCTTCCTGCATGATCTTCTTTTTCCCCTCACTGTTATTTTGAAAAAGCATATTGACCAAAATTACCCAGTCAACACTTTCTTTTTGAAGCTTTGATCCTTCTGTCGCTTCCAGATTGGCCCGGCTGGTTATAATATTATTGATACCGCTGAGTTTGGCCTGGCTGGCTACTGTTTCCAACTTGGAATTCAATATATCAATAGCGTATATCTTTCCGCCTTTCCCCACTTTCTGAGCCAAAGGAAAACAAAAATATCCGGTACCACAACCAAAATCAGCAATGATCATCCCCGGCTTTATTTCCATCTCTTTCACAATTTTTTCCGGATTCAAAAATTTCGCCCCATCGACTGGAACATCCAGCTTTTCAGAAATAATAGAATTTTTTGTCTTGCCCATTGGCTTATTTATTTTTTTGTTTTAAACTAGAAAGTGATTGTCTGTGTTTATATTGTACAATAATTTTGATTAATCAACAATATAATATTTTGGAAGCGTGCCAGAGTCCGGTTGAATGGGCCGCACTCGAAATGCGGTATACCCGAAAGGGTATCGGGGGTTCGAATCCCTCCGCTTCCGCCTTTACATTTACCCCCACTAATGTTAGCCTGAAATAAGTTTATCCCCCGCAATAATCGAAATAAATGGCTAATATAGCAACAGTAATCCAACATTTTCTGCCATTATTACTCTTGGTGTTCCTTGTTTTTTTGATTATTCTTTTTATTTGGAACATCATTTTGCAGGTAAAATTGAAAAGATTAGCCAAAAAAAACGAGGAATTCTTTTCCGGAGGGAAAACAGGAAATCTGGAAGAGCTGCTTTTGAGCCAGGGGAAAGCCATAAAAACGCTCGATCACGATATTCAAGAGCTGTTTAATATTTCCAACCAGATCAACAACTTAGCCTCGCGCGGATTATTCAAAGTAGGCATTGTCCGCTTCAATCCTTTCCGGGACGTAGGCGGCGATCAGAGTTTTGCCATTGCTCTTCTCAACGGAAAAAATACCGGACTAACCATCAGTTCTCTCTATTCCCGCGAAGGAACAAGAATATATTGCAAAAATATTACCGACGGCCAGTCGGAAAAATATCCGCTAACTGATGAAGAAAAAGAAGCGATAAAAATCGCTATTAATAAGAAGTAGACTATAAGTTATTTTATGCCCGATATAGCAACAAAAAAGGTTTCATTGCCCGCGTCTGTCACTGTCAAAAAATTCAGTGAGCTTTTAAACTTGCCCTTGAATGCTGTTATCACTGAACTAATGAAAAATGGCATTCTGGCTACGATAAACGAGAGAATTGATTTCGAGACAGCCTCTATTATTGCGTCTGACCTGGGTTTTGAAGTTTCTGAAGAAATAACGGAAAAAGAGGCCGGGATGACTCTGGAAAAATTGATCGAAATATTAAAACAGGAAAAAGAATCAGGAGAACATTTGAAAAAACGTCCGCCTATCGTCACAATTTTGGGCCACGTTGACCATGGGAAAACCACCCTTCTCGACACCATCAGAAAAACCAATGTCGTCGCCAAAGAAGCCGGAGGGATCACCCAGCATATCAATGCTTATCAGGTAAAAAAGAAGGGGCAACTCATCACTTTTGTTGATACTCCCGGCCACGAAGCTTTCTCTGCTATGCGCGAACGCGGCGTGAGCCTGGCTGACATTGCTGTTCTTGTGGTGGCAGCAGACGACGGCGTGCGACCGCAGACGAAAGAAGTTATCGAATATCTTCTCGCTAAAAAAATTCCGACAGTTGTGGCAATAAACAAGATCGATAAACCGGGAGTAAATATACAAAGAGTAAAACAAGAATTAGGCGAAAACGGGATTCTTCTGGAAGACTGGGGCGGTGACGTTCTATATTCCAAGATTAGTGCCAAGCAAAATATCGGCATCGACGAACTTTTGGAAAATATACTTCTGATCGATGAAGTAGAAGAATTTAAGGCTGATTATACTCGCGATGCCCTGGGCGTGGTACTGGAATCTCATCTTGACCCGCAAAAAGGACCTGTCGCCACAGTTCTTGTTAAAACTGGAACACTAAAAGAGGGGCAGGACATTATTGCCGGCCAAACTTATGGCCGCGTAAGACGCCTTGAGGATTTTAGAGGAATTAGAATTGTTCAGGCTCTACCCTCCACCCCAGTTAGTCTCATTGGCCTCAATAGCGCTCCTAATACTAATGATATAGTCCAGGTTATTTCCGCCAAATCTGCCCGAGCCAAGCATGACGCCATCAGAAACCAGCAAATAGAAGAAAAAGGCGCCTTCACCGCGCAAAAAATGATGAAAACCATCGCTGACGAAAACGTGAAAAAGCTTAATGTTATCCTAAAATCAGATGTGCAAGGGTCTCTCGAAGCTATCGAGCAGATTTTGGGGGAAATTAAATCAGATGAAGTGGCTATTGATTATGTCGCGACTGGTGTCGGTAATATAACCGAATCAGATGTGCGGCTAGCCGCCAGCGCCAAAGCTATTATTTATGGATTCAGTGTGGAAATCACGCCAGTCGCCAAAAGAATGGCTGAAAATTCCAATGTGGAAGTGAAAAGTTACAAAATTATTTATGAACTTATCGAAGATATAAAAAATAGATTGATTGATATGCTGCCACCGGAAATTATTCGCAATGACCTGGGCAAGATGAAAGTTCTGGCACTTTTCAAAACCGGAAAGAAAGATATGATCGTCGGAGGAAAAGTGACCACAGGAAGACTAGCTAACGGTTGTCTTCTTGAAGTTATGAGAGATGACAACATTATCGGACAAGGAAAATTAGACAACCTTCAACAAAATAAAATTAATGTTCCGGAGTGTGAGCGGGACAATGAATGCGGAATAACTTTTTTGGGTGAGACGAAGATAAAAGAAGGAGACACTATTGTTTGCTATAGGGAAGAAGTGAAGAAGAAGACTTTGTAAATTACAAATTCAAAATTACAAATCACAAATAAATTCAAAATATAAAGGCTCGAAATCCGAAACGGTTTATAACTTTGGATTTTGGTCATTGTGATTTATTTGGAATTTGAGATTTTGGATTTTGGATTTTTATGTCAGAAAGGACACTAAAAATTAACGAGCTTATCCGACAACACGTCAACGATATCATTCTCAAAGAACTCTCTTTAAAAGGGGGTGTTTTTGTAACTATCGCCAAAGTTGACACTACTCCCGATCTCCGTTATACTCGTATATTCGTCAGTATTTTTCCGGAGAGTGAAAGGGATTACGCCATGAAAACTCTGGAAAAAGAAATTTTTGTGATCCAGGGTGCGCTCAACAAAAAATTGCATATGCGGCCTTTGCCCAAGATCGTATTTCAACTAGACACAACCGAATCCAAAGCTGACGAAATCGAACGACTTCTGAAAGAGATATGAAAAATTTTGCAAAAGAGTTCCATACTCTTAACTACGTCATAAAAGAATCGGATAATATTCTTCTTTTCGCCCACTCCCACCCTGACCCTGATACGACCGGGTCTGTTTTGGCGTTGAGAGAATACGCAAAATCACTTGGAAAAAATGCTGACCTATCCTGTCTTGATCCATTCCCGGAATCTCTTAGCCCCATAGTTCCGGAGAAATTTGAATTACCATCGGATCTTGATGCAGGAAAATATAAGCTGATCATTGCCTGCGATAGTGTCGAGAGAGGTTTTGATAAGATCGTGGATAAATTCACCTCTGACCAAGTTGTCGCCATTCTCGACCATCATCCAGACATCACTATGAAAAAAGACATTAATATTCTTGATGCCGGCGTCTCTTCGGTCTGCGAATTAGTTTATGAATTTTTTGTTTTTAATAAAATCGAAATCACCAGAAAAATGGCGACCTATCTGATGATGGGAATTCTGGGCGACACTGGAACTTTCCAGCATTCCAACACTACCGCTCGCACCATGGAAATAGCGAGTGACTTAATGAAAAAAGGCGCGCCAGTGGCCAAAATTGTCCAGACCACTCTTAGTAATAAAGGTATCTGCACATTGAAATTATGGGGACGAGCTTTTGAAAAAGCTAAAGTTAATTCGAAAAATGGTATGATTGCTTCTGTCATCACGCAAAAAGATATGGAAGAATGTCAGGCTTCATCAGAAGATATCGCCCAGGTAGCAAGCATCCTAAACACTGTCCCGGGAACAAAATTTTCTTTGATCTTATCTGAACGAGAAGGTGGAATTGTGAAGGGTAGTCTCCGGAGTGAGGAATATAAAGACATGGACGTTTCCAAGCTTGCCGCGACATTTGGCGGCGGCGGCCACAAACTAGCCAGCGGGTTCGAAATCAAAGGAAAAATTGTGGAGACGGAGGAGGGATGGAAGATAGTTTAATTTTCCCATCTCCCCAATATCCCAAATATCCCTTATACTTATCATATGAATATCGGCTGTCACGTCTCAATTGCCGGCGGAATACAGAATGCGCCTAAAAACGCGGCGGATTTGGGTTGCGAGGTGACGCAAATTTTCACCCGGGCTCCTCAGGGAGGCAGGGCGTCAGAATTAACATCTGAAATTATCGAGTCTTTTAAGCTACAAAATACTAAATATCAAATACTAAATACTTACGTTCATACGCCATATTACATCAATTTCGCTTCTGCCAATAACCGCATCCGCTATGGTTCAGTGAAAGTTGTCCGCGACGAACTGGAACGTGGAAGTCTAATCGGCGCGAAATATGTGATGACTCATCTAGGCAGTGCCAAAGACTTAGGCAAAAAAGAAGCCACCAAAAAAGTAATTGAAATGTTGAAAGAATGTCTGAAAGATTACTTGGGAGAAACAAAATTGCTTTTGGAAAACAGCGCCGGAACAGGCATGATCATCGGCGATGATTTGAAAGAACTGGCGGAAATAATCAAAGGAGTAAATAGTCCAGCCATCGCCGGAATTTGTCTCGATACCCAGCATAGTTTTGCATCGGGTTACGACTGGCATGATTTTGAAAAAACTATCAGGCGAATCGATAAAGAAATAGGATTGAATAAAATTAAATTATTCCACACCAACGACAGCCAAACAGAATTCAATTCCAACCGCGACCGCCACACCCACATCGGCGAGGGAAAAATCGGCCTTGATGCCTTCAAAAATATCGTCGCTTTTGCCAAAAAGAATGATATTGATATGATTTTGGAAACAGAACATGATAAGGTAAGGGAAGATATTGAAATTTTGAAAAAACTAAGAAAGTCGTCATCCTGAGCGAAGTCCAATTCTTATTGGACGTAGTCGAAGGATCTACTATAAATTATCACTAGCACTAATATTTGGCAGATTCTTCGACTTCATTCTCCCGCCAAGACGGGTTCATTCCGCTCAGAATGACGGGTTACGCATTATGAAAATCGCCATCATCTCTGACGTTCACAACAACGAAGTAAACTTGAAAAAAGTTCTGGATTATTGCCAGGAAAATAATATCAGCACCATTATTTGTTGCGGCGATTTGGCATCGAAAGAAACATTGAAGTTCGTGAATAATAATTTCACGGGTACTTTCTACTACGCCTTCGGCAATATGGATCGCGACCAGCATAAAGATATAGATTTTTCCAAGGATCATAAAAATTTAAAAATATTTTCCAATTTCGGTGAAGTTTTGCTTGATAAAAATAAGGTGGCATTTACTCATTACCCCAATATTGCGAAAGAATTATGTGAGAGCAAAAATTATTCGTTTGTTTTTTATGGCCACACGCACAAACCATGGGAAGAAACTATTGGAAAATGCAAAATGCTCAATCCGGGAAATGTGACTGGAGATTTCTATCCGCCAACTTTTGCGGTATGGAATACAGAGAACGATAGTTGTAAGTTAGTAAGAGTGCACGATTTGAAATAATAAAAACAGTTAGCGCTTCCTCCTCTCCCTTTGGGAGAGGATGTCCCGCCTTGGCGGGATAGGAGAGGACTCTAAATTAAATTCACAAAATTATATATTTTATTCAGTTTTATATAGTACCCTCTCTGTCACGATAAGAATCGTGACATCTCTCCCAGAGGGAGAGAGGGAAACACTTTTTTTACAACTATGTCTAAACAACAACTTCTTGAAGAATTGAATAAAAAAATGACAGCGTGCTCCCAATGCGTTTTGCGCACGAGTTGCAAGAATGTCGTTCCGGGCGAAGGCAATGCGGAAGCTGAAATTATGTTCATCGGTGAAGGACCTGGTGCCAAGGAAGACGAATTGGGACGGCCATTCGTAGGAGCCGCTGGAAAATTTCTAGACGAGATGCTCGGTATTATTAATTTGAAACGTGAAGATGTCTATATCGCCAACGTCGTCAAATGCCGTCCGCCGCAAAACCGTGATCCCCTGCCTGACGAAGTCGCGTCTTGCTGGCCATGGCTTCTGGAACAGATAAGAATTATTGAGCCTAAATTAATTGTCACACTCGGCCGACATTCGATGGAAAGGTTTTTACCCGGAATGCTAATATCCAAAATTCACGGACAAGCTAAGAGACGCGAAATAGACGGCATCGGAAAACAGGTTTTCTATACTCTCTATCACCCCGCCGCCGCGCTATATAATGGAAGTATGCGCGAAGTTCTCATCAAAGATTTCAAACGAATCCCTAAGGTGATCGAAAAAATAAAAAGCGGAGAAAACTAAAATCGTCCCGCCTAATCGGAACGATTTTTTTGCGTGCCCAGGGCGGGACTCGAACCCGCACGACCTTTCGGTCACGAAATTTTAAGTCTCGCGTGGCTGCCGATTACACCACCTGGGCAATATCTTGAGGCCGCGGTGGGATTTGCACCCACGCGTAGCGGTTTTGCAGACCGCCGCGTTAACTACTTCGCCACACGGCCAAGATTAAACCTTTCGATTATCTTGCACACATACTTATCCTTTCTATTAATTCTTAAATCGAAATAATCACAGAATTTTACAAACTTTCTTTTTAAAAAAATTGGCTTACTTATATTATATATGAATTTAAAAATCAATACACTATCGTCTGTTGAATAAGAAAGCATATACGATCTATGTCCGTTATATATTTTTAATTGCTTTGTATTGATAGCATTATTTATTCTTTTAGCTAACTTCTCCAAAAAATCGATACTGCCACAAGTAAACACAACGCGAAGCCCTTTTAATACAAATGCACCTTTTTTATTTCTCTCCTTGCGCACCATAACACACCCATCTCCATCAAAATAACCTAGGACAAAAAAACGCAGATATTTTTCGGGCATATCAGGAAATTTCATCGAAAGTGATTTGTTCGGGAACAGCCCTAGTTCAATAAGTCTGTTATATAAAACATGACTTCCAATTCTCAAAAGATAACAGTTCTTCTGGTTTCCTGATAAGTTTTTCTTTTTGACAATCTTATGTTTGGAGTTCAATAAGTGCTTTATTTTCAATATCGACTCCCTATCTATACTGGAAACCCTCAGATACTTTCCTCTTAAATAACTCGCATCTTCCAAGCTTCCATCTGCATACAAATATCCAAGAATATATGCCATTTCCAATGACCATTTATCGAAAAATTTTTCATTGACCTGATATTTTATGCCCATATTAGGTGGCTATACTACATACTGCAATTATAGTATATTATACCGTTATTATCAAGGAGCGACAATGTCATATACTAATCTAGCTTAAGTAATCAACGGCATATTGTCAATACAAAAACCCCGCATTACTGCGAGGCCCTTGCTTTAATAATTTGTTTTTATTCCACTACTTGGGCCAAAAGATTTCGTCTTCCGAAACTGAAAGCTTCCTTTTTAGTCTCCACATAGATGTCTATATGATTGGCCTTAATGGCTCCACCACGGTCCTGACACATATATGTTCCCATTCCGTCGATTTGTAGTTTCGTTCCGAATGGAAACTGCGGAGGACAAGCGATAGTTTCATTTTCTTTAACCATAAGCCCGGAAGCGGTAATTCCGTCGGACTTTCCACATTCATCGGCCGCCGCAGTGTACGCTGAAGCGTTGATAATGAATTGTCCTTCGGGAAGTCTGGCACTCTCGTGTCTTTCGTGATATTTCTCAATTATCTTTTCAATTTCTATATCACGATTAGTTTTCACCGGCTTGTAGTCTTCCTTAATAAAAGCGAAAGGCTTATTTTTTATCACTCCGTTTTCAATGACCAGGTCGTCTTTTATATTAAATTTTATATTTGTTTCATTAGAGTCTTGCTCAGTTGCCGCAAGAGCAATCTGAGGAGTTACCGGCACAAATAATATGGTCAGTAACAACGCAATCCTAATGATACGCATTAAATAGTATGTTATTTGTTAAGCGGTACTAGGCTAACATAAAAAGCCATATTCAAGGCTTTCTCATGCTAACTGGACATTATAGCAAATTGCCGTCCAGTAGTCAACAACTGTTCGCTTATTTTGGCTTAAATAAGCCATTTGATATACATCAAAGTACCTAATATGGCTTAAATAAGCCACAAAAAACAAAAATCTCCTACGTAGGGGATTTCAAATATTTTGAAACTAACTAGTACGTACAGTAAGGACTGAATCTAATAATGGATTATTTAAACTCGAGTATTAAATATATTGACTATTCCTAAGATAATGCTAAGCTTCTTATCACAATCAAGAAGCGTGACGAATGTATTGATGGAAAAAATAAAGGAGGTACCACATGAAAACAAAGGAAACGGCAGAAGAAAAAAGGGAGTTTTACCAAAAACGGCTTGAGGAAATGGACGACCAAGCTCTTTACAATGAATGCTTGATCGTAATAAGTAATTCCAACTGCTTTCTCTCTAGTCCCGACAGTGCTTTTCATTGGCAATCCGATTTGTGTGGTGAGGAATGTCAACGGAGAGAAAAGCACGAAGAAATATTCAAAAAAGCTCATAATGAAGTCTGGTCGGAAAGGAACTGGACAGACTGAAGATAAGCAGACTCTTTTCTCATCGATAGGTGCCTAAACCTGGGCGCCTATTTATTTTGGCGAAAGTTATCAATATTTTGCGTTAGTCCATATAATATTCTCTATTTAGGAACGAAAAAGTCAAATATACTCATAGTATAACGTAACTAAAAACACGATCTACAAAAAGTCGTGTTTTCAAAAAAGTGAGCTCCTTGGTACATGCAGTTAGAACTGGATTCGGAGAAGAAGTACTTATTTGAGAATAAAAACGACCCGCCCTGTTTGAGCAGCGAGCCGTAAAGGTCGAATTCTACTTCTGTTTATGTTCTCTTAAAAACTCCTTTCCTTTTTCAATAAATTCCTCTAGCTTTTTCACAAACCTTTCTACTTCCTCGAGAGACATGACATTCCATCCTTCTGATTTCTCATAATGCTCGCCAACCATTTTCCCCGAATCGATAGCATAATTCACGCGCACAATGGGCTTCCCGGATGAAAGGGTCGTCATAATAAGCCACGCTGACAAATTACTGTGCACATCCTTTTCCTCTCCCTCTTTGGTACCGAAGACGATTTCGAAGGGTGCTTCTTTGAGCAGTTTCATATTTTCCTCCTTTTAATACCCATTCCTAGTTACATGCTATCAACAATATATATTATTACATAATTTCATATTTGTCAAACACAAAAACGGCCTATTTAAGCCGTTTTTCGTGATTTTGAGCGGGTGAGCGGAATCGAACCGCCGTATTCAGATTGGCAACCTGACGTAATAACCACTATACTACACCCGCATAGTTAAAAGTTAGCCAAACTTTTAACTTTTAATTTTGAACTTTTAACTTTGTAAGTGCCAGGTCCCAGAGTCGAACTGGGCACGCAAGGATTTTCCTTTTCCTTCTTGAGTTTCCCCAAGGATTGGACTATTTCATTATCCTTCATCAGGATATTGGGCGCTAATGCGAGATTATTGTTGGGACTCACTCGCTAGTCTCTACACCTTTCTTGAAAACTATGCCCATCAAGACTTGGCTCGAGATTGCCATTTTGCCTCATCGGCAACTTAGGTTTCCTCGAATTCACCCAATTTTCATTCCGGCATTACTGCCGGACGGACCGAAATTCAGTCCTTCGCTCTACCGCTGAGCTAACCTGGCCTACAAACAGTATTCTTCAAATCCTCCTCTCCCTCTGGGAGAGGATGTCCCGTCTGCGGGACAGGAGAGGGAAACTATATAATTCCAATGTGTGTGGATCCCATAGGACTCGAACCTATAACCCCTTCAGTGTAAATGAAGTGCTCTAGCCATTGAGCTAGGGATCCCCGCAAAGTGCCTTCGGCGGGACTTTCACCCCGTACCATTTTCAACAACAATTTATCTGGTAAGTAGATCTGAAAGCGAAGCGGCTTCGCCTTAAATTAATCTATAAAGAAAAATTTTCCGAAAAATGGTACGGGGCGAGCCCGCATAGACAACGTGTTAGTGCGAACGAGAGGACTCGAACCTCCACGGGATTGCTCCCACTACCACCTCAAGGTAGCGCGTATACCAAGTTCCGCCACGTTCGCTTGGCCATTGGCTATTATTTCTCCTCTTTTGCTACTATTTTTTCTTCGGTTTCTAATTTTTCTTCCTTAACTTCTTCGG
Source organism: Parcubacteria group bacterium (assembly GCA_041661275.1). Lineage (GTDB taxonomy): Bacteria > Patescibacteriota > Minisyncoccia > Moranbacterales > UBA2206 > JBAZUU01. The sequence goes on along the minus strand of JBAZUU010000001.1, from coordinate 271,410 downwards.
CAGCAGGAACGTCAGACGTTTCGTCTTTGATAAATTCCGCAATGTCCTTATATTTCATGCGGCTTTGCTTGGCCGTCAGATCACGGACATAATATAGTTTCGATCGTCGGACTTTCGCCCGTTTGACCAAGGTTATCTTGGAAATGTTCGGAGAAAGAACCGGAATGATCATCTCCACTCCCACTCCGTGAGAAACTTTTCGGACAGTCAAAGTCGGGGAAGAACTTTGTCGCCCCTTAACCGCAATAACCAGACCTTCAAAAATCTGGATTCTTTCTTTTCCGCCTTCCTTGATCTTCATGCTCACCTTCACTACATCTCCGGCCTGAAAATCCATTTTCTTCGACCCTCTCTGGCTTTTGTTAAATTCGATGATTTCTTTACGCATACGATTATTATATACAAATAATTAAAATAAAAAAAGCAACTCTTGCTTTTAGCCTATTCAGGATACCTTTTTATCGGCTGGAAGTCAAGAATTGATTGAAATCTTCTGGTATCTGTGCCTCAAACGAGAAGTCCTCCCCAAAAAGATTAAATCTGATGCTTTTGGCATGAAGCATCTGCCTTACTGCTCTGTTCTCTATTATATTCGTCCTATTTGTCCTATTGGTCTTATTCTTATAAAGTTTATCCCCCACGATTGGATGACCGATAGAAGTCAGATGGACTCGAATTTGATGCATCCGCCCAGTTTTCGGAGTAACTTCTAAAAGAGAAAAAATATTCCATTCTTTCAACACTCTATACTTAGTAACTGCTTCTCTGACTTTAGTTTTTGTTTTCTTTCCGGCAATCACCTGCTTTCGATACTTAGATGATCGAGCAATTGGCGCCTCGATTACCCCCGATAAAATCCCCGATTCCCCTAATCTTCCCGATTCCGAAGCCCGGTAAACAATCGCCCAGTATTTTTTTTCTACTTCCCTATTTTTAAACTTATTTTTCAACTCCACAAATGTCTTCTGATTTCTAGCAATGATAATTACACCCGAAGTATCTTTGTCTAGGCGATGAACAATCCCCGGTCGCATCATATTCTCGCCGACATTTTTTATTTCCGGGAATTTATTAATCAATGCGTTTACAAGCGTATTTTTTTTCTCGTGAAAGTCTGGGTGGACCTGCAAACCAGCGGGTTTGTTGACAACAACGATATTTTCGTCTTGAAAAATAATTTCCAATTTTATTTTTTTATTAGGAAGAAGTTCCGAACTGGTTTCTTCCAGATTTATTTCCAGCTCATCGTTTTCTTTCAGGATATAGCTGGGTTTTGTTTTTTTACCATTAGCCAAAACATTACCATTTTTTATCTGGCGGATAATTTCTCCGCGAGTATAAGAAAAAAATTCCTTCACCAGGAACTTATCAATTCTTTGTTCTGAATTATTTTTTTCGACAGTTATTTTTTTCATCGTGCCCGGGAAAGGACTCGAACCTTCAAACCCTTGCGAGTATCCCGCCAAGGCGGGACGCGTATACCCGCTTCGACTCGATGAGACATCTCGTCGAATCGAGGCAAGCCAATTCCGCCTCTCTGATTTAAAATTAAGTGCCCGGGAAAGGACTCGAACCTTCAAACCCTTGCGAGTACTAGTTCCTAAGACTAGCGCGTATACCAATTCCGCCACCCGGGCAAATATTTGCTTTTCACTTTTTATTTTAATCCTTGTGCCCAGAAGAGGACTCGAACCTCCAATCCCTTACGGGAACTAGTACCTGAAACTAGCGCGTATACCAATTCCGCCACCTGGGCCTATAAACAGTAACCTTCAAATCCTCCTCTCCCTCCGGGAGAGGATGTCCCGTTTCGGGACAGGAGAGGGAGCAAACCTAATCATTCTACAGTTAATATTACTTTTTGACAACATCTATGCTAGCGCCTTTTTCAACCGTTCTACCTCTTCTTTTAATATCCCGCCTTCTTCATATTCCCCATGATGCCTCGTCCCTTCACCATAAGTTTCTTTTTTAGCATCGTAATGAAAACTGATAGCTAGCCCCGCGCCCACCACTTTGACATAGACATGGAACCGCGGATACCCGGATTGAGAAAATGGACGCACAAAACTCATCTCCTCCCCTTCTTGCCGCTGAAACGTATACCCCGCCCGCCGCATAGCATTGGCCGGGTTGGTTGATAATTTTTCAATTTCTATTTTCATAATTTTTGGCTATATTTATTGTGTTTTTCATTAGCATCGCAATCGTCATTGGGCCTACTCCACCCGGAACTGGTGTTATCGCTGAAATCTTGTCAATCACACCACCAAAATCCACATCTCCCACTAATTTTCCGTCTGGCAATCGGTTTATGCCTACGTCAATGACTACCGCGCCATTCTTTATCATATCCGCCGTCACCATCTTTGCTTTTCCCACTGCCGCAATTATTATATCCGCTTCAAGACAGTATTTTTTCAGATCTTTTGTCTTGGAGTGACAAATAGTCACCGTCGCGTTTTCTTGAAGAAGCATAAGAGCCGCTGGTTTTCCGACAATATTACTTCTGCCAATTACCACACAATCACGCCCCGAAATTTCAATCTTACTTCGTTTTAGAAGTTCGACTATCCCCGCTGGCGTGCATGGAAAAACTATAGCCCCACCAATCATAACTTTTCCAATATTTTCCGGATGAAAACAATCAACGTCTTTTTTGGGATCAATCGTTAGAATTATTCTTTCTTCATTGATATGCTTGGGCAAAGGAAGCTGGACTAAAACTCCGTGGATTTTTTCGTTTTTATTCAGCTTGTTAATCAATTCGATCAGCTCTTCTTCTTTGGTATTTTCAGGCATCTCATATACTTCCGAATATATTCCTAAATCTTTGGCCGCTTTCTTTTTGTTGTGAACATAAATAGTCGAAGCTGGATCGACGCCGACAATAACAACTGCCAGTCCTGGCATTATATTTTTCTTTTTTAGTTCTTCTACCTCTGCTCGCAATTCTTCTTTTATTTGGGCAGAAATCTTTTTGCCATCAATAATTTTTGCGTTCATAAGTAGTAATAATAATCAATATTTTTATACTACCTGCTAAAACCATTTTTGGCCAGTATTTTAATTCCTACTGAATGAGTAGAAATATAATGGCCTTTCCCTTGTATAACTAGCAATAGGGGAAAATAATATATTTTTAGATATTCGTAATTATTAAAATCAAAACAATGAAAAGTTTAACATCAGTTAAAAAAGCGGCATTTGTCGGAGTTTCCTCCCTTGTTCTCGCTTTAGGCGTATTCGCCGCTCCGGTGGCATTCGCCAAGGAAAATGGCAACAGCGGAGACCACAGAGGCGATCGTCACAGCGAGAATCGCGATAATCGTGGCGACAGAGGTGACAGACATGAAGGAGACAGGTCAGGAGACAATGATTCAGACAACGGGTCATCAGATATGGGAGACTAAATTGAATAGAACAGATAAAGGCCCCTCCGGGGGCTTTTATATATTTGCCTAAATTATAATGTTAGTGATACAATATCACTAGCTAGTCCTAATCCGTCTTTACCCCCTTCACCTCCTATGAACTCCTCTCCCCTTGCCGACCAGATTCGTCCACAGTCTCTCGAAGAATTTTTTGGACAAGAGAAATTGGTCGGCAAAAATTCATTCCTAAAGAAAGCCATTGAAAGCGACAGTGTGCCTTCAATGATCCTTTGGGGACCGCCGGGATCAGGAAAAACCACTCTGGCAACTATCATTGCCAATATTACGAAGTCGGATTTCATAAAGTTGAGCGCAGTCTCATCAGGAAAGAAAAATTTGCTGGAGGTTATTGAAAAAGCAAAAACAAATAAGCGTCTTGGTCAAAAAACAATTCTTTTCATCGATGAAATTCATCGCTGGAACAAAGCCCAGCAGGACGCGCTTTTGCCTTATGTGGAAAATGGGACGATCATTCTCATCGGCGCCACTACTGAAAATCCATCCTTTGAAGTTATCGGCGCTCTCGTTTCCCGCTCGCGCGTTTTTGTTCTGGAAAAATTGAGCTCTAAAGATATTGATGAAATCATAAACCGAGCGATTAAAAAAATAAACAGTGAGAATAAAAAGAAAATTTCCATAAAGCCTTCCCTTATCACCCTTATCTCCCATCTCTCCAATGGCGACGCCAGGATGGCGATCAACACCCTTGAAGCTTCGGCCAATCAAAGCAAAAACATCACGGAAAAATTAGTCCATGAAGTTTTGCAAAAATCCCATCTGCTTTACGACAAAACCGGCGAAGAACATTATAATATTATTTCGGCACTCCACAAATCAATGCGCGGAGGCGATGCCAATGCCGCCGTCTATTGGCTCGCTCGGATGCTTGAAGGCGGCGAAGATCCGGTTTATATTGCCAGAAGATTAGTACGTTTCGCATCCGAAGATATCGGCTTAGCTAACAATACTGCGCTTATTTTAGCCAATGCTGTTTTTGACGCTTGTCACAAACTGGGTATGCCGGAATGCAACGTCCATCTGGCGCAGTGCGTCATTTATCTTTCCAACTCGAAAAAGGACGTTACAGCCTATTCAGCTTATGGCAAGGCCAAGGCTGACGTGGAAAAATTCGGCAATTTGCCTGTTCCGCTTCACATTCGAAATGCCCCAACAAAATTGATGAAAGATTTGGGCTACGGAAAAGATTACAAATATACTCCGCTTGAAAATAGTTCGGATCAAGTTTATCTGCCAGAAGAATTAAAAAATAAAAAATATATAAACACAGAAAGGAGAGAATAAAAAATATTTTTAAAATCTTGTTTGAGAATGCCTATTTTCTTCAAAATTTTCCTTCGGATGCCGTCGATTGAGGGAAAATTTTGAAAAGAAAATAGAGCGTTCGAGTTATTTTAAAAATATTTTTTATTCTCTCCTCTTAAGCTAGAACAATCCCGAAATCCTACCTTTGCCATCAACATCAATCTTTTCTGCCGCCGGAACTTTGGGCAATCCTGGCATAGTCATTATGTCTCCAGCCAGCGCCACCACAAATCCCGCGCCATTACTGATTCTTACTTCGGAAACAGAAATTGTAAAATCTTTTGGACGACCCAAAATTTTGGGATCATCCGTCAAAGAATATTGTGTCTTGGCAATGCAAACTGGAACTTTATCCAGTTTATTTTTTTCTATCTTTTTTATATTCTCTATCGCCCGCGCGGAAAATTTCACATCGCGCGCTCCATAAATTTCCCGGGCAATGATATTTATTTTTTCTTTAATACTTTTCTTTGTGTCATAAACAGGTTTGAAATGGGATTTTTTATTTTTTAAAGTTTTGAGTAGGGTTTGAGCCAGTTCCTTTCCGCCTTCTCCGCCCTCCGCCCAAACTCGCGACACCGCCATTTCCGCACCTAGCTTTTGGCAAATATTTTTCACCAATTCTATTTCCTCTTTCGTATCATCCGGAAAAACATTGACCGCTACTATCGCTGGCACGCCAAATTTTTTGATATTTTCAATATGCTTTCCCAAATTGGCCGCGCCCCTTTGTAGAGACGCAAGATTTTGCGTCTTTACGTCCGCTAGATTAGTTCCCCCGTTGTACTTCAAAGATCTGATCGTTGCTACGACGACCACAGCATCCGGTTTTAATTTCGCCATCCGGCATTTTATGTCAAAAAATTTTTCCGCCCCAAGGTCTGCTCCGAATCCCGCTTCCGTTATGAGATAATCCCCCAGTTTCAAGCCATAGCGGGTAGCAAGGATGGAATTACAACCATGAGCAATGTTGGCAAACGGCCCGCCGTGGATTAATGCTGGCGTATGCTCAAGAGTTTGTACCAAGTTAGGTTTCAGAGCATCTTTTAGAAGTACGGCTATGGCGCCTGTCGCTTTCAAATCTTTGGCGTATATTGGAAATCCTCGAAAATTATACGCTACGATTATCCGGTCAATTCTTTTTTTGAGATCAATGATATTCTCTGAAAGACAAAGAATGGCCATTATTTCTGATGCTACGGAGATATTAAAATTGTCATCACGGATTAATTTTTTATTTTTTTTGCTCAAATCCACCGTCACTTTTCGCAGTGCCCTGTCGTTCAAATCCATACATCTTTTCCAAATCACTTTTTCCGGATCAATTCCCAGGATATTTCCGTGATAGATATGATTATCAATCATCGCGGACAATAGATTATTGGCCGTCGTCACCGCGTGAATGTCACCAGTAAAATGCAGATTTATCTCATCCATCGGCATTACTTGCGAATATCCGCCACCCGCCGCTCCACCCTTTATTCCCATGCATGGGCCAAGGGATGGTTCGCGAAGCGCCAGCATCGTTCTTTTCCCCATAGCGTTCATCGCTTGCGCAAGCCCTATAGAAGTGGTGGTCTTTCCTTCTCCCGCCGGAGTCGGATTGATAGCTGTAACCAATATCAACTTTCCATCTTTTCTTTTTTTGATCTTATCCCAAAGTTCTGGTTTCAATTTGGCTTTATAATCACCATAAAATTCCAGATCTTTTTCCCCTATCCCTGCTTTTTTTGCTATTTCCTTTATCGGTTTCATTTTTGCTTCCTGCGCGATTTGAATGTCTGATTTCATAATTTTAAAATATAAGATAATTATAAGAAATAAAAAGAATTTTTAATCTCGAAAAATTCCTTTTCTGTCAATGTCAACTTACGTTATTTCATCGTCCAATTATCTGTAAAGCGATCCTTCTCGGCCGCGCGTCATCAAGTTCCACCGCGAAAATTCTTTGCCACTGTCCTAACTGCAATTCTGATTTCACAATATTCAAAAATACTCCAGGCGTCAAAAAGACTGCTTTGCAATGGCTATGCCCGTTTATAGGTTCATTCGGATTCATGTTCACAGTCCGAATTTTGAAATTGTCATGCATATATTTTGTCGTTCTTGGCGCTACCTTTTCCAACGTCTTTTTGAGATCGCCTAAAAGCAAGGGTTCGGCCTCCTGGATAATAACGGCAAAAGTTGTATGCATCGACTGAACATTGATTATCCCGTTTTTTATTCCTTTTTCCTTTATTATTTTCTTCACTTTGTCCGTTACATCAATAAAATCCAAGGTAGCGCTGGTCGTCATCTTCATCACATGGTTTATTATTTTCATATTATTTCTTCCTTAATTTTTAATAAAATTTCCTTTGCTTTTTTGTTTTTCCTTATTTTCCCCACGTGTTCTACCAGAAGATTTATTTTTGCATCCAGATTAACTTGCTTGAGAAGAAAAGTTCGCATTGTCGCATCATCAGGTTTTCTTTCTACATATCTGGAAATCATTGCATACCAAAGCCGGTATGTATCTTCATTGACACTATCAAGAACCGGATGAAATGGCGGATTTTTGAGATAGAGCGACATCTTTTCCCAGTTATTATAATCATCATAGACCAATTCGTCTTCCAAAATTTTCGCCGGATGTCCATAGAAATCAGAAGTGTTTTCTAGATCATAAAACTTATATTTATTCAAAATTTCTTCCCGCCTCATATCACAATAGAGATGGAACTTCCATCCTGCTTCAAAAGAAGTTAGCCCGGAAAAATCAAGATCGATTAAGGTAAAGTGCATATGCGTGTCCCTTCTCTTGATAGAATTATCAATCCTTCTGACATCGGGAAAAACCGAACCTAGAATAAACTCCTCTCGATTCAATTTTTCCGCCGGCAAGATTAAACCGGAAATCCCACTTTTCTCAATTTTTTTGAAGAAACTATTGTCATATATTATATGGGCAATTTGCGAAGCCATAAAATAGTAACCTGCATTATCCTCCTCTCCCTTTGGGAGAGGATGTCAGTCTGAATTTTTCTTAAAATTCTGGCTGACAGGAGAGGGCACCTTTATTATACCAGAATGCTATTTAACCCAGTACTTTCCTTTGATTTTTTTATCTTCCACCTGTTTTTCCTCTTCTATTTTCCTTTTGGCCATTTCCCTAATTTCCCCAATATCCCTGATTTCCAAATCCTTAGCCCTTTTTAACAGTTGTTTTTTATCATTCAACGCCGGGTTATCAATAACCTCTGCTAGCAGCACGTCCAAAATCGCCCCAATTTTCGGTCCGGGAGCAAGTTTCAACTCATTCATTAAATCATTGCCGTTTATTTTCAATTGTTTCACCGAAATCGGATCATGCGATACTTTTTCCACCATATATTTGAAGTGACGCAGTTTATATGGCACCGCCTTCGCCACTCCCGACCCAAGCCTATCTCCAATCCGCACGTCGATGAGGTCGTTGATATTTTCCAGTCCTACCCGACGCACTACTCGCCTCACTCCTGCTTCCCCCACTTGATCAACATCATAGAAAAACATATGGTTTTGCACCAGCATAACTGTCTTTTCAATTGTTTCACGTGAAAATCGCAAACGTCGCAGGATTTCGCGCGTCATTCTTGCTCCGGCGTATTGGTGGTTATAAAACGTAGTTTCTATCCCCTTTCCTCCAGCCGTTCTTGGTTTTCCAATATCATGAAATAGACAAGCTAATCGTACTTCGAGTTTTTCTGATGGACAATGTTCGAGCGACGCCACCATATGATCAAAAACCATGCGATATGGCCCGTGATAATGATGAAAACCCTGTTCAAATCCGACTGATTCCTCCATTTCAGGAATGAATTGAAAAAGTAATCCGGACTCATAAAGAAGTTTTATCCCTTCCGCCGGCTTTGGCGACAAAATTATCTTTTCAAACTCGTCTTTTATCCTTTCTTGGGAAATGAACTTTAAGTTTTTCGCATTCTTTTTGATAGCTAGAAATGTCTTTTTCTCAATCTTAAAATCTAACTGCACTGCAAAACGAATCGCTCGCATCATGCGCAGCGCATCTTCGTTGAACCTATCATTCGCTTTTCCAACAGCCCGAATGATTTTATTTTTCAGATCATTTTGTCCAATAAACGGATCAATTATTTCATATTCGAAATTTTTCAAGGTTTGACCTTGAGGAATTCCGAGAGCTTTGCTCGAGGAAGGGAAAGGTCGAACCTTAGAAAAATTCAAACGCAACGCCATCGCATTAACCGTAAAATCTCTCCGACTCAAATCTTCTTCCAGAGTCTTCGCAAATTTTACACTATCCGGATGCCGCTTATCAGAATACTTGGATTCAATTCTATAAGTGGTAATTTCCACAACATCAATGGTTACTCCTGACTCATTCGTAGATTCGGATTTCATTCGTAGATTCGGATCGGCCTTAATTTTTATTCCAACTGTTCCAAATTCATTCTCATAAACACTGTCCGTAAATATTTTCATTATTTCCTCCGGCTTGGCGTTCGTCGCCACATCCCAATCCTTTGGCTCTTTATCCAAAAGTATATCCCGCACGCACCCGCCCACCACAAAACCCTCAAAACCGGCAGTTTCAAGTTTTTGGATAATTCCAATTACATATTGTGGGATTTTATCAATCATAAATCTTCTTCATTATCCTTCTCTCCCTCCGGGAGAGATGTCACGATTCTTATCGTGACAGAGAGGGCACCTTCATTGGTATTATACACTACCATCCACCGACGAAAATTTCAAATAATATCAAATGGCACATCCCGAAACTTATCAATCTTATACACTTGCGTATTTTCCAGACGCAAAACTAAACCATCAAAATTATTAGTAATCTGCCCAAATAGCTTTCTCAGCTTCTCCCGATTCTCAATTTCTACGTCAATCAGCGCCTGCCAATTGCCGAATAACCGCAGAAGATGAATTATGTTAGGATGATCCTGACAAAAATCAAAAAAATCCTGAAATTTTTCACTCGTCAGATTGGTCATTTGCACTAAAATTCTGTATCGCGGAAAGCCAATTTTTTCATGATTTAACAAATATGTATGACTTTGGATAATTTCGTCTTTTTTAATTTTTTCCAAACTATAAATCACACTGTCTCTTGATATTTTTAACTTTTTCGCCAGATCCGCGTAATTTTGCCTAGAATTTCTATTTAACTCAGAAATTATCTCCAAATCTTTCTTTTTTAGTTCAACCTTGGCAACATCGGCTCCAGTATAAGCCATTGGAATTTTTGATCTTTGCTTTATTGATTTTTTATCGTTTAGATATTCTCTTCTAAATTGATAGAAGCCGACGGAAATGGCTGTATCATAGGTAAAAATATAATGATGAAACTTATCATAAAATTCATTGAAAATTTCCACCGACCTAAAAATACTTTTGGTGGAAATTGTTATATGCAAGTCCCAATACCCGTCTCCCCGCATTACAATATTGAAATCATTTTTATTTTTCAGATATTGGTAGATGTTTTTTTCAATTTCCAAAGAGAGGTTTTTTAATTTTAGGAAGTAAGACACGTTAAAATACCCCAGTTTTCTAAACTCAATCATTGGCCAATAAGCCAAAATAATACCCTCTTTTTCCAGTTTTTCCAGGTGATATTTGACCAGCTGCGGCGTAATCTCCAATTCTTGGCTTATATGCGTCAAAGATTTCGATGAATCTTCATCCAAGCTATATAACATCTTTTTGTCTAATTCTTCCAGCATTTTATAAACATTAGCACTTTATAGCCAAATTCTAGCTTATTTTTAAAAATTAGTCAATAATTTGTTTTAAATATATTGACAAACAATAAATTTTTCTCTAGAATAGCTAGATGTCTATAAAAGACAGGGATCTTTGAAAAATACCCCCAGTGGAATTGGAGAAGTAATGAAGCAAGATCCTAGCATCTTCGAAATTGCGTGGCTTTTAGTGAAAATACTTTGCAAATTGATACTTCTTATACTTTATCTTGTTTGCATCATTTATATTGTCGCAATTTTCATCATTCTAACTATTGTTACTTTTGGTATGTTTGGAGTATTTTTAATTGATAGTTACGATGGATTTTGCAGGCTCAATCGAGAACTTGAACGACAAAAAAGGAAAGGGGAATTAAATGGATATTAAATCGGATTGGAACAGGTTTTATGGTCCAGATGAAATACAAGATCTGACTGAAAAGATAATCAGTGGAGAGGAAAAATCAATTATACTTCTGCTTTCCATCAGCCAGATGCAACAACTGCATGGATCAATATTCATGTGCTTCGGTAGCGCATCAAGACATGCGATCGAAGAGATGTTAAGGAGACTTCAAGCGAGAGGAATTCACCTACCATTAACCTGTCTTTACGCACCATTCAATTTTCCTGAGTCTTGCCAAACTGCAATCGAAAAGAAATATCTTCTTTTGGTAGAGAAGGCCGAGGAAGAGAGAAATTTTGATTACATGAGAAAGTGCCACCCCAAATTTCATTCTCTTTTTTTATTTTCAGACGATGAAGGTAAGCTCCATATTCAGGCGGTCCAGCAGTGCGGAAACCATTATCACTCAGTTAACTACGGGCTCGGAGATCATTACTATCGGGTGTTTCTGATAATAGAAGCTCTGAGAGAGCTGTTCACACAGTTCTGAGGAAAGGATAGTATCATGAGCCGTCTTTTTAAGAGAGAAAGTGATGACTGGACAACTCCGGTGATGGAATTGGAAAAACCGGAATTGGTGCTAAAATGGGAAATTGATAAATATCTTGAATCCGACCTGCAAACACACTGGGCAACAAAACCATTTATGGCTATCATAGTCGCCTGCAATTCCGAGGGAAGTCGAAACTATCTGCGTATCTGGGAAAAGAAATTTATTCCTCTTTTCCAAAAAGAGACAACGATAAGATTTCTTTTGCCTGGCAATTATGAAATTTATGGTCTGGTCATCTGGGACAGAAATGGTGGAAAACCACATCCGAACACGATCGATCTGCCATGGGGTTCAGATTCAGGGGAGGGCATCAAGGTTGAACCACCGACTGAATGCTCTTATTTTAGAGACATGCTCAAAGTCAAAGTAAGTCAGGAGTCCTTTTGTCAATCAAAAAAAGAACATCGTTCATTTTGGAAGAAAATTCTCAAATCACTTGACTTTCAATAATACTACTCACAAAGACAAAATAACCACCGCCTGGAAAATCAAAATATTCCAGGCTTTTTTTATTTTTTGTTCTACTCAACGCCACCGCGCCGGGCTTTTTTATTTCCAAAAAACAAAATAAAAAAACACTACATTTTTTGCCGCAGCAAATTCATTGCAATGTTTTCTATACCTTCAAATCCGAATATTCCCGTAGGGTTTTCAGTGTCGCCTGGACGGTCATATTTTCAGTATTGACTAAACTCACCTTTTTAAATCGCTGAGCGATTTTTGTAATTACTTCATCAGCCCAAGAAGGAGTCAGTGCCTTTACTCCGGCGAAATCTATCTCTATAGGCTCATCATTTGATAAGTCTTTTAGAATATTCGACTCCATAGACAAAAACACTTCTCTTCCTGATGGGCGAGAAACAAGCTTGTCGCCGTATTTTATTATTTCAATTTTCATAATTTTTAAAATTTTAAAATCGCCAGGCACCCAGCAATGAGCTGCTCGGCTTCGCTTATCTTCATATCATGATTGAGATCCGCCTTAGCGTTTCCGGAAATAAATTCCAGCGTAAAATTCTTCTCTGAAACATTGCTTTTGATAAACTTTAATCCATTGCCCCTATTTTCCAAAACACGACTAGATATTTTCTTGGTAAATGCTATCTCTAATGCTTCCTTATCATCTTTTAGATTTGACACGGCATTCTTTAGGCTACCCAAGACACCGATTCCCCTGTCCGCTATTACTAAAATCCCATTTTTTCCATCATAATCAAAAGCATAAAAAATTCCCATTACATTGGGCCAATTGCCAATATTATGATCAAAAGAGTTATTCCCCAACTCTCCGGCGATCGCGTAAATGAGATAAGCCAACCCGTCATCCATTCCCCTGATTATAAGTTCCTCGGACATCCTATCATTTCTTGCTTCAAAGATATCTTTCGTCTGGCAATAATACTCACTCTCAACGTCGACACTGTCGGATGTCGCAGTTATCCACTGATATCCTAATTTTTCTAAGTTGGTATCCATAGTAAGACTATACTAAATAATACCTCTACAGTCAAAAATTATCACCCAACTATCCGGAATTTCCGGATAACTGAACCATTCCCTTTTTGAAAAGAATTGATTTTTTTAATATGTTCCAAAATGGAACATGTGTCCATTGTGAACAATCAAATGCATCCTTATTTAATATGTGCAAAAAATGCACAGATTCGTTTTAATCGCACTATGCATTTCTTGCATATTACTTCTCTCAACCTGAGGCTTTTTTATTTCCCAAAAACCTATTATAATTTCAGTAGTAATAACCTAAACTAAAACCATGAAAGAACGCTCCATCATAGATCTTTTTGAAGACAATGAATTGAAGATAAGTATTTTATATAATCTCTACTCTCAAAAGATTCCTGCCAAAAAGGCTTTCTGGAAAAAGATTTCTGATGAAGAAGTGATCCACGCCAAAGAGATTGCCAAAAATTTTGCCAAGGAAAAAGAATTGTTCAAAGAAAATAAGTTCACCAGGGGTGTAGTGAGTTATGTCAGCGGATATGTGGAAGAAAAAATAGAGGAAGCTAAAAAAGCCAAACTATCTCATGCAGATGCGATAAATATTGCTCTTCGCATTGAACAATCAATGCTTGAAAAAAAGTGTTTTGATATGTTCATTCCGACCAACATTACTGTGAAAAAAGTTATGGAAAGATTAAACAAAGACACCGAACTCCACGCCAATCAGTTGCGAAAAGAGTTGAAGAAAATAAAATAAATTATCTTTCAAAAAACATCCCTGCCAACAGGAATGTTTTTTTATTTTACCGTGCGCTTGGCAGGAATCGAACCTGCGACGCCCGCCTTAGGACGGCGGCGCTCTATCCACTGAGCTACAAGCGCTAATTACTCACCAATTATTCTTCTAATCTCTTCATCAATTTTGCTATTCCAAAGATGCCCTACTTCATCCAATTCTATAACTTCAATTTTTTTCTCTTTTAACAATACGCATGATTCTTCATCGCAAAAATATAAATCTTTTTTACCTCTGATGACAATCATATTATGATCGGTCATATTATCCAATCGAGAAAATGCATCTGGCATGAGAAATTTGAAATAATAGAAAACTCCTCTGGCTACCCGTCTTGGACTTATTATATATTTCCTCTGAACGGATTGCGTCTCTCCCATTCTAAATTTCACCCACCGCCAGAACCAGGAAAAAACATTTCGGTTGCTCACTAGTGGGTTCACAAAAACTATTTTTTTATCTTTCGCGTTTTCCCAATCGAAAAGAGCAAAATGACAACCGAGGCTATGAGCGATGATGACATCGCAATCTAATTTCACATCTGGCTTTATATTCTCTTTCCAAATTTCCAGCGTCTCATATTGGGGAAAGTTTATTCCCTGATCTAACCACCCTGGAATGAAAATTATTTTTTTACTCATCTTATTATTTTTTGTGGACTTGAGGAGACTCGAACTCCTTACCTCCGCAATGCGAATGCGGCGCTCTACCAGATGAGCTACAAGCCCCTTATTTTCTCCACCACATCCCTATAACAATCCTTCAGCCAATATGTATAATTTTGCGGATTATTTTTTATGTCTTCGGCCAACCAATCTAAATTGACCCATTTCCAATCCTCCACTTCGTCTGAATTAGGCTTTGGATTTTCATCGTATCTTCCGGCAAAGACATGATCATATTCATATTCCGTCAGATCATTGTTCAATTTTGCCTTATATATAAATGTATATATTTCTTTGAGTTCACAATCAATTCCCATCTCTTCTTTTAATCTCCTATGCGCTTCGTCTAAAATATTTTTTTTCGGCGCTGGATGAGAACAGCAAGTATTAGACCACAACCCTCCAGAATGATACTTTGCTTTCGCCCTTTTTTGTAATAACAATTCTCCTTTTGAATTAAAAATAAAAATAGAAAATGCCCGATGAAGAAGTCCTTTCTTATGTGCTTCTAATTTTTCCGCCTCGCCGACAGAATTATCTTTCTCATCAACTAAAATTACTTTTTCCATTTTATAAATTTTATAGTGGGTGTATCTGGACTCGAACCAGAGACCTCTCCGATGTGAACGGAGCGCTCTAACTTTATCCCCCACCACTTGGGTGGGTATTACTGGACTCGAACCAGTGACCTCACGGATGTGAACCGTGCGCTCTAACCAGCTGAGCTAAATACCCAAGTGGTGGGGGACAAGCTGAGCAAATTGACTAACAAAATCGTGGACCATACCGGGATCGAACCGGTCACCTCATCCATGCCATGGATGCGCTCTACCAGATGAGCTAATGGCCCATTTATTCTTATTATACAATACATTTTATCATACCAACTAAAATAATGTAGGTCAATAAAAACCGAGCCCGCCGGAATGTTACCCGACGGGCTAGTTGGTATGCATTATACATTCTAATCTTCTTGGCGTTCTTTTTGGATAGCCTCCATAAGCTCGCGAACTGGAACTATTTTTTCCACCTGATGTACATTCGCGCCAGCAAAAGCAAATCCCTCATCAAGGTCGCCCTTTTGAGCGTTTTGCAATGCTTTTGAAATGCAATAAGGCGCCTTTTTTGGATCGCATGTCTTGATGCAGTGGCAAAAGCATCTGTCCGGTTTCTTTCCTCCTTCTTCCGTATCCTGAATAAACTTATTCCGTATCGCCCTTCCTGGCATTCCGACTGGGCTTTTTATAATGCAGGTACTTCCCTCCTTAGAATCAACATAGGATTGTTTGAAAGGAAGAGCTGCATCACATTCGTCTGTAGCCACAAATCGCGTGGCCATCTGCACTGCAGGAAATCCGAGACACAAAAATTTTTCTACGTCCTTCCCGCTCCAGATTCCTCCAGCTGGAATGACAGCAATTTCTTTTTTGCATTCCTTCTCAAATGGATAAATTTCCTGAACAACATCGGTTACGAGCTTTTCCAAGGCAAAGTTTGGATTATCAATTTCATCTTGGGAAAATCCTAGATGCCCACCAGCCTTCGGACCTTCAACAACAAATCCGTCAGGAAGATAATTAAACTCTTTGAGCCATTTTTTGCACAAGACTCTGGCTGCCTTTCCTGATGAGATAATGGGAACCAATTTTGTCAGAGACCCATCAGTAAGAAATCTCGGCAGATCAAGAGGAAGTCCTGCTCCGGAAAAAATCACGTCCACCCTTTCCTTTATGGCTATCTCCACCATACTGGCAAAATCACTTAGAGCCACCATGATGTTAACACCAAGGATTCCCTTGGCCATCTCTCGAGCCTTTCTTATTTCTTCCTTTGCAGCTGAGATGTTGGCTTCGAAATATTTCTTGGCAAAGTTAGGTTCGCCCATTCCAATAGCAGCCAAAGAAATAACTCCCAGGCCGCCTTCTGCCATTACCGCAGATGCCAAGCCGGAAAGGGAAATTCTTACACCCATTCCGCCCTGGACAATACGCGATGACAATTCCTCTAGCATTTCCTTAAAGGTAGCGGCCATTTTTACAAATCCTTTCTGTGTAATGTTTAAGATTGAGTTGTTATTTGATTTTTAATTTAATGAGCTTTGTCCAGTCTAGCATAACATTTGTTTTTATTCGAGTGGCTTGTATAATAGAAGCAACTATATATGGAAAAAATAAGAAAAATTTGGGAAAACATAAAAATACAACCGGATATTTGGCTTTTCTTTTTGTTTTTATTTAGTTTTTCCTTAACGTTAAGAAAAGTAATATTATACTTCCCATTTCAAGGAACATTCAATGAGTACGCTGGGATATATGTTTATATATCCGATATCTTACTAGGGGTAACCATAGTTTTATGGTTGTTTACTATATTATACAACACAAAAGATTATTCGTCAATGTATAGACTGTGGATAACTTGGTTAAAACACAAGTTATCCCCCACGTCAAGACGATTTTTAAAATCTCTTTATTTGTCCCTTCCGCTCCTTTTGGTCATTTGGTCATTTTTGTCAATTTTATGGTCGGACAACCATACCATTGCCTTTTTTAGATCTGCCAAGTTATTGGAGTTTTATCTTTTATATCTGTTTATAATATTCCGCTTCGTACCACGAATGTTCCACGTGGAACATTCTACATCCAACAAGACATCAACAACACTAAATTGTTCCACGTGGAACATCTTCTCACTTATTATCATACTGGTCGGTTTTATCCAATCCGCTATAGGAATAATACAGGTTTTGATCCAGCGCTCAATTGGCTTGTCAGTTTTGGGCGAAAGTATGATAGCCCCAAACATCCCCGGAGTGGCCAAAATAGTGTTCCACCTGCCTCGACTTGCCGTCTTCGGCGAGGCGGGCGGGGAACGTTATATCCGAGCCTATGGACTCTTCCCTCATCCCAATATCCTGGGAGGATATTTACTACTATCAATCATCTTGACCCTCCTTTATCTTAAATTGTTCCACCCGCCTCGACTCGCGGAGACTCGTCGACGCGAGGCGGGCGTGGAACAATTTGAATTCCTTCGGGGTGGAACAATCCTAGTCGGATATGTTAGATTACTCCAAGTAATCCTATACGCCGTTTTAGCCTTACAGGTTTTCGCTCTAATTTTGTCGTTCTCTAAATCTGCCATTTTGGGATTATTCGTAGCTTTGCTATACATATATGTTCCACGTGGAACATCTGAAGTCGTTACGGGGTGGAACAATTCTCGATTACGCATTGCTATACTCTCAATATTGATAATTATATCCCTTGGCCTTTTGGCCAACCAGGATTTGGACCGAAATTTAGAGCAGTCTTTTCAGGAGCGCCTGACCTACCTAAATGTTTCACGTGGAACAATTCTGGCCAATCCCGTCCTGGGAGTGGGAATAGGGCAATTTGTGTGGAACATGCAAAGGTACGCCCTTGTTCCACTAGAAGTCTGGCAG
This sequence comes from Parcubacteria group bacterium, assembly GCA_041661275.1. Lineage (GTDB taxonomy): Bacteria > Patescibacteriota > Minisyncoccia > Moranbacterales > UBA2206 > JBAZUU01. The sequence goes on along the minus strand of JBAZUU010000001.1, from coordinate 253,574 downwards.
TTCCAACCGGTTCATAATGTCTTCCTTTTGATTTGGAGTGAATTGGGGATTATAGGCCTTGGGCTATTTATATACTGGTTATACAAGGTATTTACTGCTAAACCTATATTAAGCAACGATAATACCTATTTGTCAATAGATATCTCTCTTCGCTATTTCAAAGGCATTCTCCTGGGTTTCATCTTCATAATGCTCTTTGACCACTATTTCTGGGATATCCAGCAGGGGAGTCTGATGTTGTGGATTATTTTGGGATTTATTGCCGGGATGAAACTTTATAAAGATTCTTAAATTTGACAAACTTTATAAAGTTGTATGTAAAATTAAAAAAGACGGGTATCGATCCGTCTTTTTTGTTTATAGAAAAATGTTGCGCTTAGTTCAATTCTTTCGCTGATTCTTCTATTGCCTCTCTGATTATTTTTTCCAGCTTTACACAATTTCCCTGGTCAGCCAAGTGTAATGCGTTTATGTATTTTAATCTTCCCGCCTTTGTTTCGATTTTGAGTTCGATCGGAGGAAGGTTGAGATTTAGAAGAATAATATTTGTGAGCAGTCTAGCAATACGTCCGTTATAATCGGCAAATGGATGAATCCATAAAAAACGATGATGCGACCAGGAGAGAAGGGAAATGAGTTCTGGAAGAAAATTATATTTTTCGATTTTGGGCAAATATTTCAATCTGGCTTCTAAATCTTTCGTAAAGTTTGCCATGAGTTGGTCTATCAGATAAAATTGCGGCGGTTTATGATTGGAAACTTGCACATTAATTTTTCTGAAGTTGCCACCAAATTTCGGAAATATCCAACCAAAACCAACATTGTGCAATTTTTTTATAAACTCAACAGTAATTGGAATTTTTCTTTTGGATCCTTGATGCAAAATAAAATCCCACGCTCGTTTAGTTCCTTCTATTTCCAGAAGGATCAATTTTGAACGCGGGATTATTCCGAAAGCGGTTTGTTTATAACTCGTCTCTCCAATTTTTCTTTTCATGAAGTTTTAGCTGAAAACATTTTAAGCACTTTTTCCACCATAGACATACTTGTTTGAGGATTTTCGGTCTTGGTTGTCCTGTATAGCATCTTCTTTTCAAATGCAGAAAAAGTGCCCTTTTTACGAGGGGATTTTTGATATTTTCTTAAGATTGTGGTTAATTTTTTGTTACTCATACTACTATATTACAATATTCCCCGAAAAAAACAACATTATTATTTTATCTTTATCTCCGGTAAATTGTCCCAACACATTTCAAAAATCCATTTCATCGTATTATTTATCTCCGCGCTTTCTATTATCACTGCCATTTGTTCTTTGCAGGAAATGAGCGCTACTTTTTGATGCCCATAAATATCCACTTCCACTGAAAAAGGATATTTTTCTTTTTTGATTAATTTACACGCGCGCAAATGTTCCTGATCTCTCGCCACGATATTTTCCGTTAGTTGTTTTGTTTCTGGCAGGATAGCGCGAATCCTGATATTTTTTTTCACTCTTCTTTTTATATATTGCTCAGCCCAATCCTGGCCCAAGACATTTAATACATCTTCCGATCCAAACGCCAAAACTTCTCCGGAATATTTTAGCGCGTCATCATAAGCTTCGATGAGTCCTTCTTTCCCTTCATAGAATTTTATCTTCGGTTTCATTCCTTTGACGTTGTATATGGATTTCAACTGGGGAAGGATTTCCGAAAACAAAGCTTCCTTTTTTTCCAGATCTTTTTTTATCTTTTCCGGATCTTCACCGATAAAAAGTCTCTTCGCGCCTTTCATTGTTTCGGATATTAGTCCGTCATTTTTAAGATCGAGCAGTATGTCATATACCGTTGTTCTTTTAGTATTGGCTTTTCGGGAAATATCAATGACACTGGCTCCACCCAATTCCAAAGCCGCCAGATACACATCTGCCTTTCTGCCATGCAGGCCAAATTGTTCGAGGGTAAGTTTCGTGTCCATAAAATTCCTCCCTCTCTCCCTTTGGGAGAGATGTCGCGATTCTTATCGTGACAGAGAGGGCTCTTCGTTAGATTAACGATTTTAATTAAGAGCCCTCTCCTGCCTCGAAGACTCGGCATCCTCTCCCAAAGGGAGAGGAGGATACCTCTATTCTACCATATGTCGGCACTATCCGTCAACATTGTATGTACTTTTCAATATTCTTGTGGCTTGTTTAAGCCATTTTATTATATTTTACCCCATTTACTTGACGTCCATCTTTGACATTTTGGCCGTTCGGGAGTATAATAGACAGTTAAGATGAAAGTTCCAAAGGGGAGCTGGAATCTTAAAAAAGTTCATATAAATAATTGCCCTGATTTCACAAGGAGTAGGAAATGATAAATTACACATTCGTAAAAGGAGAAGCATTTGGTGAGGGACGCAAAGATCAAGAGTTGGAAAATAAGGCTACCGAGGTAATAAAGCTTGAACCCTACACTGATCTTCCTTTAATATCAAATTCCGTAGTTATCTTCGGTGGAATCTGCTCAGCATGCTTTAGAGATGATTTCAATAATGCCCTTCGGAACGCATTTGCGCTTCTGGATGCTGGGAAGGAAATACAAGTTTTCGATTCCTATTCTGGCGATAGGGTGGTGTTAAATGAAAATAGAAGGAAAAGAGTAGATCGGTGGTGGGAGAATAGACTGAATGACGGAGGACATTATATTTCCTAACCACTATGGTTTCCGGGAAGTTTATCCTCAAAACTTCCCACATTTTCTCGAGTTTTTCTTGAATTGTTCAAGGAAAATTCAAGTGAAATGATAGCTCATTGAAATTAAATCCGTCATCAAAAAGGAGTAGTCATGTCAAAAAAGGGGTTTTTTCGAATATATGACAAGTTTATAGTAGAAGAGGCGAAGAATCTCTTGAAAAAGATAGCGGCCGGAGAGTTTAGTGAGTTCTCTTTCGGTTCCCTGGAAGCGTCAATTGGATTATATTTAGCACTTTCGGACCCAAACTATCCCATTGAAAATGTACCGCCTAAGCATCTCAAAAAGATGCAAAGATGGTTCGAAGACCTCCAAGCTTCAAAACTTACAACGATAGGGACACTGTCCGACTGGAAGGAGTTATATTATATAAAAAAAGATCGAGATGTAATAGAATCCACGGACAGAGATGTAGATTATATTTATCGGCTAGAAGAAGATCCTCCGTACGTTTTTGTCCGATGTGATGATCGCTATTGATATCTTTTGGAGACAACAATGGAAAAAATTCCCGCATCGCTAACAGGCAAGATTACCAGCTTCGAAGATGACAAAAAAATAATCGCTATCGTCGCAACAAAATACGGCGAAGCATATCTTGATATCAATGTCTCTTTTCCCAATTTGAAAGTCGGAGACGAAATCGACCTTGAAGATGCTGACATCTACATCACTGACGGAAGAATTATTTACGTTCTTCCGGATGAAGGATGGATGTTCATCAACAACTATCGCGTAGAGTGGAAGCGTTGCAATTAATTTACCTAGGGAAGCGTTTGAAAATTCGACGCTTCCTTTTTTGTTTTCCTATGAACACCAACAGTAGGGAACAAAAATTTTTATTCCCTACATTTTTTAAACACGGAAAAAGGACAGACACAAGGTCTGCCCCTGCAAAATTTTATATTGTGTTATTTTTACAAAACCGTTATCGCCGAAACTTTGTCGCCGGGTTGTGGACGCATAACCCTGACACCTTGCGTCGCGCGGCCGAGGACGGAGACGGTTTTTAGCTCAATGCGGATGATCTGTCCTTTCTCACTTGTCATAATAAGATCTTGTTCAATATCATCAAGATTGACTACTTGCGCTCCGATCAGTTTTCCAGTCTTGGCTGTGATGGAAGCAGTCTTGATTCCTGACCCACCGCGCTTCTGGACTTTGTATGATTTGAGATCTGATCTTTTTCCATATCCATTTTCTCCGATGACCAAAAGCTGATTGCCTTTTTGTCCTTTAAAAACGACATCCATCCCGACCACTTTGTCTTCGGTTTTTAGTTTGATGCCACGCACTCCCGCTGCAGCACGACCCATCGGACGGACATCGGATTCGCGAAAGCGGATGGCTTGTCCTTTTTGCGTAGTGATGACTACCTCGTCAGATCCCGATGTCGCTTCCGCCCAGGAAAGCGCGTCACCTTTTTCCAGCTTTATCGCGATGAGTCCGGAACGCCTGACATTTTCAAATTCTTCGATCGATGTTTTTTTCACTGTGCCGTTTTCCGTGGCCATAAACATATATTTATAGGCGTCATCTTTTCCAGACGCCACCAACGCGGTTATTTTTTCTTCACTGGAAAGTGAAAGGAAATTGACAATGGACTGGCCTTTGGCGATCCGGGTGGAAGCGGGAATTTCATAAGCTTTCGTCTGGAAAACTTTTCCGGTGTTGGTGAAAAAGAGAAGATTGTCGTGCGCCATAACGCCCAGCATTTCAGAAATTTCATCGCCTTCTTTGGTGGTGGCGCCAATCACTCCTTTTCCGCCCCGACGCTGAACTTTGTATACGGCCGGATCCATTCTTTTAATATATCCTTCTTTGGAAATAGTGATTATCGCTTCATCGTTCGGCACAAGGTCTTCTTGCTTGAATTCGGTGATGCCGCCTTTCACGATCTTGGTTTTTCTCTCATCGCCATATTTTTCTTTGACGCGCGCCAACTCATCTTTGACTATTCCTAAAATTTTCTTTTCACTCTTTAGAATAGCTTCGAGCTCCGCAATCAGTTTCAGTTTTTCGGCTAGCTCGTCTTCGATTTTCTTTTGCTCTAGCCCCGCCAAAGTTTGCAATCTCATTTCGAGAATTGCTGTAGCCTGTCTGTCGGATAATTTGAATTTTTTCATCAAATTGACATGAGCAATTTCCTTGGTTTCTGATTTTTTGATTGTTTCTATCACCGCGTCGATATGATCAAGAGCGATTTTCAAGCCCTCTAAAATATGCGCCCGGTCTCGTGCTTTTTCCAGATCATATTTAGTCCGGCGAGTGATGACAATTTTTCGGTGTTCGATATATTCTTCCAAAATATCTTTCAGGTTCAAGATCTGCGGTTCAATGCCACCGACCAGCGCCAACATATTCACTCCAAAGTTTTTTTGGAGATCGGTGAGGGAATATAGTTTATTCAAAACTTTTTGCGGATAAGCGTCTTTTTTGAGCTCAATGACCAGCCGCACTCCTTCCTTGTCTGATTCATCTCGAATGTCCCTAATACCGACAATTTTTCCTTCATGCACCAGATCAGCCATTCGCTCAATCATTGTCGCTTTGTTAGTGGCATAAGTCATTTCGCTCACAATGATTTGAAACGCACCGGCTTTTGTTTCCACGATTTCCGCCTTGGCTCGCGTGAGAATTTTTCCCCGTCCGGTCTTGTAGGCTTCCAGGATGTCTTTTTTGTTGTAAATTATACCACCAGTAGGGAAGTCCGGACCTTTCACAAATTCCGCGAGATCAGAAATTTCCGCGTCCGGATTTTCAATAAGACAATTGATGCCGTCGATAAGTTCGCCTAAATTATGCGGAGGGATGTTTGTCGCCATCCCGACAGCGATTCCCATAGAACCGTTGAGAAGAAGCTGAGGGAGTCCGGCGGGAAGAACAGTTGGTTCTTTGTGCTGTCCGTCAAAGTTCGGCACAAAATCGACAGTATTCTTTTCGATGTCAATAAGCATTTCTTCAGCAATGACAGAAAGCTTGGCTTCTGTATAACGATAGGCTGCCGCGCTATCACCATCCATCGAGTTATGAACAAATACTCCGGCACCCAAACAAAAGTTGTGAGAATTATCAATCGTAAGGTCAAACACATCTTCTTTTTCTTTTATCTTTTCGATCCTAACGATTCTGTGATTTTTGCTTATTTCCTGTCGAATCAGGTCAGGACTATTTTGAAAATATTTATTCAATCCTGTCTCCCATAGCGTTGCCGCTCCATAGGCATAAACTTTTTTTCTGAATTGAGAATAATTTTTTTCATTTATCTCAAGATTTTTTGCAATAATTTCCTTACAAACATTGAGGAACTTTAACCTGCCGGTTTTATTGGTTTTGTGATTTTTGTTTCCCTTGATTATTCTTTCATGCATTATCGCGCGATACTCGGGATTTTTCCAAAGCCTTTTCAAAGTTTTTGTAGCGCGCTCACTAATTTCCTGGCGTTTTTCCGGATGATCTTTCATATACTGCTTATTCATCTCGCTCAAAAAAAGACGCATCTTTTCCCGATATTCCGGATTTTCCCAATTTATCACATTCCTTTCAGATAAACGCTTTGCATATTGCTCTCGAACTTGAGAGTCTGACCAATATTTATCCCGACCTTCTTTAATTTTTTGGCGATAATTCGCGCTTTTATGCAACAAGGAAGCGTTTTCATAATGAACGCTCCAATGCTCTTTCCAATTCATTCTGACAATATTTTCAGGACTGTTATTAAGTTTATTGAAATCCGAATGATGCCTTACCCTACCGACACTTTTTATGTATTTTCCAACAGTCAAATTGAAATTATCAGCCAGGTGGTGCACGGGAACCCATTCGTCTTTTTTGGGCTGGTATACTAGAGTATATCCTTCACGATTTAGCCTATCAGTTTTTTCCGATAACTTTTCATATAACGGCATTAGAGAATCCTCTTTTTTCAGATTTTGCGCTTCTTCATATTGGCCGTTTTTGAGCATAAACAAATGATTAGGAGTACATTTAATTTTCTGCCCATTGTCCAGCACAACTCTAATGACTTCTGCATTTTCAATGGTAAGGCGAGGTTTTTTTATTTGAGCTATTGAAATTAAACCCAAAGAATTAACCGTATAGGTGTAATTTTTTTTGCCCTGTTTATCTTCTTTTATAAGATCTTCGAAGCTTAAATTCCGCCCATCAGCCAGTTTGACCCTAGTGTCTTTTGTAAAACAACCGAAGTTTCCCTGACCGCGCACCAATGGATAGCGTAGAGAAAAATCCTGGGCCATTCTCACCATAGAATCATAGACCGCCACGTCGCCATGCGGGTGATATTTTCCCAAGACTTCTCCGACCACTGTGGCTGATTTTCGGAATTTAGCATTGGCGCGAAGACCAGTGTTCCACATGGAATAGAGGATTCTTCGGTGAACCGGCTTCAAGCCATCGCGAACATCAGGCAAAGCGCGAGCGACAATGACGCTCATAGCATAATCCAAATAGGATTGCGAAATTTCTTCGGTAATTTCCCGCGATTGAATAACGCTAGTATTTTTGATATCTTTTTCCATAACGAAAACTAATTTTCAATTTATAATTTTCAATTTTCAAACAATTTCCAATGTTTTAATTCTTCAATTTGGAAATTTAGTCATTGAAAAATTAGAAATTGTTTAGAAATTAGAAATTGTTTAGAAATTAGAAATTGAAAATTAGAAATTCCAATTCTTATTGGTTATTAAATCCTTCTCCCGGATTCTGCGGATTACTGATCTTCTGTTGGTTTTGGGCATTTCCTGCGGCATCTTTCAATTTATCCGTAGCGTTCTTCAGATCTTGTCCACTAGTTTTCAGGTCTTCGATCGGTTTCATCTGTTCTGGAGTAAAAATTTCCTGATTGGTAATTTCGTCCTGATTCTTAGCAGTGAGAGAAACGATCCAGATGATGATGACCAAAAATGTTACGCCAGCAGCACAAGCCCAAGCGTAACGGATCCTGATATGTTCTGGCTTTTTTCTTATTTCGTTTATTTTGTTCTGTATAAACCCCATGTAGTTATAAATATTTTTAAATTTTTATTCGACTCCCATAAGTATTACTTCCATACTTTTTCCCTCCAAATCTTTTTTCTTGATATTGATCTTTGTTACTTTTTCTTTCGGACAGTTTCCAATTTCTTTGCAAAACTTTTTCTCGTCATCCACGTCCACTGTTGACCCACTTATTTTATAGTGAATTGGAATAACAATTTCCGGCTCAATCTTTTTGATTATATCAACCGCTTCTTTTCCGTCGAGCGTATATTTTCCGCCAATGGGAATCATCAAAATATTCACACCATTTATCGCTTCCAGCTCCTTTTCAGAGAGAGAATGCCCCAAATCACCCATATGGCAGATCCGCAATTCTTCTGTTTCTAGTATATATATAGTATTAGCTCCGCGTTCAGCGCCTTCTTTTTTGTCATGGAACGTCTTCATTCCGACAATATTGACACCTTTGACCGAATATTCTCCCGGAATGTCGATGATATATGGTTCACCTTTGATCGCTTCGACATTATTATGGTCATGATGGTCGTGTGTCACCAAAACCAAATCTGCTTGTCCTTGTGGCGGACGAAGACCAATGGCTTTGTCAAAAGGATCGATGAACATCGTCACATCATCTTGTCCTCGTCCGGCCGGTTTTGTGGTTATTTTAAAGCAAGAATGCCCGTAGTATTGGATAATCATAGAATAGTATTTGGTATTTAGTATATAGTATTTTGTATAAAAAAGATACAATACTATGTCATATTATCATAATAAACAGGCGTTGTCGAGAGTATTTTGGATGGATTTTTGTTGACGGATGGGGGATTTTGCCGTAGGTTTAAGATAGATTAAAAATTGGCTAAGGAGGCTCAAGGAGAAATTTTTCTTTGGGATTTTTTAAACAGTTCGTTGAAATTTGACTTTGCGAAAAATTGAATTGCATTTACAAAATAGGAGAAAATTACAGAAAAAAGGGCTATGGATCTGGTGGCAATCGTTGCCGCCGGGAATGAATTCGCGCGAAAAAATGAAAAGGGAGAAAATCATGAGTGAGGCAATAGGTTTCAGACAAAAACTGGTATTGCGTGAAAGAAAAGTCAAGTCACTGGTTTGCGTTGGTCTGGACCCAATAATGGAAAAATGTCCGGATATTGTTCGCAGATCTTTTCCAAGCGACTGGCGCCGATGCGCCAAATGGATGACAGAAATCGTGGATTCGACAGCGCCGTACACGTTACACTTCAAACCGCAGGTCGCTCATTACGAGGCCTTTGAGGGGGGGCGACTGGCTCTTCAGGCCATTGTCGATCATATCCACAAGTTCCATCCCAGCATCCCAGTCTTTCTGGACTGCAAGCGTGGAGATATCGGTCGGACACAGCAACGCTACCGTATTGCTCATTTGGAAATCGACGGGGTCGATGGCATGAACTTCGGCCCCTATATGGGTTCAGAATGCATGGAAAGCCTGATAAGTAATGCCACGCCCGGCCGGGCTATCGTCAGTTTGTGCTACACCAGCAACCCTTCCGCACGGGAAGTCCAGGACATCAAACTGGCCGACGGCAGACATTACTGGGAATTCATTGCGGAACGCGTACTGGCCTGGTCAGAAAAGTTCGGCGTACAGGCTGACGCCGGTCTCGTGATGGCCGCCGCCTACGAACCGCCGGAAGAAAAAGGATCCGGCAACATTTTTTCCTGGCATCTTTCCCGTTGCCGAGAAATCGTCAAGGATTACCTGTGGTTTCTGGTCCCGGGGGTCGGAACTCAAGGCGGATTCATTTTTCAGACCGTCAAGGCGGGCTATCGGGGAGAGGGAAGCATGTCCATCAACAGCGCCTCCGAGATCGATTTCGCTTCCGACGGCCCCGATTTTGCAGAAGCATCAGCTAAGGTCGCCATGAAAATGCAAAGGAACATCAACGAAGCTCTTGTGCACGCCGCCTAATCAGCAGCCAGCTTCTCCTCTATTTCAAGAAAGGACGGAAAAGATGGCCTACCGATCAAAAGAAGAATGGGCAGATCTGCTCATAATTCCGCTCTATAGAGAGATGTATTTACAAACTCTCTGGAACGCGGCAAAAGAAAAGAACCGTCTGGAAGGCTGGACACTAAAAAACGATAGTTGGGCACCCTGGTTTTACAACATGCGACCGATCGGCGATTCCGCCAAGCTTTTTCATGATGTATGCAGAGCGATGGCCGATCTCATCCTCGTCCATAGCCTTGATGTCCTCATCGGAATTGAAATGGCAGGAGTTCCACTCATCGGAGGAACAGCTGTCGCTTCGCTCGCCTACAACGATCGGAGTCGCCGGATCGGTTACACAAGGCCACTGCCTGAAAAAGTCCGCACTCCACAAGAGTGCATGGATCTGCTTCGAAAAATCAGCACGGACTCTGCGCAGCAGTACGGCCAGAAGGAATTTGTCGAGGCCCGTCTCCGAAATGGTGATATCGTCGGCATATTCGACGATATGGCAAACGATCTGGGAAGTAAACTGATTGCCAGACTCATCGTGCTCTGGGCAGCCCAGCAAAGCAGGATATCGGTCACTTGCAACAAGGTTTTTTACACCTTGAATAGAAGCGCAAACAACCGAAAAAAGGCGTCCGATTTTGCTTTCAATCCGGAACTCGGTTTGGTTCCCGCTGAACTGGAAGTCAACTACATTATTGAGTTTGATGAAAAGCTGCCCAAGCTACAAAAAGTAATGCGTCCGGACGAATATCGCGTGATTTGCGACTTCCAGAATAATCCTGGCCATTTTCAGGATCCGGACGTCCAGAAAGAGATTCTGGCCCTCGCTGCCAAAGCAGCCTGACAAACACAACCGTCAACAAACACCCGCCCGCATTTTCCACTCTTTAAGGAGGAGAGAGGATTATGCGGGCTATTTTATTTGGTTAAAGTGTGTAATAATAGAGAAAACAAAAAAAATGTTTTATTATACATATATACTAGAAAGCTTGAAAAATAGCGAACTCTATATTGGCTATACTACTGACCTAAAAAGAAGATTTGAAGAACATAATTCAGGAATATCGCAATCGACAAAAAGATATATGCCATGGAAATTAATTTATTATGAAGCAGTTTTAAATGAAAATGATGCTAAGAGGCGAGAGAAATATTTCAAAACTAGTCATGGTAGGAGGTTATTAAAGAGAAGGCTAAAAGAGTATTTTTATAAAAAACGCTGATGGATCCGGTAGTGAAATTTCGACTTTTAAAATCTTAGTCATTATATATTCATTAAATTGTATTTAATTAGAAGTTTAATTAATTTTATTTAGTTTTGATTTGAGTTTTCCAGAGGAAAACTCAGTCGAAATTCTACTACCGGATGGATGTTTTCGCACACGGCCTTTGGGCTGGGGCAGCTTCGAAGGCTGGGAATATTAAAATATTCAAGAAAAAACCGTTAAAAACGTGGAAAATGGTGGTTTTTGGCGTTTTTCCGGATGTTTTTGCTTTCGCGCCGGCTTTCATATATATGTTCGCCTCATATATATTCCCAGGAATTCCTAAAATGGACCATCCAGGACCGGCCCACATGGAGCCAGCCACCGGAAATGGGCTTGTTATCAACAATTTGACCCATCATCTGTATAACCTAAGCCATAGTCTGCTCATATTTTTCCTTATTTTCGGCCTAATTTGGCTGATTTTTAGACGACCAGTGTGGGAAATGCTTGGCTGGATCATTCATATTATTATGGACATTCCGTCTCATTCCTATGATTTCTATCCTACGCCCTTCCTTTGGCCTTTTTCCGATTTTAAGGTGAATGGTGTCCATTGGGGCACACCCTGGTTTATGATAACCAACTATTCATTGATTATTTTAGCCTATCTCGTGATATATTTAGTAAAAAGGCATAAGAATTTGACCCCGCACTAACTTTGCACTGGCCCTTGGCCAATTCAGCACTTTGTGCTGGTGCAAAGTTAGTGCGGGGTTGACAAAATCTAAGGCCTAAACTATACTTTACTATATAATTATTAAGAAAAATCAAATAGGGAATGCTTTAATTCCCGAACACTTTCTTAATAATTCCTTTTTTAGGGAATTTTTTGTTTTAATACTTATTAATCATTAATTTATTATTCACACAAAAATGAACGACATATTGGACAATCTGGCTAAAGAAGTGGACAAAATTTCTGACACTGAAATTGTAGAAAGCGCTAAAAAAGAAAAGAAAAGCGTGAAAGATGCCAAAGAAGAAGTCAAGGATGAAACTTTAATGGGAAAATTGATCGGAAAAAATCCGATTACATATCCAACTGTAGGCGAAACGATCGTTGGGCGTGTAATCGAGGTTTCTACCTCTGAAATATATATGGACCTGGCGCCTTTTGGCACCGGAGTGGTCATGGGAAAAGAGATCAAAGACGGAATGGCCGCGGGAAAATTGAAAATCGGTGATGAGGTGACAGCAGTGGTCACGGAAACGGAAAATGAAGATGGATATATCGAACTTTCCATCCGTGAAGCTTCTTATGAAAAGGCATGGGATGACATCGAATCTAAGCGTGATACCCAGGAAAAGATCGGTACAAAAATTCTTAGCGCTAACAAAGGCGGACTTTTGGTTGAAGTCAACGGAATTTCCGGATTTTTGCCCGTTTCCCAGCTTTCCAGCAAAAACTATCCAAGAGTTGAAGATGGTGACAAGAATAAGATATTAAATCTCTTGAAAAAATTGATCGGCAAAGAACTGGAAGTAAAGATTTTGGACGCTGACCGAGAATCACAAAAACTGATTGTTAGTGAAAAAGCGGCTACTTCCGACAAAGATAGAGAAATCATTTCCAATATGGCCGTTGGCGATGTTGTGAGTGGTGAAGTGAGTGGCGTAGTTGACTTTGGAGCTTTCGTAAAATTTTCCGCTCCCGGAAAAAATAGCGAAGAAACAACTGACGGTGAAAAGATGGAAGGATTGGTCCACATATCAGAATTAGCCTGGCAACTCATTGAAGACCCAAGGACTATTGTGAAAGTTGGCGACCGGGTAGAAGCAAAAATTATCGGTATAGACGCCGACAAAATTTCTCTTTCTATGCGCGCTCTCCAGAAAGATCCTTGGAGTGAAGTAGAAAAGAAATATAAAGTGAACGATATTGTTACTGGAACTGTACATAAGATAAATCCTTTTGGTGCTTTTGTTTATCTCGACAAAGACATCCATGGTTTGGCGCACATCTCCGAGATGAGCGAAGCTTATCCTGGAAAAACGCTCGACGAACTGATCAAAAACGGAGAAAAATACCAATGGCAGATACTTTCTATTGAACCAAAAGAACATCGCATGGGCTTAGTTTTGGCGGACAAAAAGAAAGCAAAAAAAGCCGAAAAGACTGAAAGGAAAGAGGAAAAGACAGAGAAAAAAGAAAAAAAGGCGAAAAAAGAAGAAGGCGAAAAGCCTAAGAAGACAAAGAAAAGTAAAAAAGAGGAAAAATAAATAAAAAAGTATGATCATAACTATCAACGGCGACGAGGGATCGGGAAAAACTACGGTTGCCAAAAAATTGGCAGAAAAAATAAATTTTACCCGATACACGACCGGAGAAATTTTCCGCGAAATGTCTAAAAAAAGAGGGTTGAGTTTGGTTGAATATCTAAAGCTAGGCGAAACCGATCCTAGCATAGATAAAGAAGTTGATGATTATGTAATAAAATTATCTAAAGAACAGGATAACTTTATCATTGATAGCCGGGTAGCCTGGCATTTCATCCCAAATTCTATAAAAATTTATCTGAAAGTAGCCGAAGAGGAAGGCGCTAAGCGTATATATAAAGAGATTCTGGAAAAGAACAACAGGAATGAAACAAAAAAACCGCCCGCTTCCGTAGATTACGTTATGAAAAAAGTTCAGGAAAGAAGAGAAACTGATGATAAGAGATATATGCAATATTACGGGATAAATATCAGAAACAAGAATAATTACGATTTCGTAGTAGATACTACCGATCTGGATCCAGAACAAGTTTTTGAGAAAGTGCTCGGATTCATCCAATCCAAAATTAATGAAAAGTCTAGTTAAAAAAGTTCAGAACACTATCTTTCAACATAAAATCTTTGAGCGTGGGTCAAAAATTATTCTAGCAGTTTCCGGCGGACCAGACTCAACTTGTATCTTGGATATTTTTAGTAAATTACAAAAAAAATACGACCTTGAGCTGATCATTGCTCATGTAAATTATGGCCTGCGCGGAAAAGACAGCGACAAGGATGAAAAATTCGTCCGCGATTTGGCAAAAAAATACGGCTTGAAAATAAAAATCCTAAAACCGGGTTTTAGGAAAACTCCTTCTGAAAAAGAACTGCGTGACATCCGCTATGATTTTTTTGAAAAAGTTCGATCTGAAAATAATTTTGATCTTATCGCTGTTGCTCATAATCAGGACGATCAGGTAGAAACATATCTCATGAGAATTATCCGCGGCGCGGGACTTCAGGGACTCTCTGCTATGCAGTATAAAAATGAGAAAGTTATCCGACCGCTCCTAAATATTCCCCGAGCTGAAATCGAAAAATATTTAAAAGAGAATAAATTAAAATACAGAATTGACAAAACCAACCTCGAATCAAAATATCTAAGGAACAAGATCAGAAACAAACTCATTCCATATCTTGAAAAAAATTTCAATCCGCAGATCAAAAAGACTATTTTTTCTTCCATTGAAACTATCGCCGAGGATCTGGAATATATTTCACAAGTCTCGGATAGGGCATATGCCAAGAATAAAGAGTTAAGCGTCAAAAAAATCCTTGATCTTCCGCCCGCTATCCAAAAAAGAGTGATTTTACGGGCAATTTCCGATAAAAAATCTGGTCTCAAGGATATTGAGTCGGCGCATATAAAAGAACTGATCAAGATCATCGCTAGTAATAAGAATAAGCGCCAGGTTGTATTATTCAAAGGATTGAAAGTAACAAGACAAGGTGATAAACTGAAAATAGAACTAATCAAATAACTTTGTAAAATATAATAATTATGAATAAATTATTTAAAAATATCGGCATTGTGCTCTTGGTATTTTTGTTCATATCCGGAATACTTGTTCTCTATAGCGCCCCGCAACAAAAACCAGAACAAATCTCTCTTACTCAACTAGCCAATCAGGTAAACGACGGTCAGGTCAAAAAAATTACCGTAGACAATAATGAGTTGGCTGTTGAGCTCAATGACGGAAAATCTGAAAAAGCTACTAAGGAAAAAGAAACGGGTCTCACTGAATCTTTGAAAAACTATGGTGTGGATACACAGAAATTACAATCCGTTAATTTGGATGTTAAGGGCGAGTCTTCTGCGGGAGCTTGGGCGGGAATAATTTTACCGTTTTTACTTCCTTTTATTCTTATTTCCGTTTTCATATGGTTTATGCTCCGACAAGCGCAACGTGGAAACACACAAGCGCTTTCTTTCGGACTTTCCCGCGCGCGCATGACTGACCCCAAGGACAAGAAGAAAAGAATAACTTTTGCTGACGTGGCCGGTGCCAAAGAATCCAAAGAAGAACTCTATGAAATAGTAGAATTTCTGCGAAATCCTAAGAAATTTTTGGCTCTCGGCGCTAAAATTCCCAAAGGCGTTCTCCTTCTTGGTCCTCCAGGAACCGGAAAAACACTGATTTCCAAAGCCGTGGCTGGGGAAGCCAATGTCCCATTTTTCAACATCTCCGGATCAGAATTTGTGGAAATGTTTGTGGGAGTGGGAGCTTCGCGCGTCCGCGATCTTTTCAAACAAGCTAAAAAGAATGCTCCTTCCATTGTTTTTATCGATGAAATTGATGCGGTCGGCCGTCATCGTGGAGCGGGATTGGGTGGGGGGCATGATGAACGAGAACAAACTCTAAACCAAATCCTGGTTGAAATGGACGGTTTTGACACTTTCACTAATGTTATTGTCATTGCTGCTACCAATAGGCCTGACGTTCTTGATCCAGCTCTTCTTCGCCCAGGCCGATTTGACCGAAGAGTGGTTATGGATCTTCCTGACATTGACGAACGCGTAGAAATCTTGAAAATTCACTCCAAAAATAAGCCGGTGGAAAAAGGAACAGATATTCGCGTCATTGCCCGGCGCACTCCCGGTTTTTCCGGCGCTGATCTTTCCAATCTTTTGAATGAAGCGGCGATTCTGGCCGCCAGACGCAACAAAAAAGAGATTGGACTCTTTGAGATGACTGAATCAATTGAAAAAGTAATCCTCGGACCAGAACGAAAGAGCCGAAGAATAGAAGAGGACGAGAAAAAAATTATCGCCTACCACGAAGCGGGACACGCGCTTGTTGCCGCCAGCCTTCCACACGCTGATCCGGTACAAAAAATTTCTATCATCTCCCGTGGACACGCTGGCGGATATACTTTTAGTGCCCCGGAAAAAGACAAGACTCTTCTTAGCCGGGGATATTTCATTGATGAATTGTCCGTTCTCCTTGGAGGATATGCCAGTGAAAAAATGACTTTTGGTGATATCACTACCGGTGCGTCAAACGATCTCGATCGAGCAACTAAGATTGCGAGAAACTTGGTCACTCGATATGGCATGAGTGATCTGGGGCCGCGCACTTTCGGCCATAAGGAAGAAATGATTTTCCTGGGCAAAGAAATCCACGAAGAAAAAAACTATTCCGACAAAATGGCGGAAGAAATTGACGACCAGGTTTCTAAATTCATTAGTGACGCCTACAACGTGACAGAAAAAATATTAAAAGAGAAGAAGGAAACACTCGACAAATTGTCTTCTGTTCTTTTGGAAAAAGAAACAATAGAACAAGAAGAATTCAATGAGATAGCCGGAATTAAAAAAGAAATAAAAAAAGATGAATAAAAAATTACAAGATATCGCCTATATCGATATCTTCAAAAAAGCATTCGACATCACTTGGAAAAACCGAGCTCTTTGGTGGTTTGGGTTGTTACTGGCGCTTGGCGGAGGAATGGGTAATATGAATTATGCTTTTGATGAGAAAAACAAAAATAGTAGTGAACGAGCTACACAGTTTATCTCTGATCATTTAGGGCTGGTCATTACTGGAGCGATAATACTTACTGTCATATTTCTGATGTTTGTAGTTTTATCCATCATCGCCCGGGGAGGAATTATTGAATCTATCGAAAAGGTGTTAAAAAACAAACCTTTTGAATTTCGTTCCGGAATGCGAGAAGGGAAAAAATACTTTTGGAAAATATTTCTTCTTGGCATAATATTATGTCTCTTAATGATAGCTTCCATCGTAATTCTTGCTACACCGGTAATTTTCCTTTTCATAGCCAAATCATATATTCTTGGAGTGATGCTGGCTATTTTTGCCGTTCTCATTTTTATCCCCATAGTAATTCTGGTCACGTATATCAAGACTTACGGAGAAATCTACATTGTTTCCGGAAAACTATCGTCCTGGAACGCCATCGAAACATCCTATGAACTTTTTAGAAAAAACCTGGCCACAAGTTTGATTATGGGAATTCTTTTCATCCCGGTGGGAATTATTTTGATGATAGCTATGATGATTCTTATCGCTCCACTGGCAGTACTGGCTGTCGCTTTCGCCTTTTTAGGAAAAATCGGCATCGCCGTTACTGTCATCATAGGATTGGCCATATGTATTATTATTCTTCTTATTCAATCCGTTTTTCAAGTTTTCCACCAAACCGCCTGGCTTCTCTTTTTCCACGAAATAGCCACACCAATAGTGGAAGAAAAAATAGAAGAACCGATCGAGGAAGTGGAAAAAGAAATTCTTCCCACAGTAGATCCTGTGAAAACAGCTGAAATTGAAAAGTAAATTTTCACAAAATAAAACTGCCTGATTGTTTTGGCAGTTTTATGTTTCATGTTTTATGTTTCATTGACTAGAGCGACAAATTAAAATAAGATTATATTGATGCGGGTCTGTAGCTCAGTTGGTTAGAGCGCGTCGTTGACATCGACGAGGTCTGCAGTTCGAGTCTGCACAGACCCACGAATTATAAACTAAATACGGGACTGTAGCTCAGTGGTCAGAGCGGACGACTCATAATCGTTTGGTCGCTGGTTCAAATCCAGCCAGTCCCACAATATAAAAATACCTTGCAAGGTATTTTATTTGTTTATATTTTTATTTCTTCCTCCTCCTCGCATGAAAGGCTTTGTGCACTTCGCGAAGTTGTTGGTTTGTTATGTGAGTATAGACCTGCGTTGTGGTGATCGAAGAATGGCCGAGCATGGCCTGAACGCTTCTTATATCCGCTCCGTTAATTAACAAATCAGTCGCGAAAGAATGACGTAACGTGTGCGGGTGGACATTTTTGACAATACCGGCTTTGACCGCATAATGTTTTACGATTCTTTGGATGGAACGGGGGGTGAGACGAAGATTATCATTATCTTTTTTATTTTTTTTGTTTTTTGATTCGAATTTTTCTTGCGCCTTGGCATCCCGCACAAAAAGTGCCGGGTCAATATCTGTTCTTTTTTCTAAATATGATTTCAAAGCATCTTTGGCCGTATCGGAAATAAAAACCACCCTGATTTTATCGCCTTTTCCACGAACAGACAGCTCGCCTGATTTCAAGTTTAATTTATCCCGATTGATACCAGTCAGCTCCGAAACACGCAGTCCAGCGGAAAATAGCATCTCGAGAATTGCCCGGTCGCGAAGCGATTTGAAATCAGATCCCTTCGCCGCACCCAAAAGCCTCTCCACCTCATCTTCTTCCAGGAACTCCACTTCTCGATCTGGTGTTTTACCAATTTCCACTTTTTCCGCTTGCAATGTCTTGATATCACGCTTGGCCAGATATTTCAAAAATGAGCGTAGAGCAATGACATAATACCCCTGAGTCACCTTTTGAAGCCGCTTGCCCTTTTTGTCCTCCAAGCGGTTGAGATGGATGCGAAAATTTCTCACCAGATCATCATTTATCTCTTTTGGATCATTGATATGAGCCCAATTCAAAAAGACATCCAGATAGTGGCTATAATTTTCGATGGTCTTTGGCGACCGCGAGCGTTCAATTTCTAGATATTCCAGGAATTGGGTTTTTAGGCTTTGGATATTCATAACTTCGTTTTGCGACACTTATCATTATAGCGACAATAATCCGTTTTGACAAAAAAAGCCGTTTCGGCTATACTGGAAAGCACGTAAGAATTAGGGTGAGGGTCAAAGGAAACAGCTGGTTTCAGCCAATTCCAAAGCCCAAAACACAAGAAAGGTTTATCGTTATTAGTAAACTACTCGAAACTCTATCCATCAGTTTATTAGGACGCGAAAATCTCAAAAACCTGGCTGCCCGGGTTCACATCATACAAAAAGCATTAGTGCGTTTCATAAAAGAGCGGCGAACCATCAAGGTTCTGCACCTATTCCGGAATTACAGCGCGTTTATCGTTGTTGCTTCCTGCGCTCTTTTGGTTTCCGCTACCAATTTCACCGCAGGCCGTGAGTCTAGCGGGTTTTTATTTGGCTATTTTGGACAAGAAGAAAACTATGATAATCCGCTAAAAGATAAAATGTTTCTGAAATCCGCTAAAAAGACTAATGTAGCCTTGGCGCCTTTGGCTGAAGCCAGCACCTCTCCCGATCCCGAATCAAAAGATGAAGAAGAAAGCCCGCTTATGCTTCAAGGACAATCACTTATCGCCGGAATGAGTCCTGTGCGAAAAGACCCGGAAGAAGATGGCGGAGTTGTTATCTATGAAGTTCAGCCTGGCGATACAGTCAGCGCTATTGCCGCTAGCCACAAGATTAGCGTAAACACAATTCTCTGGGCAAACGAAATGGATAATGTTGACGACATTATGCCCGGAGATAAGATATTCATTCTCCCTGTTTCCGGATTAACATATACCGTAAAGAAGGGTGATACTATCGATAGTGTCAGTAATGAATATAAAGCCGACAAGGATAAAATTATTGCTTTTAACGGACTTCCGGCTAATGGAGAGCTAAAGGAGGGCGAAGAAATAACTATTCCAGATGGTCAGAAAGAAGTTCCACAAGCTACCACTCCTTCTACTTCCAGTGGCTCTTCCATTGGTATTGCTCCACGTCAATATGATTCATTCACCGCCGGAAAATCAGTGCTTTCCGGAAAAGCAGGCGCTGGCCACAGCTTCCCATACGGATACTGCACTTGGTATGTAGCCTCTCGTCGTTACGTTCCTTGGGGCGGAAATGCTGGTACATGGCTCTATCACGCCAAAGCGGCTGGATATTCCACGGGGAAAACTCCGAGACCGGGAGCTATTATGGTTTCTTCTGAATCCTGGTGGGGACACGTGGCTATCGTAGAATCAGTCAGCGGATCTTCGTTCACTATATCCGAAATGAACTATGCAGGCTTCGCCAAGAGATCCACTAGAACCATACCGATAGGAAGTAGAGCGGTTAAGGGATTTGTATACTAGATTTTATTGTAAAAAAAGCCCGGAGTAATCCTGGGTTTTTTTGTTTTATTAAGACTATCTTATTCAATTTTTAATTTAGAATTTTTAATTTTTAATCAATTTTAAATTTCTGAATGTCTTAATTTTAAATTTAATCATTTAAAATTCATTTCAAATTTCAAATTCTAAATTTTTCTTAACGGCGCTATCGACGCTGCTAGTTTTTTCAATCCTGCTTTTTTAAACGCCACAGTTATTATATCTCCTTGCGTCGCGATTATTCTTCCCTCACCAAAAATTTCATGACTGACTTTGTCACCATCTCGAAAAGAATTTTGAATTTGTGATTTTGGATTTGTGATTTGTTTGGAATTTGGGATTTGAGATTTGGGATTTGAGTCTTCGAGCAGGTGTTCCGGAATATCGTCAAGAAATCTTGACGGAGCATTGACTTGCGTTGAGCCAAAGATGTTTCTTTCTCTGGTAAATAATAAATATACTTTGACTTTGGCGCGAGTTATTCCTACGTACATCAACCTTCTTTCCTCTTCCATCTCCCGACCGTCTATCATGCTTCGAGAATGTGGCAGAAGTCCCTCTTCGAGGCCGGCAATGAAAACTACCTTAAATTCCAGTCCTTTGGCTGAGTGCAAAGTCATCAGATGCACCGCGTCTTTATTTTGATCGATATTGTCCGTATCAGAAACAAGTGCCACTTCTTCCAAAAATAATTTCAAACCTTCATCGCTTTCGTATTCATCATATTTTTTAGCCACCGTCAAAAGTTCGCGCACGTTCTCATTTCTCATTTCACCTTCTTCCGTTCCATCGAGCAAAAATTTTTCATAGCCGGATTCAATGAAGACTTTTTGGATAAAATCAGTCAGTGGAATATTATTTTTTACATCATTCATCCTCTTTATAAACTCACAAAACTTGGCAATTTTATCTTTTTTAGAGGAAGGAATTAAAAACACATTACTTTCCTCCTCTCCCTCTGGGAGAGGATGTCGCGTCTTCGCGACAGGAGAGGGCTCTATCTTTAAATTACCAGCTCCAAACCCTATCGGATTAACATTATTTTCTCTGGCTAATTTTATCCATTTATTCAAGGTTATCTCGCCGATATCTTTTTTGGGAACATTTATAACGCGCTCCAAAGAAACTTCGTCATAAAAATTTTCAATAAGCCGAAGGTAGGCAATGACGTCTTTTATTTCTTTTCTTTGATAGAATTTTAAGCCCCCAATAATTCGATAGGGCAGGGAATTTTTGAGCATCGCTTCTTCAATGGTTCGTGATTGAGCATTGGTTCTATATAAAATCACAAAATCGGAAAATGAATAGTTTTCTTTTTTTCTTATTCTCCGGATTTCTTCGGCGATAAAACCAGACTCATCCCTTTCATCTTCCGCTTCATATGAAGTAATGAGATGCCCGCCCGCTTGGTCGGTCCATATTTTTTTATCTTTTCGATTAATGTTTTTAGAAATAACACCGTAAGCCGCGTCCAGAATGTTTTGTGTAGAACGATAATTTTGTTCTAGTTTTATCACTTTGGCGTCTGAATAGTCTTTTTCAAAGTCGAGTATGTTTTGAATGTCTGCGCCTCTAAACATATAAATTCCTTGCCAGTCATCACCGCAAACCCATATGTTTTTATACTTTTGAGACAACAGCTTTACCAAAGTATATTGCGCGTGATTAGTATCCTGATATTCATCCACCATGATGTACCGCCAAAATTCCTGATATTTGGCCAAAATTTCTGGGTATGTCTTGAAAATTTTGACTGTTTGCATAATGAGATCGTCAAAATCCAAAGCGTTTTGGTCTTTTAGTTTTTTTTGATATGTTTTATAAACTTTCGACACTGCGTCTTCCCAATATCCGCCGATGCCTTCTTCAAAAACCGCTTCATCTATCAATTCGTTTTTAGCTTTGGAAATTGCTCCCAAAATGGCTTGTGGTTTAAATTGATCGGTATCAATTTGCATTTCCTTCATCGTCCTTTTCATAAGTGCCAATTGATCCTGCGCATCGAGAATTGAAAATGATTTTTTATATCCCACTTTCTCAATTTCCCGCCGCAAAATTCTCACACAGATTGAATGAAAAGTGCCCACCAACGGCATCTCTTTCCTTGGGAGTTCGACTCCCATAATGGGAGTCGAACTCCCATCGTTGTCATCAGTACCTAATAATTCTGCAATCCGTTCCTTCATCTCTTGAGCAGCTTTGTTTGTGAATGTCACCGCCAAAATTCGCCTTGGACTGACATTTTTGTCACAAATCAAATACGCCACCCGATGAGTGAGCGCCCGCGTTTTCCCTGAACCCGCTCCGGCAATGATAAGCACCGGCCCATCAATCGTCTCCACCGCCTCGCGCTGGGAAGGATTTAGTTTTTCTAGGATTTTAGACATTCATATTTCGCCTTCTCGTAGAGACGAGGCAGTGCCTCGTCTCTACGCAAGGTAACCTGGCTATTGTAGCATATCCCACATTACTTCAAAAAAGCTCTTCTGGGTATCATGGATTTTCTGGCTTTCAATAATGATAGCCATTTCTTCGTCATAGGAAACCATTCCCACTTTATTCTTTCCATAAACCACCATTTCTATTTCAATATTAAATTTCTCTGATGGCACCATTTTAATTTGGGAAAAGGTAACATTTCCACTCTCGGCAATACTTTTCAGTTCAGGATTATCCTTAAACAAAACTCTTGCCCAAATTTTTTTTTCTTTTCTTTTTGGCATGAAATAACTGGTAAAATATCCTTCCCAATCCCAAAATTTTTCATTGAACGTGCCCAACATTTCGCTGTCAGGATATTTCAAAACATCGCTAAAAACTTCTTTATACGATTCTTTCCCCTCAAAATATTTTATTTTCGGTTTTTTATCGATCAAATTATTAAAAGCCAAAAGTTCCGGAAGTATTCTTTCCAGATCTCTTTTCTTGTTTTCCATGGATTCTACCAGTTTTTTGGGGTTTTCGGCATAAACCACCGCCACATTATTGCTTTCATAACTGCTCATCAGCCCTTTTTCCTTCAAATTCTCTACTGCCAGATAGGTGGTTGTCCTTTTGACCCCTGATTTCTTGGCTAGCCTATACACACTGGTTTCGCCCAGCTCCAAAGCCGCCAGATACACCTTGGCCTCATTTTCGCTTAAACCAGCCTTTTTTAGTTCGTCTATGTGCATATATTATGTTTCCCGCGACGTAGAGACGCATTGCAATGCGTCTCTACGGGTGGTTTTTTGCAATTTATACATTGCTGTCATCAAATATGACGACACTATTATTGTAGCATATATCGCTAGATAATGCAATATATAAGCCAAATATAGACTATGTCCTTCTTGGTTATACTTGCCTATTGTCATTAACTATGGACTAATGGTCAAAAAAATGGTATACTAGGCTGTTACGGTGAGAAGCCGAAAAGACAGAACTCGTAACACAGTTCGTTGAGAATAGAGGGTTTATTAAATTACCATTGCTAAATAGAGGAGAAAAAAATGGAAAAATCCAAAAAAATGGTACTTGGAGTCGTAAATGACCCCGTTGTCTTGAATGGAACAGTACCTCATAGTGAATGGATGTATGAAATAAGGAAAGCAGCAGCAAATAGGTACGATAATCCGCAAGAAAACTTCGACAGAGGCGTGGAAGCAATGATCACTGCCTACAAAGAACTGGGTCACATGGATTATGTAGCCATAATAGGCGAGGGTAGTTTGCCTAATATAGTGACACACTCCCAATGCTTCTTCTCTGATGAAGTTGAAGAAAAGTTTCTTGCTGCAGGGATCGAAGTAGAAGTAAAAGCAATAGCTGCCACTTCGGATCAGTTTTGGAGCAAAGAAATAGTCGAGCCCCTTCTGAACGATGCAGGACTGACAAACACGAACCAGTTTGAATTCAAAACTTGTTCAATCAGTCGTGGTAAGACATATCGGTACCACTTTGACATCTTCAACTATGATAAGTATGTGTCAGTGTACAAACTGACACGAAAATAACCCTCTTCCGCCCAGCATATGCCACCGCATATCGCTGGGCTCCATTTCCGAAATCATTTCAAAGTGAAGTGGTTTCAGAGGATGGGAAGTTCTTTAAAATATATATTTGAAAATTATGGAGAGCGAAATGAATATTAAGCCAGTTAAAGAAGAATACCCAAATGTAGCCAGACTATGGAAAATTCTTTCTTCAGCACAAAAGGGATTGCTTCTCAGTCTTCATTTGATGCACGAGATAAACAGGGAGAATGTCAATGAATATCTCTGTACTGGAAAAGTATCAGATGAAGGGAGGGAGATTTTTAGAATATACATTCGGGATATCCTGGAAGCGACAGAACATGCAACTGATGAAAATTCGCTTGATTGGATCCCTTGTGGAATTTTAAGAAGATTGGAAAAATTATTGGTTCAAAGTCCCAATACAGACCTTTCTGAAATAATTTTCGGATTAATTCCCAATGGTAAGGCCATCCTATGGCGACCGTAAGGTCGAGGGCGAGTGCGTATATCAATACCGCTCGCCTTTTTGTTTGCATTTTTGGAATATTTATGCTATCGTAATGGTATAAAGAATGAAGCCAAAAATATGAAATTTAATCATAAAGAACAAGTTTTTCCAGTCATTTTGGAGCAAGACGAAACTGGCGGGTACGTGGTAACCAATCCCGCTTTTGAAGGTTGCTACAGTCAAGGAGACACTGTCGAGAAGGCTTTAGAAAATATAAGAGAAGCTACTGAACTTTGCCTGATGGACTTGGAGGATGAAAATAAAACTGCCAAAACCAAAGAAATTAGCCTTCATCTAATTACTCTTAAAAACAACTATGCCTAAGCTTCCGGTAATTTCTGGAAAAGAACTTATCAAAAAGTTAGAAAGGCAAGGATACATAGTTATCAGGCAAAAAGGAAGCCATGTCAGACTCAAAAATAATGATCCACGGCTTAAGCCGCTGACAGTTCCGACCCACAAATTCATAAAACCCGGATTGCTTCACAAAATTATCCGGGACGCCAATATGACGCTGGAAGATTTTTTGAATATATAAACCTAGCTCGCAGAAAGGACGACACAATTGGACGTCTTTTTTATTTTCCTTGCCAAAAACCCACATTTAAGGTACAGTTTAGATATTAATTACTTATTAGCAAACATCAGTTGTGGGGATTCCCAACTTATGTTTTGCCGAAAAAACTATGGCACTAAACGCCAAACAGAAGGAAAGAGTAACCAAAGAAGTGAAACGTCACGAAAAAGACACGGGCAGCCCCGAGTATCAAGTGGCTCTTTTTACAGAGAAAATTAAAAAACTAACTCTTCATCTCAAAAAGAACAAGAAAGACTTCCATTCCAGACGTGGACTTCTCAAGATGGTTTCTAAGAGAAAGAAATTGATGGATTACTTAAAGAAAACGAATGAGAAGGCTTATAAGACCTTGGTTAAAAAGCTGGAACTAAAAGGATAATATAATTTATGTCAATTTACAAAGAACAACGTGTAGGAGTGCTGGTAGATATTCAAAATCTATATTACAGCGCCAAAGTACTTTACGGGAAAAAAGCTAATTTTGGAGCAATCCTAAAAGAAGCAGTTGGAGATAGAAAACTCATTAGAGCCATTGCTTACGGCATTGCTACAATCGATAAACAAGAAGGGAAATTTTTTGAGGCTCTCGGAAAATTGGGATATGAAGTGAAAAGCAAAGACCTGCAAATTTTTCCGGGAGGCGCCAAGAAAGGCGACTGGGATGTGGGCATTACTATTGATGCCGTGAAAATGTCTAAAAGCCTTGACGTCATTATTCTTGTTTCTGGCGACGGAGATTATGTCCCGCTCGTAGAATATATCCAAAACACTACTGGCTGCCGAGTTGAAGGAATGTCATTTGGAGAATCAACTTCCGGAAAATTGATTGAGGAGCTTGATTCTTTTGTCAATTTGAGCGAAAACAAAAAGAAGTTTTTGATATAGTAACAAAAATAAAATTAGAAAGGTAGGTGTACTATGGATCCAAATTACGCAAATTATGGTTCTTACTCTACTAGCACAAATGTTTCTCCGGAAGCGGCTGGGCTGGGGTTAGCTGTTTTTGGTGGAATAATGCTTTTTTTGTTGGTAGTCTTTCTGATCATTTACATTTACATGGCCATTTGCCTTATGAAAATGGCGCATAAGACCAACACGCCCAACGCCTGGTTCGCCTGGATTCCGATTTTGAATTGTATCTTGATGCTTCAAATCGCCAAAAAACCAATCTGGTGGATAATTCTTCTTCTTATTCCTCTCGTTAACATTGTTATGATGATTATTGTCTGGATGGCTATCGCCAAAGAACTGGGAAAACCAGAATGGCTGGGTGTTCTCATGATCATTCCTGTGGCCAATATTATCATTCCTGGATATCTAGCCTTTTCTAACGGCAACTCTGCTCCGCCGGTGCAACCAGTAGCATAAAGTTTATAATCAAGACGCCCCGGGAAACCGGGGTGTTTTTATTCCCAAAAATTGACAAAACCACCAAAATTAAGTTAAACTTTAGCCACTAATGAAGTAAATTAAAAACCTAATTAAAGCCAGAAAGAAGAATGATTTATGAATTATAGCTTATGAGGGAACTCGTAATCTGCCATTCGTAAATCTTCGTTTCTTCTTTATCATTCCAGTTCCGACTGGTTGCCTTTAGTTAGGACAATTCCTTTTATGGAATCAAAAAAATGGTCCCTCCAGATCGGGGGACGAATTCTGGAAGTTGAAACAGGACTTCTCGCCGGGCAGGCCAATGGTGCGGTCACTGTTAGTTATGGTGACACGGTCGTTTTGGCGACAGCCACAATGAGCAAGGGAGCTTCGCGCGTGAGTGGATATTTCCCCCTCATGGTGGATTTTGAAGAAAGATATTATGCCGCTGGAAAAATCAAGGGTTCGCGATTTATCAAGCGCGAAGGGCGACCGTCTGACGACGCCATCCTTTCTGGACGAGCCGTTGATCGGACTATCCGCCCGCTTTTTAACCATCGGATGCGCAATGATGTGCAGGCAGTTCTCACTGTCCTTTCTTATGACGGAGAAAATGATCCGGATATTGTGGCTATCATTGCCGCTTCACTTGCCCTTTCTATCTCTAATATTCCTTGGGCTGGACCAGTAGCGGCAGTTCGCGTGGGAAAAACCGATGGTGATTTTATTCTCAACCCAGTTAACGGTGAGGTATCAGAAGGAAAGATAGATTTGCTCGTGGCTGGAACTAGCGACAAGATAAATATGATCGAATGTGCTGCCAAGGAAGTTCCGGAAGAGGAAATGGTGAAAGCCATCGCTTTTGCTCAAGAAGCCGTCAAGAAAATTACCGGATTTATTTCTGATATCCAAAAAGAAGTAGGAAAAGAAAAAATGGAAGCGACTTTGGTTGCTGGAACGCCTGAATTTGAGGAAGAAATAAAGAAAATGCTTCTGGAAAACAATTTGAGCGATATTCTTTATGACAAAGACAAAAAAGTCATTGAAGAAAAAACGGCTGAAATAAAGGAAAAGATGAACGCCATAATCTCGGAAAAATACCCGGACGAGAAAGACAGGCTAAAAGAAGTAGCCGACATTATTTTTGACGAAGTTTCCGATGTTATTGTCCATGAGAATATTTTAGGAAAAGAAAAAAGACCGGACGGACGAAAACTCAATGAAATTCGCCACATCGAATGCCGCGTTGGTGTTCTTCCTCGAACTCATGGAACCGGACTTTTCACCAGAGGTGAAACTCAAGCTCTCACTGTTACGACATTGGGTTCGCCTGGCGATGAACAAATCATCGACACAATGGAAGTGGACATGAAAAAAAGATATATGCATCATTATAATTTTCCTCCGTTTTCCGTTGGTGAAGTACGGCCAATGAGAGGTCCAGGAAGACGAGAAATCGGACACGGGGCTTTGGCTGAAAAAGCGCTGGTGCCAGTTTTACCTGCCAAAGAAGATTTCCCATATACTATGCTTTTAGTTTCGGAAATCCTTTCTTCCAACGGATCTTCTTCCATGGCTTCCGTATGCGGCTCCACACTTTCTCTTATGGATGCCGGCGTACCGATCAAAAAACCGGTGACCGGAATTGCCATGGGAATCATTATTGGCAAAGATAAATTCAAGGTTTTAACCGATATTCAAGGGTTGGAAGATCACTATGGCGACATGGATTTTAAAGCGGCTGGAACGCGTGATGGCATCACCGCACTGCAGATGGATGTAAAAGTGGACGGTGTGACTATTGATATGTTGGAAGCTGTATTAAAACAATCTCATGACAATCGGCTGGAAATCATGGAAAAAATCACTTCTGTCATATCCGAACCCCGATCTGAGATGTCCCAATATGCACCAAGAATAATCGTTATGCACATCAATCCCGATAAGATCAGAAATGTTATTGGCACTGGCGGAAAAATTATCAATGAAATCATCGATGAAACCGGCGTACAGATTGATATTGAGGATGATGGTTCAGTATTCATTACTTCTCCGGATTCAGTATCGGCCGAGAAGGCCAAGAAATGGATCGATGGGCTGACACACGAAGTGAAAGCGGGAGAGATTTTCAATGCTCGAGTGACCAAAATCATGAATTTTGGCGCTTTTGCTGAAATTCTACCTGGACAAGAGGGACTGATCCATATTTCCGAAATTGCCGACAGAAGAATTGAAAAAGTAGAAGATGTTCTGAAAATCGGCGATGTCATTCCGGTCAAAGTCAAAGAAATTGACTCGCAAGGAAGAATAAACCTCTCTGCCAAGGCAGTTACAAAAATTCAATAGCGCGTTTTTCAAAAATCTGTTAAAATAGAAGCGATTGAAACTCGCTTCTATTTTAATTTTCACCCTGTTAATTATTTTTCATGGATGAAAAATAATTTTGCGAAGCAAAATTTATTTAACAAGGTAAAAAAAATAAAAATATGTTTAATGATGATAAAAAAAATTCACCTTCTCCGGAATCGGTTTCTTCAGTCGATACCAAACTTTCTTTTAACGACGCAAAACCAGCTCAACCAGAAAATATTCCGATTTACACGATGAAAAAGGATCTGCAAAATATTAATAATAACCAATACTTTAGTGATTCAAATAATAGTGGAGACGTATCGGCAGAAACTATAAGAATAACACCTGCGCCCGCCAGATCCGACTCAAGACTTAGAACCAGCCCCTTCCTAAGCCAGGATGTCAAAAAAGAAAGCGTGGCAATGCCTGTTTCCGCTCCAAGCAATGAACAGATAAATATTAAGGCTGGTCCAGCACCGCACACTCCATCAAGCTGGGGAAAATTGATTCTCATAACAGTCGTCATATTTTTGTTGTTTGCCGCGGGAGCCGGAGGATACTATTTCTGGATAAATAAAAAAAGTGCTGCAAAAATTCCGACAAGCACAACTGTCTCGCCTCCCAAATCCACTCTGGCTCTGGATAAACCTAACTATCTCAACGTCGACACTAGCTCCGAAAAGATAGACATTGCCAGTGCGATTGATAAATATGTAAGGGAAGTGACGGATGAGAAGCCGAATACACCCGTTGAATTCATAGTCGTCGACAACCAGAATAATCCGATATTATTTAAGGATTTCGCTTCAAAATCCGGATTGTCCCTGCCGAAAGATATAACTGGCAATCTGAAAGATACCTTTTCCCTTTTTATATATTTAGATGAGGAACAACCACGAATCGGCCTTGCTGTTGATTCCAACGATTTAGTCGGAATCAATTTAAAAGATGCTCTTTTAAAAAATGAGACTTCGCTCATTTCCAATATGACCTCTCTTTATCTGGGTAATTCCGTAAACACTGATGATACTCCGTTCACCACCAGCTACTATGGGGGAGCAGAGATTCGCTATAAAAATATCCCCATACCTACGATGTCATTGGATTATACTATTTTCCGCGACAAGTTGATTATCGGCACAAGCAAGATGACCGCCAGATCCATCATTGATTATCTGACTGCCAATGGAAAGGTGCAGGGAGTGGAAGATGTGATAGACGGAATTCCGGAGGAAGACCTGCAAAACGGGAATTTATAGCCTGATTGATGCATAAACTGTGGATAACTTGTTGAATTTGGTGAAAATGCACCCTAAAAAATAAAAAGAAAATTGCTTTCCAATTTAACGAATTTCCCCCGAATTTAAAGTTAATTTGATTTTTTGAAAGAAAGCGGCTGGAAATGGAGTAATTAACGCTCGGTCATTGACTAACGACAATTTTTTTGCTATAATAGACAAGTAGAACATTAAAAACCGTATAAGAGTAGTACGGCGGAATAGTTTTCAATGGCAATTTCCCCCTATTTGCCATTGAAAACCATTCTGCTGTTCAAGTGTTCTGTCCCCATCGCATCCAGCTAACCAATTTGGCTCTATACGTTGGGACAGAACCGCCTTCATTATTCTGGATGGAGGACCCTAAAAATAAAAACAAAAATACAAAGTGTAAAAAAAATATAAACACCAAGTATTCGTTCTTTCAAAAAAGGTCACAGACCAGAGAACGGTAGAAGTTGAGTCTTGTCACAGAAACAAGAAAATAACCATGATACTATTACATGTTAAACTTACGTAGATAAGTTGCCTCCCACCCGGGGCGATGAAGCTCGAAGCCAACATGTGTAACATGGATGGCTGGCGCTTTCTCGCTTTATTAATTTATTATACAGGCGCTGAAGGCGCCGGCAGATTATGCTGCTGGTAGGTTTTTCATATAGATGCCCATGAAGGGGCGTTTTTTGTTTGCCGTAGTATAATATAACTATGACATCAATAAAAACAAAGTTTGGCGATATCGGTGAAAAAGCCGCCGCTAAATATCTTAAAAACAAAGGTTACGAGATTTTAGGATTTAATTTCCAAAATAATTCTGGCTGGAGACTAGGCGAAATCGATATCATCGCCAAAGAAAAAGACGAGATTGTTTTTGTAGAAGTAAAATCACGGGATATAAAAAAATACGGCGATACCCTCCCTGAAGAAAACATCACCCGTTCCAAACTACATAAGCTTGCCAAAATTGCCTGGTCGTATTTGCGATTACATCATCTGGAAAATGCGCCATACCGTTTTGATGCTATTTCCGTTTGGTTGGATTTGAGAGAGAAAACAGCTAAAATAAAGCATATTTCTCATTTGTAGTAATTAGACAATGTCTTTCATGTCTGATACTATAAGAATAGAAAGATAAATTCTATTATTGAGCGAGGGTACTTTTTATTTTTTGCATAAATTGCTCACATTAATGTTAGTATGATTTGTTCGGAGCAATTCGCGCAAAAAATAAAATGTACCCGAGCGAAAATGTATGACTATTGATAAAAAAACATTAGAAGAACTCAAAACACAACTACTCAAAGAAAAAGAGGAACTGGAAAAAAATCTCTCTAGAATTGCCCGTCCCGTCAATGCCAAGGAAGGTGATTATGAAACCACATTTGATGAAATTGGGTCAGACCGTGACGATAATGCCACGGAAGTCGATCAATATAGCGGCAATATGCCCGTAGAAAATACTCTGGAGAAAAAACTGCAGGAGATAATCGACGCTTTGGACAGAATGGAAAAAGGAACTTATGGAATATGTTCCAACTGTAAAAAGGACATCAGCATTGAAAGATTGCGCGCCAATCCAGCCGCCAAAACATGTATCGAATGCAAGTAGCTATGCAAGAAAGAAAAAAAATATTTATCATATTGTTTTTCGTCTTAATAGCTATTGATCAAATTTCCAAATATATCATCCGCACGCAAGGCGGATTTTATATTTGCAATAAGGGAGTTGCTTTTGGAATTCAACTATATTGGATTGCCGTTACCTTAATAATCATTGGATTTTTTTTCTTTTTATTCCTCAAGAAACAAGATACAAGAAACAAAAACCAAATAAAATTCAAGTCTCAATTATCAATAACCAAAAATAAAATTTGGAATTTGAAAAATTGGTTATTGAAAACTGGCTTCACATTAATAATATCCGGTGCTATTTCCAACATAATCGACCGTATATATTTCGGCTGTGTAATAGACTTTATAGATCTAAGAATTTGGCCGGTGTTCAATTTGGCCGACATATATATTACAATAGGAGCTATAATACTAATATTTTTCTATGTCTTCAAAAGTCCTTTCGGCCGCAACCATCGGTCTCAAAAGTGAATTGGTCGAAGTTGAAGCCGACACTGTCAGCGCCGGGCTTCACGCTTTTAATATCGTAGGACTACCTGACACGGCCATCAAAGAATCGCGCGACCGTGTCGGCGCGGCTATCAGAAATAGCGAATATCTGCCGCCGCACCGGGCTGGACGCGTGACAGTCAATCTGGCTCCGGCGGATCTCAAAAAAGAAGGGCCAATATATGATCTTCCAATAGCCTTGGCTTTTCTTCTCGCCACCTCTCAAATTGAATTTGACTGGAAAAACAGATTGTTTCTAGGAGAATTATCACTGGATGGAAAGATCCGACCGATAAAAGGCGTGTTGCCGATGGCCATCCTCGCAAAGGAAAAAGGCATCACTGAATTTTTTGTTCCCCGTGAAAATGCCAATGAAGCAACTATTATTAATGAATTAAATGTCATCCCTTGTGAAAATTTGAACCAAGTTATCGCGCATCTAACTAGCGAGAACAAGATCAGACCAATGACTCCGATAGATCTGGATAATTTGTTCCAAAATGAAGAAATTGCACTTGATATGAAATTCATCCGCGGACAAGAGCACGCGAAACGTGCCCTTGAAATTGCTGCTGCCGGCGGACACAATGCCATTCTCAATGGTCCGCCAGGATCGGGAAAAACGATGCTCGCCAAAACCTTGCCTTCCATTTTGCCGCGCCTTACCATAGATGAATCGTTAGAAATAACGAAAATTTATTCGGTCGCCGGAAAATTGCCTCGCGAAACCGCGCTTATGACCCAACGGCAATTCCGCTCACCTCATCATAGCGCTTCCGCCGTTTCGCTTGTTGGTGGCGGAACATATCCGCGACCGGGAGAAATCAGCTTGGCTCACCGGGGAATACTATTTTTAGACGAATTTCCGGAATTTTCCAGATCAGTCCTCGAAAATTTGCGGCAACCCCTGGAAGACGGGCTTATAACAGTTTCGCGAGCCCAGGGAACACTGGAATTTCCAGCCCGTTTCACGCTCGTAGCCGCTATGAATCCTTGCCCTTGCGGCAACGCCACTGACCCGCAAAAGGCCTGCTCTTGCAGTCCCGCCAATATCATCCGCTATCAAAGAAAGATTTCCGGACCGATTCTTGATCGCATCGATCTCCACGTAGAAGTACCGAGAATAAAATTTGAAAAATTATCCGAAGACGCCACCGGTGAAAACTCGAAAACTATCCGTGATCGGGTGGAAAAAGCGCGGAAAATTCAAAAAGAAAGATTTTTAGAATCTTCCACAATTACCAACAGCGAAATGGGAAGCGAGGAGATAAAAAAATTCTGTGCCCTCGACCAGCCATGTCTTGATCTCATGCGCGTGGCCGTTTCCAACCTACATCTCTCCGCCCGATCATATTACCGCATCATTAAAGTCGCCCGGACTATTGCTGATTTGTCTGAAAATGATACTATAGAAGCCAATAATATCGCGGAAGCGATACAGTACCGTTTCAAGACTGAATAGAAAAAAGCCGTCATCCTGAGCGTCGGTCGTAAAACCGACGCGAAGGATCTGCTAATTATAACCACAAGTTTTGCCATATAAATATAACTTCTGGTAATCGTTTATAGATCCTTCGCTCTTCCCCTTCGACTCGCTACGCTCACTCAGGGTCGAGCTCAGGATGACGGATTTATTTTTGAATGTCAAAATCTCATTATAAAAAACTATTTTGGATAGCTGTTGTAGTGTTCGCCATAATTTTCGGCATCAAATCTATTGCCTTTTTTAATAACAGGCGGATTGGTTTTGACGATACTTCCAAAATTATCAAACTCAACGATAACGGCCTGAATTATCAACTATCCACTAATACTAATTCCGTCGATGATTTTTTAAAAGAAAAAAATGTTTCACTTAATGACCGTGATCAGATAATTCCTGAAAAAAATGAAAAGCTTTTTCCCGGAACGAACATTGCCATCAGGCGCGCTTCGAAAATAAAAATCAAAGTTGATGGAAAGACGCAAGAAAATTATACCCTGGAAAACACAGTAGAAAACGCATTAAGAGATAGTAATGTAACACTTGGGCGACTGGATAAAACTGATCCTGACAAAAATTTTCCGGTACAAAATGGAATGATCATCGCCGTCACGCGCATCAATGTGGAAGAAGTGACAAAACAGGAAGATATTGACTTCAAGACAACGCAGAAACTCGACTCCAAGATGGGTTGGCGAGAAAAAAGTGTTACCACACCGGGAGAAAAAGGGATACGAGAAGTGAATTATAAAATAACATATAAAGACGGCAAGGAAATTTCACGCGTCGTACTTTCGAAAAGTGTGGTAAAAGAACCAGTGACACAAGTGGAAACACAAGGGACATATGTTAAAACCGGAAAAGCCGCCAAGGGACAAGGGACGTGGTATTCCTATCAAGGAGGGATGTACGCTGCCAGCTTGAGTATAGCCAGAGGCGGATATGCAAAAGTTACCAACACAGCTAATGGCAAATCGGTCATCGTCCAAATAAATGATGCCGGACCTTATGGCAAGGGTCGCATCATAGACCTCGACAAACCCGCTTTTGAAAAAATCGCATCACTGGGCGCGGGAGTGATTGGAGTGAAGGTGGAGGAAGTTTTGAACTAAATCACTTGTATTTCCGGCCTATTTATGCTATAATTCAGTTATGGAAACACTTCAAAAAAAGTCCCTTTTCTGGGATGTCGAAGAAATAGACCCGGAGAGAAATGAACGTTTTGTCATTGAAAGAGTTCTCAATTTCGGCGATGAAGAAGATTTTAAATGGGCGATCAAATATTATTCCCGAGGAAAAATTATCAAGAACTTGTTAGACATAAAATCTCTGACCAAAAAATCATTGCTTTTTTGGTGTAAATATTTCAATATTAACGAGAAAAAATGTTCGATCAAGCAATCGACAAAAAAACAAAGCGCGTTTTTGAAAAGATAGCCCAAACCCCAATTGCCAAAAATTTTTACCTGGCTGGCGGAACAGCGCTGGCGCTTCAACTAGGCCATCGCAAATCCATAGATCTCGACTGGTTTTGCCAGAATGATTTTTCCAATGCTGAAATAAAAAATCAACTGGCAAGTATCGGGCATCTTGATATTCGAAGTGAAGATGAAGGCACAATCCATGGACAATTGGACGGGATCAATATTACCTTTCTTCGGTATAGATATGACCAGCTATTTCCCTTTGTTGTCTTTAATCACGCCAACTTATCGGACGAGCGGGATATTTCCGCCATGAAAATCGATGCTATGTCAACTCGCGGAAGCAAGAAAGATTTCATTGATATATATTTTCTCCTGGAGAAATATCTGCTTGCTGATCTGATTGGGTTTTTTAAGAAAAAGTTCAAAAAAATCAGCTACAACAAGCTCCATATCTTGAAAAGTCTTGCTTATTTTGAAGATGCCGAAAACGACCCCATGCCCATCATGCTAAAAGAAAACGACTGGAAAAAAGTAAAAGAAAAAATTGTCAGGGAAACGGCTAAATATCTCGATAGTTTATAAAATTTACTGCCAAATAATTTCAAAATATGACACGAGAACAATTTATCAAAAAAAGAAAGTATTTATTCTGGTATGTGAAGCATCCGGAAAAAGTTAACGATGAAGCCTTGGTAGAAGCGGTTTTAAACTTGGGCAACTGGGATGATGTACAAAAACTTTTTAAGCTACTCGGAATAAAAAAAGTAGCGAAAGTTTTTAAAAAAGAAACCAGCCCTAAACGGATGAGAATCAATTATCGACCGGAAGTAAAAAACTTTTTCTCCCTTTATTTCAAACGACATGCACAATGAAATTTTAACAAAAGAACAGCTAGAATTGGCTCCGCTTATTAGAAGTTTTTCCCGAAGCTTCGGGTTAGTGGGAGGAACAGCTATAGCTCTTCATATTGGTCATAGAAGATCGATTGATTTTGATTTATTTACTCACAAAAAATTTAATAACACAAATCTGATCAGAAAAATTTCCAAATATAAACCTATTCAGGAAATTATTGTGAATAAAGAGGGAGAATTTACTTTCTTGATAAATAATGTGAAGGTTACTTTCTATCAATTTCCATATAAACTGGAATTTGATAAAAAATTTAAGGATTTGATCCGCACTGTTGATCTTCTGACTTTGGCCGCTATGAAAGCCTTTGCTCTTGGTCAGCGAGCTAAATGGAAGGATTATGTCGATCTGTATTTTATTATGGAAAAATATCATGGAATAGATGGCATCATAAAAAAAGCAAGAGCGCTTTTTGGATCACATTTCAACGAAAAAATATTCCGGACACAATTATCCTACTTTAAAGATGTAAGCTACTTGGAAAAAGTTGAATTTTTGCCCGGCTTTGAAGTGGATGAAAAGACCATCAAAAAAGAATTGGCTAAATACAGCACGACTTAAATTTGTTTTAGAATTTAAAAAAGGCGGCGCTGGGTTTCCCTCCGCTTTTTTATTAGACAATAAATTTATGAAACCAAAAAAATCACTCGGACAAAACTTTCTGAAGGATAAAGCCGTGCTGGAAAGAATTATTGAGTCTGCTAATTTGAGCACGGATGATTTTGTGGTGGAAATCGGGTCAGGAGAAGGAGTGCTAACAGAAGAACTAGTTAAGCACGCCGGAAAAGTATTGGCCATTGAGATTGATAAAAATTTAGCTACGAAACTGGATTCCCGCTTCCGCGGGAATGACAAAGTGAAGATTATTAATGATGATATTTTGAAAGTAAATTTGCCGGAAATGCTCCGTCATTCTGAGCGGAATGACGCCGTAGGCGGAATGGAGTCGAAGAATCTACTAAATAATACTACCAGCAATAATCAAGGGCAGATCCCTCGACTGCGTTCGGATAAAATCCTCACTTCGCTCGGGATGACGGACTATGATTACAAGGTCATTGCTAATATTCCATATTATATTACCTCACCCATCATTCAACTTTTTTTGGAAACTAAATATCCACCAACCGAAATGATCTTGATGGTGCAAAAAGAAGTGGCCGAACGTATCGTAGCCAGTCCCGGACAGATGAGTATTTTGGCGGTTAGCGTGCAATATTATGCCGATGTGAAACTACTGTTTTATGTGGATAAAAAGGCCTTCTGGCCGGTGCCGGAAGTGGATAGCGCGGTCATAAGAATAGAAGTAAGAAGTAAGAAGAAAGAAGTAAGTCAGGAGGAAAATAAAAAGTTTTTTCGGATAGTTAAGGCCGGTTTTTCTTCAAAGAGAAAAACTTTGCTTAATAATTTATCCTCTAGTTTTCATCTAGGGAAAAGTGAAACTGAAGAAAAAATTAAAAAAGCCGGAATCAATCCGACTTGCCGCGCGCAAGAGTTGACAATAGAAAATTGGAAAAAATTGAGCTCATTATTCTGAATCGGCTTTCTTTTCTAACCAACTAAAACGACCAAGAAATTTGTAGAATGTAACAACAAAAATAGTGACATTCCCCCAAGCCGGAATCAGCCACAACGGAATGTTATATATCTCCGGCAAACTATAGCTCCAACTTCCCCGCCATATCGCTACGGACTCGACTACGGGTCCGACCACGCAACCGAGGAGAAAAAGAATCATGAGCTTGCGACTCTTGGCGGCGATAAGCTCGATAATAGCTAGGATAAACAAAATCAATGTCAACATCATAGATTCTTTCCAGAATATCCAAAGAGACAAAACGGCAGCGGGATAATATATGCCGGTTATAATTATGAGCTTCAAATCTTTATTCATCTCAACAAAAATTTATCTAAATTATCCACAAAAACAATCTTGACCAGTACTAAAAGATAAAAAATTACCGGGAAAAGCATCCACCACGGCAAGCGCTTGGGATTAATATTTCCAGAATTTATTATAAAAAAAGAAATTACTCCAAAAGCCAGCGCCCAAAAAAATAATTTCAGTTCGGCCAGGAAAAAAACGGAAAGCATAAAAGAAACGAAAACGCCAGAGGCGACAATCAGTCGTCCTTTTTTTTCGCCAAAAATCACCGGAACAGTCCAGATCTTTTCTTTTTTATCTCCCTCAATGTCCTTGAAATCTTTAATAGGCAAGGAGAGCGTGTAAGTTATAAAAAGAAGGAGCGTTATCCGCCAGGGCATATTTTGGAAAGTCTGTCCCGATGACATTAGGGCAAATCCCATAAAAAGAATAAAAATAGAAGCAAAAGAGCTGGTCGCGGTAGCAATTAGCGGAAATTTTTTCAAACGATAAGGTTTGGCCGAATAGAAAAAAGCTAGAATCTGATAGATTAGGAGTAAAACAAAGAAAACCGGACTGATGGTCAATCCTCCTAAAAGCGACAAAAAGAGGCAAATTAGGCCGAAATGGAAATATTCTTTTTCACTGAAGATATTTTGTGGTAAAGGACGGGAAAAGTTGGTAATTTTGTCAATTTCCACGTCCTCAATATCATTTATCACCACAGATGCCTTCCAGGCCAGAAAAATACTCAAAATCAGCACAAAAACCGTCAAAAACGAGAAAATATTAAGATTAAAACTTTGAGGATAGCTTAAATATCCCAAGGCCATTCCGACGAAGAACAATCCGGAGTGGTAGATAAGCTGGGGATAACGGAAATTTTTGATTACCGCCCAAAATTTTTCCCGGCTTATGAGAAAAAACAGTATCGCCAGGATTCCCAAAAGGACGGGGAAAAAGACTATTTCCAGCTTATAGGCAAAAGAATGGGTCAAATCGACCGAATTTAGCCCCCAAATAGGTTTTGGTGAGCCAAAAAGCTGGGCGATTTGGAATGAATATATACTGGAAATGGCCTTTTTTTCGAATATGCCATAGTAAAAATAGGCAAAAAGCGATGGAAAAGCGCCCAAGGCAAAGAGAATTATATAGGTTCCAACTGCAGAAAAGACAGTTTTCAGCCAGTCTTTGGTTTTGACGTATACCAACGTTGATAACAGGATTATGGCTAAAATAAAGGTAATCCTGGTTCCAAAATACATAATCCCGCTTGGCAAATGACCAAAAATGGTCATAAATTGGATTTTGAGGTCAGATACGCTGCTCAAAAGATAGAAGCTCCAATAAACTTCGCCTTTTGTCTTAATTATATCTAAAATTGGCGGCAAAATGACTAGAAGTGAGGCCCAAACAAAGATTCCGGCTAGCTTTTGCGGTTTCATCCTAAGTATTAGACTCAACCATACCCAGAGAGAAAGAATGAGGATGGAAAAGAAATAGACATTATGGACATATTCCATGATAACCTCCGAAAAGTTCAAGGGAACGGCTCGAGCGATGAATTGTTCGACAAAAAGACGTACCGTGATGACCGCTAAAAAAACAACCAAAAACATAACTGCGGTTATCTCTTTTTTTTCTAAATCCTCAATGATTCTTTTTATCTTTTCCATAAATCAACTCTACCAGTCGTTGGAAAAATTATCAAATAAAAAATAACCCGGTGTTGACAAAAATATGTGGCTTGCTTAAAAAAAATATGATATAATTTAAGTGAATTTAATTTCCATATTTGATGAAAATAAAAAACATCCAACTTTCTTTGGCAGTGCTGTTGTTGCTGGTGGTTTTGAGTTTTTCGTATTACGTCAGCGCCCAGCAAAACACTAATTCTTCCGGAAATATTTTTCTCGACTCCGATCAGGACGGCCTCACCGATCAGGAGGAAGCGCTCTACGGAACTGATCCTAAAAATGCCGACACGGATGGCGACGGATATTCTGACGGAACGGAAGTAAAAAGCGGTTATGACCCGACAAAACCGGCTCCGGGAGACAAGTTGGCTGTGGCCAACACATCCAATTCCGGTGCGGTTCTGGGAACAAGTGATACTAATCTTACTAACCAAGTATCACAAAAGATAACAGAACTGGTGCAAACCGCCCAGGAAAATCAGAGTACGACAGTCAATGAAGATGGAACAGTCAGTCAGGATGACGCGACCGTAACACTCGACCAGCTCCAGGAAATAATCGACCAGTCCATGGGAACATCCGGAACAACAGACGATAATCTGCCAGAAGTGAAAAAAGAAGATATAAAAATTTTGAAACAGGATTATTCCAAGCTTTCCGCTGATGAACAGACAAAAAGAAAGAAGGAAGATTTTTTGAACTATACCGTCGCTAT
The DNA here is from genome assembly GCA_041661275.1 of Parcubacteria group bacterium. Classification (GTDB taxonomy): domain Bacteria; phylum Patescibacteriota; class Minisyncoccia; order Moranbacterales; family UBA2206; genus JBAZUU01. The sequence goes on along the minus strand of JBAZUU010000001.1, from coordinate 213,121 downwards.
CGCCTATATTTTTTCCAGCAACTCTCCGACTCCCATCACTTCCAGCCAGGATATGAGCAAGGTTGTCACCAGTATATATCAAACTGTCATTCAGGCGATGGAAGCGCGCTCCACTTCCAATCTTACCGATCTGGAAAAAAGTTCTGACAAAATTCTGGAGCAACTAAAACTCGTAGAGGTTCCGGAGGAGATGGTGGATACGCATATCAAAGCAATGCGTTATACCATGTACGCCAAAGAACTAAGCGGAACTCTCACTCCTAATGCTGATGATCCCTTGCGAGACATCGCCAATTTTTCCAAAATGGAAACTTTCGTAGAAAGCATCACGAGCTTCACTACCGATATCCAGTCAAAATTTGCCGAATATAACATCTCCTATAGCGACGCAGATCTTCAGGCGAAGTTGAAGAGCTTTGGCTTGGACGGGATAAAAATTGACGGCACGAATATAATAGACACGGTTACAACAACTACGGACACGAGCGTAGGTGTGGGAATAACCTCAACTACGACTGTCGGCATAGGTACGACCGCAAATTAATATAAAACGGGTGGGAGAGAAAAACAAAAAAAATATTTTGCTTCCAAACTATAAAAGATTTATTCTTGTTATTTTTGTTTGTCTTTTTATCTTTTCTTCTCCCCTAACCACCCCTAAAGCTCATGCCCTCTGGCCGGACATTCCCGGATTCACCTACAAGCAAATGCTGGAAGACATCCGCGACCGGATCAAGGGAATAGTCTTGGGAATGTTGAAACAGCAAGCCATTTCAACCCTCAACAAACAAGTGGATGCGGCAATCGCCGGCAGCGGGAAGAGTGGCAGCGCCAAATTTATCACTGATTGGGAAACTTACCTCTTTAAAACTCCAGACAACAACACTAAACTCTATATGAACGATTATTTGAGCAAAATTACGTCCGGCAAAGGAACCAGCAGCTATTCCAGCCTTAGCGAAGGTTTCAGCAGCAGTGGCAGCTCAGGATATGCCAGCCAATTGGTCGCGATGGCCAAGGCTAACACCATCAGTAAAAAGGATCCGACTTTTTCCTATTCGGGCAATCCGTCATCAATGTTTTCCAGCGGAAATTTCAAAAATTTCAACAGCTATCTTTCCGGCATCAACAACCCCTGGTCATTTGATGTGAATGCCCAAAGTGAATATCAAAAAAAGAAAGCGGAAGAAAGAAAACTGGCTGAAACTAAATCTAAAGCCTATCTTGGCGGCATCGGCGTGGGTGAAGGATCAAACGGCAAGGGCAAAATAACTCTTCCGGGTTCTGTGATTCCCTTAACTAAGGCCAATACGATGGATGCCGGCAACAAAGTTATCGCCGCCGCCACCCACCCGGAAGAAGTGATCACCGCTCTGGTTTCCAAGCTGATGACACAGGCTCTGAAGCAAGGCATCAGTATGGCCGCGAGCAAACTGGGCGTTTCCTCCAGCACGCTTACCGGGCTGGCCGGAAGCCTAAGTCCGTCTTCCTATTACAGCTCCAGCACATCATCCAGTTCCGTGCTTTCCAGCTCGTCCTCATCATCATCAGTCGACAGCCTAAGCTCAGATCCTCTCTATTACAAATATGTCGGCGGCTCGTCAACTTCCGGTTCTTCCGGCACTAGCTCTTCCGACTATTCCGGCTCGACCTCCACCACCCGCAGCTCCGGCTCCAGCTTCCCGCCACCCCAAAGGAATTTTTAATTTTTAATTTGAAATTTTTAATAAATTTTAAATGACAGAATTTTAAATGAGTAAATCTGAAAAGTATAATCTAGAAGAAAGAACAACAAAGCTTAGCGAAAATACAATAGAGTTTTTGAGGAATATTAAAAAAGATATAATTACCATTCCTATTATCGGTCAATTAATAAGATCCATTACTAGTATCGGCGCCAACTACTGTGAGGCAAATGGAGCCAGTTCAAGAAAAGATTTTAAAAATAAAATTCATATATGCAAGAAAGAGACTAAGGAAAGTATGTATTGGCTGCAAGTTTTAGCCAAAGCAGCTCCGGAACATAAAGTGAAATGTAGAGAATTATGGAGAGAATCGCAGGAATTGGCAATGATTTTTTCCAAAATTATCAATACAATGGAAAATAAAGATAAGAATAAATAATTTTTAGTTTTTAATTCGAAATTTTTATTGAATTTTAAATTTAAAAATTTCCAAATTACAAATTGATTAAAAATTAAAAATTTCAAATTAAAAATTGTTTTCGGTAATCCAGACAATGAAAACAAACACGAAAAATAAAATCGTATTTTATATGTTTCTCGCAGTATTTATTGTGGCTGGTTTTGGATTGGGGAAAGTGGAAAAAGCAAGAGCAGGATATTGCGTCCATCAGACAAATAACACGGGAGGGCTTTCTGCAGAAGTAGATTATTTTACGTCAGACAGCGAGAGTGCGTGTAAAAAAACACTCACAACTTCTAGCGCTAGCGGAGGCGGTGATTCAATTTTCGTAGGATACACGGAGGATAAAGCAAAGGCAGACGAATTGAAATCAGGAACACAAGCAACACTTGATAAAAATTCTGAAGGCACAATAGGAGTGGGTCAAAAAACTGAAGATGTTTGTGGAATAGGTTTGCTCGATGCTGTCCTTTCGCTTAAGGGGATAAAATGCTTATTGCTTTACGTTCTGAAATTTATTGGTGCTCTTATAGTAGCCGCTAGCACTCTTTTTGTATGGGTTATTGATACGGCCAATATGAAAGCAGTTTTGGATAACTCTGTTATATATGAATTATGGGGCTTTGTCCGAGATATGTTAAACGTAGCCTTCATTCTCGTTCTTCTTTTCTCCGCCTTCTGCACCGTTTTTCAAATTTCAAAATATAGCTACAAAAGTCTGCTAGTGACTCTTATCATAATGGCTCTTTTGGTCAATTTTAGTTTTCCCATTGCCCGAGTTATTATAGACTTTTCCAATGTTATAATGTATTACCTGATAAATGGCTTGGGATCCAATATTAAAGACGGAAAAATTTTTATAGATTTTGCAAATAATGGGGGATTAGCCGATATTGTTAACCCTAAGGTTGGTGGGTCTGTGAGTGTAAATTCGGATATGAGCTTTCTTATAGCTGCTATTGTTTTTACCTTCATGTTTATGGTAACCCTGATTATTATCGCCATTTTGCTTCTTATTAGAATAGTAGTTTTGGCAATTCTTATAATTTTTGCTTCTATTGCTTTTGTCGGATCAATCGTTCCTTTCCTTTCTAAATACGCCAGTGAGTGGTGGGACACCCTTTTCAAATACGCATTCTTTGGCCCGGTTATGATTTTCATGATGGTTGTTGCTACGAAGATGATGGGGGAAATTGCTAAGAAGAAAGGACAGATGAGCATAATAGCCACAGCGCAAACGCAACCGGAGATTGCTAAGACTATTGCCGCCTTCGCTTTTTTCTCTATCCCGATCGTCATTTTATGGGTCGGCATCGGCTCGGCACAAAAAATGAGTATCGCTGGCGCTGGGGCGATTGTGGGAAGAGGAGAAAAATTTATGAAGTGGGTCGGCAGGGGAACATATAAAGCACCCTGGATGGGATTTAAGGCAACTGGAATTCCTGGAGGAGTACAACAGCGGTATGGCGAAATTAAAAATAAGTTTAAATCTAGTAGAGAGAGCAGAGAAGCAAGAATGGCTACTGCATTAGGCTCCAAAAGCGCTGAAGAAAGAGATATGAAAAAACAAGCGGATGAATATAAAAAAGAGAAGTCATTACCTGAGCTTCAGGATCTTGCGAAAAAGGGTGATGCCGCAGCCGCCTATGCCTTAGCCGATTTGAAAGAAATGGATAGTGATGTTTATAACGAATTTCTTAGAAATACAAAGGGGTCAACACGTATCAAGAGCGCACTTGATGCCAAGGTCAAACAAAACAGAACTGATGTTGTTGCTATCAGTAAAGCAGAGGATATTAATTCTAAAGAATATCAAGATATTAAAACAGCAAATCCATTATGGACACCCGACATGATTAAATATCAAGTAATCGAAGATGAAATGGGTAAAATGACAGCTGAAAAATGGGGAGATCAAAACTGGGCAGTTGTTGATAAAAAACTAACAGGGCCAAACAGGGCAAAGCTATCAGCTGCATTATTGGATTCGTATATTAGCCTAAAACCGCAAGCTCAAGGTGAACTAAGTAAGCGGTTAAGCTCTGCTAATGTTAAGGCATTAAGAAATCTTGGGGTTCCTATTTAGTACTTCCATTATACTAGTTTAAAAAATTATCAGTTAAAAAATATGCTACAAGATTATTCTCCTCAAGTATTGAAATATGTGAAGCCAGATGTTTTAGAAAAAATAAAACTTCGCCAATTTACTGTACCCCAAGCAGTTTCAGTAACAAAAAATCTAGTAGATGAACGCGATGGGGATGTAGAAAAAAGACAAGAAAAATTTTTAACATTGCCTGAAAATATCAAAGATAAGCTTGTTTCTCAAGAAACTAGCAATAAAATCCAAGAAATCGGAAAAACATACAATTTACAACTCCTGCAACTAGCCGACATTTCTCGCGCTATCCGCAGTTATTATTTCGGCGAGATTCATTTGGAAGATTTTCCGTCAATCCTGTACAAAGAAATGGGCGTAGATCTCAACACCGCCAAGGAAATTTCTCAAATAGTTATCCAAAAAATTATCAACGATGACAGCCTGGAAAAAGCCTACCAGGCGCAACTGACGAAAATTTCCCTGCCCGACGCCCTGGCGAAATACCCGACTGTTGCCGATCAATTTGTCACGTCCGAATCGATAAAAATACGAGGAGGGCAAGAACCGGTTCGTCCGACAATCAAAAACTGGGTTTCGGATTATACGTATAGCGTCGGTTATGAATCCCATGACACCATCACTCGCGGGAACTATATGTTTCAGAACGAAAACGCCAAAAGATTGTCCGCGGAAGACAGGAATAAGTTGTCATATATCCTGAAATCATACGATGAGAAAACGCCGGTAACAATCGACACAACAAAAAAACAGATAGTTTTTCCGGCAATGGCTAAACAAGAAAGTATGAAGCAAGAAGCCATGCCTGCCGGCAGGCAGGTAAGCAGGCCTGTTTATAATTTCGATAATATCCAATCCGCTGGAGCGCCGATACGGCCACAGTTTTCTCCTGAGAAACAAGCGCCGCAAAATAATCTGGAAAAAAATTACGAACACTATCATATTCCCCAAAAGCCGGAAGAATCAGATATTGAACACAGGCAAGATGCTTCCCAAAATATAAGAGAAGTGAGATTCGGTTCTCCGGAGTTCAAACCAGTTGAGCAATCCAAAACCAGTCAGTTAGTTTTTTCCTCCCCGCAAAAGTTGCCGTTTGAGAAAGAAAAAGAACAAAAATTTTCTCCACCAGCTCCCGTGACTCCGCCGGCTCCTGTCAGACCGCAAATGCAACCAGCGCCGCCGAAACCGTTTGTCCCCGAAAGACCACAAGCGCCGATCGAGCCGCAGCCGTTGCACATCGCTCCGGCCACGCCATATGATGATGGAAAAGAAGAGTTGCCGAGGAATGTGGTAAATCTCAAGGATGTCTGAACCACTGATTCTCACGTGATTAAAATGATTTCACTGATTTGTTTCGGAGCAAAAAGTTTAGAAGTAAAGTAATATATAAAAAATATTAATCAAATAATGCCACTGACACTAATCACGTGTCATCAGGAAAATCAGTGATAATCAGTGGTTCGGACAGCTATGCTTTTTAACGTTCCACAATTTTTAGACATTGAAGATAAAATAGTAGGACCACTCACCGCCAAACAGCTGGGCTGGTTGGGATTGGGTGGCGTTGTGGCGCTGGTTTTTTGGAATTTTCTCGATACTCAAGGCTTCATCATCGCCGCCATCATAATCGCCGCGGTTTTCAGCGCCATGGCATTTTACCGCCCGTATGGCCAACCGCTCATTGCTTTTCTTTCGTCTTCCGTCTTCTATATCTTCCGCCCGCGAATGTATGTCTGGCATCGCTTGCCGGAAAAAATAGTGATTCCGAAAAAAGGAAAAGACAAAAATGCTATAATACATGAGAGGAAGAAGATAAGCGGAGATAAGATAGAAGAGTTGAGTAAAATACTAAATCAGAACCACTGATTATCACTGATTACACTTGATTTCACTGAATTTTAAAAATCAAGTGTAATCAGGATAATCATGTGCTAATCAGTGGTTCGAGACTTTTTATGGAAATCCTACATTCCAACAAAATATCCAAAAAACCAACCAATGCCGCTACCCAGCAATTTTTAGACGTGGCGGAAGTGAAAGAAGATGTCATTATGCTCAAAAGCGGCGCGTTGCGCAGTGTCCTGGCCGTATCTTCCATCAATTTCGAACTGAAATCCACCGACGAGCAGGAAGCGATCATTAATCAATATCAGAATTTTCTCAATTCCGTCGATTTTCCATTGCAAATCCTGGTTAGTTCCCGAAAACTCAATATGGAAAATTATCTCAATTTCCTCACGGAAAACGAGAAGAAACAGCCCAATGAACTTTTGCGGATGCAGATCTCGGAATATAAAAACTTCATCGGGCAACTCATCGCTTCCACCAACATTATGGACAAGAATTTCTATATCATCGTTCCGTTTTCTCCCATTGAGAATGAAAGTAAGGGTTTTTTCTCCAATCTCTTCAATATGTTCAATCCGAAAAAGAACATTCTGGAAAAGCGGGAAAATTTTGAGACATACAAAAGTCAGCTGTTCCAAAGAGTGGATCACATTATCGCCGCCCTGGCCGGAATCGGCCTGCGCATCGCTCCCTTGAAAACGCAGGAACTCATTGAGTTGATGTTTAATTCATATAATCCGGAAATATATAATTCGATAGAATTGAAGGATTCGAGTTTGATGGAAATACGCTAAAAAAACAACCGTCATCCTGAGCGAAGTCCAATTCTTATTGGACGTAGTCGAAGGATCTACTATATATTATCACTGGTGCTAATATTTAGCAGATTCTTCGACTTCATTCCCCCGCCAAGGCGGGGTCATTCCGCTCAGAATGACGGGGTTACTTAAGGAATACTATTCAAAAAAATTATGTCATTATTTTCCAAAAAAAACGAGATAGAAGACGAGATAATCGCCAGTGAGAAATACTACCAGGAAGGCGTGGCCAGACTTTCTGATCTCATCGCTCCTTCGGCCATAAAAGTGATGCCTCGCTATATCCGCGTGGGAGAGCTTTTCGTTTCCACCATCGGCGTTATCGCTTATCCGAGATACTTGCAAAGCGCCTGGTTCTCCCCGATAATCAATATCGATATGCCCATCGATATTTCCATGTTTATCCATCCCATCGATACTTATGACATCCTGAAAACTCTCAAAAAAACAGCCACGCAAGTGGAATCGGAAGTGCATATCGAGCAGGAAAAAGGAATGATTCGCGATCCGGCGCTGGATACAGCCGTCAAAGATATTGACGAGCTGCGGGATAAATTGCAACAAGGGACGGAAAAATTTTTCCGCTTCGGCCTCTATATCACTGCTTACGGGGAAACAGAAAAAGAAGTGACGGAACTGGCCAAATCCATCGAGGCAATTTTGGAAGCTCAATTGGTATATGTAAAACCGGCTGTTTTCAAGACAGAGCAAGGATTTGTTTCCTCTCTCCCTATCGCCAATGACGAACTGGATATCGGCACATCGATGAACAGCGCTCCGCTTTCCACTACCTTTCCTTTCGTTTCCTCAACTCTTTCTGACAACCGCGGGATTCTTTATGGCATCAACCGCCACAACAACAGTCTCATCATCTTCGACCGGTTTCAACTGGAAAATGCCAATATGGTGGTTTTTGCCAAATCCGGCGCCGGAAAAAGTTATACTATCAAACTGGAAACTCTGCGCTCTCTGATGCTGGGGGTGAACGTCATCATTATTGACCCGGAAAATGAATATAAGCACTTGTGTGATTCGGTCGGCGGGACATTCATCAAGATTTCTTTGAGTTCCCAAAATCACATTAACCCGTTTGATCTGCCGCGCCTGAAAGAAGATGATGATCCGGAAGATATTTTGCGAAACAACATCGCTCATCTTCTCGGACTTCTCCACATTATGCTTGGATCCATCACCCCGGAAGAGGATTCTATCCTTGACCGGGCTATCCGTGAAACATATTCCGTCCGTGACATCACGCCGCAAGCCAATTTCAATTTGCTTACCCCTGATCAATTTCCCACTATGACCGATCTTTGGGAAGTTTTGCGGTCGATGGATGGCGGAGAAAATTTGGCCATACGCCTGGAAAAATACACCGAAGGAATTTTTGCCGGATTTCTCAATAACACCACCAACATCAAGGTGGATAATCAGCTGATGGTTTTTAACCTGCGCGATATGGAAGAGGAGATGCGACCGGTGGCTATGTATATCGTTTTGCAGTTCGTCTGGAACGAAATGCGCACTAATTTTACTAAAAGATTGGTTTTGGTCGATGAAGCCTGGGTAATGATGAAATATGAAGACGCGGCATCTTTTCTTTTCGGCATCGCCAAGCGCTGCCGCAAATATTACACCGGCCTCACCACCATCACCCAGGATGTCAACGACTTTTTATCATCACGCTACGGAAAAGCGATCGTCACCAACTCATCACTCCAGCTTCTCTTGAAACAATCACCGGCCGGCATTGATGTCATCACGGAAACATTCTATCTTACTGATCAGGAAAAATTTTTGCTTCTCGAAAGTAACGTTGGAGAGGGAATATTTTTTGCCGGCACCAAACATGTCGCTATCAAAGTCATCGCTTCATATTCCGAAGATCAGATAATCACCACTGATCCGGCGCAACTTCTGGAAATTGAAGCAGCCAAAAAAGAATTAGCGGAAGAAGTCTGAACCACTGATTCGCACTGATTATCCTGATTACACATGAATAAAAAATAACAACAATTTTAATAATAAAAATCAGTGAAATCATGTGAATTCATGTGAAAATCAGTGGTTCAGACAATTATGCTTGATTACGAGAAACAACAAAATCTGCAAGCCGCGAGAAACAGAGATCGAAAACGAAGCACTCCCAATACCGCCAAGGATATAAAAAATATAATTCAATCAAAAACCCCTTGGGGAATGATGAAGATGGCCAAAAGATTCAGCCTTACTTCTGATTGGATGTATCTTCTGGCTCTAATGGCCGCCATTTTCAAAGACTTAATAGACTTAATTGAGTTCGCCATAATAACTTATATTATCATAATAGTAATTACCATTTGTATTTCGATTTTTATCGCTATGATGATGATGCTCGGAGGAAAAACGAGAATGATTTGCTGGATAATATTACTGATCGGCACAACCGCGGAAATGATTTTTGGAGTAAATATTCTTCCGATAGAAACGATGATGGTAATGACAATATACATACTGACCCAATCAGAAAGAAGCCGGGCGCAAAAAACAGCTTAGAATATTTAGACGTCCAACCTCTAACAGGCCTTAATTCTTTAGAGGTTGGACGTCTAAGAGCTAGTATACAAAATACGCTATGTTTCAAAATAAAAAATATAATATTTTTTTCTCCGACAGTCATTTTTTGACCAGTGTTTTTCTGATCATCGCCTGCTCCATCCTTTTCATCGTTTTCCCGGCCGGAAACGATGGCCAAAAATTCACCGGACAGATTTTTTTCCTTGTCCTTATCCCTGCCGCATATATAAAGTTCATTCTCAAAAAAAGTCTGTCTGATTATGGACTTAATGTAAAAAATGTGAAAAGTGGCTTGTTTTGGGGAACTTTGGCTATGGCCATCGTCACGATTGGAACATATTTCGTCATAACCCGCACCACGCTTGCCAACTCCTACGCCCTGCCGGGCTACGTGGTGGATAATTTCTGGTATTTTCTCCTATATGAGCTGGTTTTCGCCAACATTTCCATTTTTTGTCTTGAATTTTTTCTGCGCGGATTCGTCCTTTTCACTTTTTCCGTCAGGTTTTCCTGGTGGGCAATATTCATTCAATCTTTGCTCTATCTTTTTTTTCTGATTTATTATAAAAACAGTTTCGGACAAGCCGCCTATGCCACAGCGCTATCGACAGTTTTGGGTTTTGTCGCCTGGCGCACCAGGTCAATTGCCTATTCTTATGCTATTATACTAATATCCTCCTTCATTATTGATGCCTATTTAATACATTCGATAAAATGAAAAATAAAATAACAAAAATATTTTTTTCTGTTTTTTCTCTGATAATGTGTCTTTCGCTTTTTATCCCTCATACCCAAGCTTCGGCTGTTGAAGTAGGCAGTATTGCTACGTCAGCTACCACGGGAGCTATGAATGACGCGTTGAATGACCTGGGCGTCAACAAAACTGAACTGAAATACATCATCCAGACAATGAACGTCCAACGGAGAAAAAAACAGCAGCCGCAGGTTTCCCTGAATTTTAACCCTTCTAACCCCGTTCCGGGACAGAAAGTGACGGCTGTCGCCACTCCGATGTATTTCCTAAACACTGATAAGGATTTGTATTTCACCTGGTACCTGAAATCTGACGGCTGTCCGGAAAAATCCAGCGGACTTTCTGATACTCAAAAAGACAAATGCGATCTGGATGATGATGGCGACATTGATATTAATGACTATAAAATAAAGGCGGCGCGTATATTCGCCAACAATGATTTTGAATACAAAAATGAAAACTATGGTTCGGATTCTGACAGCGACGGTTATAGCGCCGTTTGGGGAGGAAACGATCAAAAAGGGAAAAATAACTTTTGCTATATCCACGACACAGAGTCAGGAGATGAATATCCAATAACCTGCGACCATCATCTTTTTGCTGAAAAGTCTGATACAGCCCATGACACAGGAGACGGCTCGTTTGGCAAGGATGAAGAAAAATTCTGGCATACCGATCCCAATGATCCCGACACAGCTGACACGGGGAATGGAGACGAGGCTAACGTGGCTGGGCTGGGAGCGACCAGTTTTTCCTGGGTTTATGAAGAAGGGGATGAGATCGGAGTGGTGGTGGAAGGGATATCCATTGAGGCTACCCAGGAAGCTGATTCTTCATATAAAATAATGTTTGCCACACTCAACAATAGCTGCGACCTGAACTATACTGATAAGTATCCGATAACAGAAACGGTTAGCGACACCCCTACTGTTGATACGCCGGATCCCGGACAAACAACCAGGGTGATTGTCACCACTAATGAAGTGTTGAATGAACGAGCGGCTTTTTACGCCAAGACTACAACCACAACCACAACAAGAACTATCGTGACTACAACAGCAGACGGAACTGTCATCTCTGATACGTCATCGTCCACTACCGCTTCTCCGGTGTATAAAAATATAGACTCCAGTTATTATCCTAATAATGTGAAAAATGTTACCGACCTTGACAAGTGTCTTCCTGAAAATATGATTGACCCGATGCAAGGCGGTGGAACAAAAGAAAAGATGGAGGTTGAACTGTCCAGTTCCCCGGAAGCTCCTATGAATGATTCAACCACCGATGGCCAGGATGGAGACAAAGTTACCATAAATTCTTCTGTTTTAAACGCTAATAACGATAGTTATTTGAATTATTCCTGGCAAGTATATAAAAGCAGCGAAGCTAATCCCGACGACTGGGGAGACCCTATTACTAAAGCCCGGCTTAAAGAATCCACCCAAACTTCTGGAATAGGCATCGATTCCTTAAATTTCCGACTCAATTTCTCTGACACAGATACTTTTTATCTGAAAGTCAAACTGACCGTCAAGGAAAATATTTCTTCAAAATCAGTCAGAGAGGGACACAACTACATTGTCATTCCAGTCACTTCCGCCACGGAAAAAATAAAGGCTTATAAAACCACTATTGCCAATAACGCCTCGGGAAATCCGATAGTCAGTATGAGTTCAACGGAATTATGCGGCAGCGGCATAGATAAATCTGTCTGCCCTGTTGTTAAAGATCAAATTATAGGATTGAAAGTGCCCGCAGGGATGTCCGATTTTTCCTGGACAATCAATGGAGAACAATTCAGCTATTCCACATGTTTTTTTGAAGGCTGCGACCTATCCAAACAAACCAATGTCGCCTATTTTCCGATTCTTGATGAACCGGGTGAGCAATATACGATCGGACTTACCGCCACCGACATAACCAGCGGAAAAAAAGTTAATCTGACCCGCTATTTCCAGGTTGTCGAGCCGGAAGTGAAAATAGCCACTGCCGATGAAACTATTTGCAAGCCCGTCCTTTTGGGATACTACACTGACTATGACGGCAAAAAATGGCCGGACAACAGCAAGGACGATTTCGAAGCAATAGCTGGAGAAAAAATCAAACTCACTGCCAATTTCACCGGGTTTATTCCGGAAGGCGAAAATTATGGCTGGATAGTAGATGGCGTTGGCATTAATACGTCTAACGCCAAGACTTATGGCTATGAGATCAACAGCAATAACGAACTGGTTATTCCAGCCAAAGTTGCTGGAGAAACAACGACGGTGGGAATTGCCGCCAAATATTTTCCTAATACTCTCACCAAAAAAGCCCTGAACGCTTATTGGGGCGTCAATTATGGCGGATTTTATGAAACGGAAGTGGGAGATTCCATCGACATCACTTCTGTCGATTCATTTTCCGGTTCATCAGTGTCAAAGAATACGACCGGCAAGAACAAAATAATGGCCTCTCTTTTCTCCTCAACCCCGACCTATATCGCATTTTTATTCAGAATAGTTCTCACTGGAGCGCTATTGCTATTTTTCTCCGGATTTATCCTCTCATTTTTTCCGAACATAAAAGAAAGACAAATATAGAAATCAATGAATAAAAAAATTATATTTCTTATTGTATTAATATCCATCGTAGGTTTTGGATTGGGCATTTCCCATTTTTCCCACGCGGCTAGCACAGCCAACACTACATATACTCCGATGGAAAAAATCCCCGGTATGGCTTCCGGCGCCGTTGAATTTCCTGCATACGTCAAAGCTGTTTACAAATTCGGCATCTGGGCTATCGGCATCTGCGCTCTTCTTATGATTATGATCGGCGGATTTATGTATATGACTTCGGCCGGCAACAACGCCACGATGGGAAAAGCCAAAGGATATATCACTGACGCTCTCATCGGCCTCGCCATGGCTATGACCGCCTGGCTTCTGCTCAATACCATCAATCCGGATTTAGTGAATATAAAAATAAAATTCCCTAGTGGCAGTAGCAGCGGCACCAGTAGCAGCGGAACATCTGCCGCAACCGCCGCTCAAAATGCAGAAGATTGCAAAAAATATTGCGAGGCTGGCGGCAGCGATTCCAGTATAAAATACGACGACTGTTATTCTACCTGCATGACTGCCAAAACAGCAGCCAGCACAAGTAGTGGCGGTAGAGTAAGTACAAAAGCCAGCTGCAGCAATTTAAGCGATTCTACTTATGCCAGTGAAGTTAAGTCTGCGTCTGAAAAATATGGAGTGCCCGAATCAGTTCTAAATTCCTTTATTCAAAGAGAATGTACCTCCGCTTTTACCAATTCATTCGGTGGGTGTGTTTCAAGTAATAACTCGATCAATGGAAAGAATGGAGGCGCTATGCAGTTTGACGACACTACATGGAGTACATACGGATGTAGCGGAAGCAAATTTAATCGACAAGATGCTCTGAACTGCGGCGCAAAAAAGATTGCCAAGGATAGCGGCGGGGATTATAGCGAAGAAGGCATAAGAAAAGCCGCGAAAGCATATTGCGGATCATGCAATGACAGCGCGTGCGGCGGAAGTTACTGCGATGGAATCATGTCCAACTATGATGTCTATAGCAAGTGTTAAATTATAATTTTATATCATTATGAATAACATAAAAAAAATACTTTGTATGGCAAATTTCTTCATAATCTTTTTTTTGTTATTTTCTAATTTCGCTTTTGCCCAATGTCAGACTTTTGATTTTACGCTTACTAAAAACAGCAATTTTTTGTTTTTTAATTGTGACAAAGGGGAAATAGAGAAACTTGATAACAATAATAATATCAGCTCTGTTCCGAGGGATAAAAGCCTTGGCGGTTTTGTCCATAATTTTATCTGGTCTCCTGATGGGACAAAAGCACTTATTTTGTCAGAAAATGTTTTGGCAGTATTACAAAAACTGGAATTATACTCTCCCCAAAGAGAATTAAATTCATTGAATTGGTGGATTTATGATTTAGACACTAAGAAAGCAACCCTGCTGGACAAAAAAATTATATCCATTGGCTGGGCATCTAATGACCAGGTTGTTTACGACTGGGACAATAAAAATATTTCTATCGCCAGTATCAATGATCCTGGCTTCAAAAAATTCACAAAACTAACTGATATCACCGGCGATTCTGACGATTTGAATTTGATCGTTTCTTCCGTAAATATGGGTAATTTTACAGTTTTCCCTATGAAAAAAGGATTTTATGCGATTAATTCTTCAGAAAAAAAAGCCACATATCATCCTCTTGCCGGAGGCATTCAAAAAATTATTTCCGATCCGTTTGAACAAAAATATTTTATTATAAAATCAGGTGACTCTATATATAAATATACTCCACGAGATGGAAATCTGGCTGCCACTGACGACGCTTTTTCCGCCACAGACTTGGCGTTTTTGAACAGTGATTCGCTGGTCATTGTTGATACTGATGGAAAAGTGTACTCCTATGACATCAGCACAAAAACAAAACTGCCAATCACGCTGACCGCTTCCGGAAAAGTTTCTCGAGTTTTTTCCGCTGGAAACAAGGAAGAATTTATATTCACTATTGGAAGCAACATTTATCGGGAAAATACAGAAAACAAATCGTCTTTTCTCTTGAGGGCTGGATCCGAACAAAAACCGACTGCTTCATCTTCTGTCGCGACCCAGCCATCAGATAACAGCGTTGCTCAAACCACCACCCAAACTTCAAAAATTGTCTATATTATCCTGATCGCTCTTCTCATAATGATCGTAATTTTTGTCGTTCTTGTTGTTTTGAAAAGAAGAAAAAGAGAATAAAAATACAATTTAAATAAAAAAAATGAATAAAAACAAAAAAAGTTTTTTATATTTATCGGCCATATTTTTTTTGATGATTATATTATGGCCATCGACCTCTTTAGCTGCTGAAGGTGACGAATGCGGGAAAACAATGTCTGACGGACAGAAAATGGGGTTTTGCATCAATAAAGCAAATTCCAGCAGTAGTCTTAATTGCATTGAGTACGGAATAGTATCGGGGAGCTGCGCTGATGATGAAGTGTGTTGTCATAGAGCAAATAAATGGGCCGAAGAAACAAGCGGTAGCGCCTTGGGAACGGGAGGCACTGGAACTTACTTGGGAACGGGAGGTACAGGAAGTTCCCTGGGTACTGGAGGCACGGGAACCGGAACATCTTCCTCGACTGCTTCCACCGGCGGCATCGTTCCTTGCGGAAAGTCGGGCGGCAAGCCATGCACTATTTGCCACCTGATCCAGGGCATCCAAAACCTTGTTAATTGGGGGAAAAGCATTCTCATCACCGTCGCTATTGTCGGGATTGTCATTGCCGGTTTGATATATATGATGTCTTCCGGATCGGAGGCGATGATCACCACCGCCAAAAATTGTTTCAAGGCTTCTATAGTCGGATTTGCTATCACTCTTGCCGCCTGGCTGGCTATTAATACCATTTTGCTAACCATACTCACCGCCAGTTCAAATGAAGTTGGAACGGTTGTCGGCAAGTGGAATGTTATTACTTGCGACACCACTTCCAGCGCAACAACCAGCAGTGGCACTTCCGGCACCAGTAGCGGCCAAACCGCTTCTCAAATCGCTTCTAATCTGGCTGATTGCAAAAAAGAATGTTCCTCCTCCTCTAAAACAAGTACTGAGCTCACTACGTGCAACGCTAAATGTGAATCAGATGCCAAAACAGCAGCTAGCAGTTCGAGCGGAACAGGCAATAGTAGCGTAGTCAGCGCCGCCCAACAAATGAAAACTGACGGATGCGCCTATAGTCAAACACTAAGAAACGATTGCGCAACAGATCCAAAATATACCGATTGCGGCCAACTTGCTTGCGATGCATTTAAAAAATCAGGGAATACTTCCCTGGGAGATTGTTCTTCCATCAATACAGCGACATTATATTCCAAAGCAGAAACATATAGCGGAAATACAAGCGACCTAAAAGCTGGGGATATCATAGTCAGAAATGATGGATCCAGCGGGCACGCTGCCATATGCGAACAAGACGGTTGTTCTACTATCACTCATGCCGCTGGAGCTGAAAAAGGAATTGTTACCGGAGCGAACAACTATATGCTCAAACAGGATATAAAAGTAATCAAAGCTAGCAGTACTTAAATAAATACATATGTCAAAAAATAAACTTATAATCATAATGATATCGATAATCTTCCTAATTATTCTGGCTTATTTATTTTTCGCTTTCTCCTCTAAAACTCAAAAAACAGGGTCCGGCGAAACAGTTCCAGCTACATCTTCCGACCAACCCTCTTCAAAATCAACCTACAATAACCAGTCCTCTTTCCCGTCTTCCAGCACGCAGAATTCAACCAGTTCCGACGCCACAAAAAAAATACTTCCAGATGATAACACCAGCTATTCTGTCATAAATAACGCTAACAACCAGGAAGAAACACAAAAGTCATTTGATTCTTTTACATCAAAAAAGGCTTCTGATGGAGCTAAACCGATAAAATGGACTGTTTTTTCTGATTCAAATAAAAATATAATACCCTTAAGCAGCACGGCCAAAAATTTGGGGCTAAATTTAAAGGCCAGTCTCGTTCCATTTCTGGATAGTACTGACTATGAATTTTTTCATTGTACCTTGGGAAACAAAGATGATTATGGATTACAGATGACTATTAAATATATTCCTGGCTATAATGGTGATGAATTTGATGATGCTATCAAATTTATGAAGGATTGGGAATCATCAATTTTATCTGATACATATTCTATCCTCTTCCCAGGAATCCAATTTACATCAACCCAATTACAACAAACTTTGGCTTTTAAGAATGGAGAATATAGATACGCAAATGTTGTTCTTCCGGACAATACCAAAAAATCCATCAATTATGGATTAGTTGGTAACTATCTAGTCCTTTCAAGTTCTCCAGAATGTCTAAACAAAGCTTCATTAGAATTAATAGCACCATCGAAATAATCATTTAAAAACGACTGGAGATTTTATGTCCATCGTCAAAAAAATCTTTTTATTATCCTCAATAATCTTGGTTCTTGCGCTCCTCCTCTGGGGAGTATATAATTTGTCGTTCAAAAAGCCGGACACAACCGCCAAAACGACTCCTGAAAAAACGGCGGAAATCCCCGCGCCGACAGTCCCGAAAGATGAAGTAAAAATAAAAGCCTTGAGTGACGAAGCGGTGATCGCTCCTGTTTATATTCCCACCGATAACGCTATCGAGTATTATTCCAAAACCGGACAGACTTACAAAATTGATACTGACGGCGCTAATAAAATTACCATTTCTTCCAAAGAACTTCCGGGACTGGCTGGTGTTTTGTGGTCGCCGGATCAGACAAAAGTGATCACCAAATTTACCGGAGCTGACGGGTCAGCGCAGTTCTACTATTATGATTATTCCACCCAAAAAGCCGTCCCCATCAAAAAAAATGTTGATGAGATCGCCTGGCAAGCTACCGGCAACAAAATATTCTATAAATTCTACGATCCCAAAACCAAAAAAAGAACCCTGAACGTTTCCAATCCTGACGGATCCGGCTGGACAAAACTGGCCGACATTGACTACCGGAATATTTCTATCGCTCAAATCCCCAAAAGTGGCCTCGTCTCTTTTTGGAATAGCGCCGACAGCTATTCCCAAACCATTTTTGAAACGGTTCCGCTAATTTCCGGCGAAAAAAAGGCCATTTACAAGGAAAAATTCGGAGCTGATTATATGTGGAGCCCCGATGGCAATTTAGTTCTCGTTTCCAGCGCTGACCAACGCGCCGGAACAAAAATGCAACTGGCTGTTATGAATTATAACGGAGGAGAATACAGAAATCTTGATATTCCAACATTTGTGTCTAAATGCGTCTGGTCGCGCGACGGGAAAACTATCTATTATTCTCTCCCGGGGAATATTCCAGCTTCAGCCATTTTGCCCAATGAATATATGGAAGGAAAATTCAAAACGACAGACACATTTTGGAAAGTCAATGTAGCTGATGGGAAAAAGACTAGAATTTTAGAAACGACTGACATTAAAGATTCCTATGATGCCACCGGACTATTTCTGAACTTGGACGAAAGCTTTCTCTTTTTCACCAATAAGGCCGACGGTAAATTATACCGGATTGCCCTATAGAATATTCAGACCAAAAATATTGCCATCCAGAAAACGACCGACAGGTCGTTTTTGAAATAAGTCGTGTCCACCAGGCCGTGAAGGAGAAAATAAATAATAATACCTGCCGCTACTGTAGAGACGAGGCAGTGCCTCGTCTCTATCATCGCAGACTGCCTCATCTCTACCTTGGTAAAGAATAAATATAAAATTCCAATAAATGCCAGCAGCCCAATTAGGCCGGCGCTTAGCCAAAAAGCGAGATATAAATTATGCGGATGCGGCGCCGCCCACTGGAGATATGGCGGAAAATATTTTTGATATTCCAGATATTTATCCTGAAAATTTCCCGGACCGATGCCGATCAGATAATTGTCTTTTGCTATTTTTTCAGCTGACTGCCAAATCATTATTCTGGAAGCTAATGAAGAACGGGAATTGTAGTTTGCCAGATCTTGGAATTTGGAAGTATCCTTCGAAAGAAAAACAACAATCAGAAAAATCAAAACAAGAAAAAGAATGTGTTTTCCGGAAATTTTGTGGGTGAGGAAAAAAATAATAAGAACCGCGAAGATAATCGAAATCCAGGAAGCGTAAGAGTAAGTGAAAAATATTGCGAGTGCAATAATGATCAACTTAAGAATCTTAAGTAACTTAAGATTCTTAAGTCCACTGCTGAAAACTCCGATAATGACTCCTGGCGCCAAAAACATCGCCAAATAGTTTGGCGAATTAAAAAAAGCCTGGAGCCGACCGTCAAAAGTTAGTATCCCTAAAAATTTATATATAAGAGCAATAACTGCTACAATCAAAATTGACAAATAAAGGCTGGAATAAAGCCTTTTTTTGTCTTCAATAATTCTATTGGCTAAAAACGCAAAAGCAAATGGAACCAGAAACCAACTTTTTATTATGCCCAAGCCCACAGAATAATTTCCGCTTTTTATCATTCCCAAAGCCAGCCCAATAATTATTATCAAAAATAGAAAAATTATTTTCTTCTCATATCCGGAAAGAGTGAAATTATTTTCTTTCTTGATTTTTTCCAACGCTAAAATAATAGATATCACCGCTAATATCTCCCATAAATTTTCCGGTATTTTAAAAATAGTAAAACGCAAAAGATAAGCCGGCAAAAGAAAAATGACCAGCAGAAAATAATTTTCCAGATTAAGATATTTTTTCATTTTCTCTGACATTAACGAAACTAATAATAATTACAAACAGTGTTAAAACTACCGGGGAATATATGGCTGTCTCGGCAATTTGATGTCCGGCAAAAATAACCAGAGAAACTGCCATCATTAGATAAAAATTATCATACCTGGATTTTTTGAGAAAAATAATAATTGCGGAAGTAAGAAGAGCAATCCAGACGAGTGCCGTAATAATTCCCGTTTCGGCGGCAATATCCAAATATGTGTTATGGGCTGTGATCGGTTCACGATAGTCAGCATTTGGCTTAATCTCCAGAGAATAATTACCTATTCCCACTCCTAATATTGGGTGGCTTACCGCCACTTTCCATGACTTTTGCCACATATCCAGGCGACCAACATTCGAGCCTTCCTGAAGATTAAAGATAGAACTAAAGCGACTAGAAATCGGACCAGGAGCTATAAAAGCGATGGCTATAAGAACCGCAAAGCCGAGGATAAAAAATTTATACTTCCTGGCCATCTTCCTCCAAAAAACAATCAGAAGAAAAATACCACCAACAAGAAGCCCGAGATACCCGCCTCTGGAAAATGTCAGAACATCAGCCATGAGCATAATGAGAAACGCGACGAGATAAAAAGTTTTTCTAGTTTTCAAAAATAGTCCGGCCGAAAGAGGAATAAGCATTCCCAGATATAGCGCCAACATATGCGGATCGGGAAAAGTGGAAGTAGCTCGCAAAAAAGTACGCCCGGAAATATTCACCAGCCAGGAAGGATTTTCAAGGACTGCTTTTCCGGCACTGGAGCCTAAAAACGGCATAGCCACAAAATCAGCCCAAAGTTTATACACTCTTTCCAACCCAAAAACAAATTGAGAAAAAAACTGGACTATTCCAACGGCAGCCGCCAACGTTCCGGAAACTACCAGGAGCGTAACTATTTTTATCATTTTTTCCTTGTCATATATCACATCACTGGCCACAAAATACAGCGGAAAAATTGAAAGAAGAAAAAGGATTTTCCGCATAGCAAAGTCCTGATTTTTGGCCCAAAAAAAGGAAAAAGCGCTCAGAAATAGAAAAACAACCAAAAGGTAAGTTATTGAGTTTGAGGCGATATTCAGGCGTTTTTTTCGAAAACCTTCCGCCAGCCACAGAAAAAAGATAAGAAGAATAAAAACTCTTATTGACGCCAGGTCTATTCCCTCGCTTGGATTAAGCGCTAGCTGAAATGGCAAATAAATTGCCAGGATTATGAGAAGCGTAGTCATAGATTCTATATTTTTTTCAATATATCATAGCCCACACCAATAAACAAACCTTTACAAATAAAGGGCAATGGGAGTAAAATTAAATTATTGCGAAATAATAATTTAGTGATAGCCTGATGAGAAAGCAAAAAAATTATTCTGACGGAATCTGCGATGGCTTTGAACCTCTCCAGTCCCTGGATTTGAATAAAGTCAAAGATTTTGACGAACTGGCCAAGGCCATGAGCATGACTGGTTTCGGCGGTCGAAGATTGGGAGAGGCGGTTGATACACTTTATGAAATGGTCATGGATCCAGATTGTTTCGTGGTCGGAACTTTTTCCGGCGCTATGACACCGGCCAAGATGGGTCTACTTATTTGCGATATGATCGACCAAGGCATGATTAACGCCATGGTCAGCACTGGCGCACTGATGACGCACGGCATGATCGAAGCAACAGGGATGACCCACTTTAAATACAAAGAAGGGCAATCAACCGACGCTGAGCTTTATAAAAAAGGTTATAACCGTATTTATGATGTTTTGGAGTTGGAAAAAAATCTGGACGATCTGGATTTAATGGTTTATGACATGCTTGATGAACTTGATCCCAAAGAAGTCCTTTCTAGTCGCACCCTATGCCAGCATCTGGGGAAAAGTATATCGAAAAAAATGGGCGGCCGGGGAATCTTGATCAGCGCTTACAAAAAAGGAATTCCGATCTACATTCCCGCTTTCACTGACTCCGAATTGGGACTGGATTTTGCTACCACCAACCGAGTGAGAGCGCGAGAAGGAAAAGAACTCTTTCAATATAATCCATTTATTGACCTGGAACATTTCGCCGATCTTATGCAAGAAAAAAAACAAGCCGGAATATTCACTATCGGCGGAGGAGTGCCAAGAAATTGGGCGCAACAAGTCGGACCATATCTTGATTATCTAGAAAAAAGATTGGGTGATACAGGAAAAGCGTTCCGCTATAAATACGGGGTGAGGATTTGCCCCGAACCGGTGCATTGGGGCGGCCTTTCCGGCTGTACCTATTCCGAAGGAGTTTCCTGGGGAAAATTCGTCCCGCGAAAAGAGGGCGGGAAGACCACTGAAGTTATGGCTGACGCGACAATAGCCTGGCCAATAATTCTAAAGGCTGTTATGCAGCGAATTAAGAAAAACAGGAAAAATAAGAAAAGGAAATGAAAAAATTATACGAGACCTGGCCGCATAATTTCGGTGCTATTGAAAATCAGGATTTCCAAAAATCAAAAATAGTTATTATTCCGGTAAGCTACGATGCCACTTCGTCCTATAAATCCGGAACCAAAGAAGGAGGCGAAGAAATAATCAGCGCCTCTTGTTTTTTAGATGAAATTGAACCGGACGAAACCGGAGTTAATCTTTTGGATTTTAAGGCAACGGATATTTACACTCTGGATAAAGTTATTCCGACTTGTAATTCGGCCGAGGAAGCTATAGAAGGAGTGGAACAGGCCATTGAAAATGAAATATTAAAATACAAAAAAATTCCGCTTATGCTTGGCGGGGAACATTCCATCACTCTCGGCGCTGTCCGCGCTTTGAAAAAGAACTATAAGGATTTATCCGTTTTGCATTTTGACGCTCACACCGACCTTATGGATCAGTGGGAGGGATCAAAATTTTCCCACGCTTGCGTGATAAGAAGGATTAGAGAAGAAAAAATTAAAACCGTTTCTATCGGCATACGTAATTTTAATCCGGAAGTCAGGGATTATATAAAAAAAGAAAGACCTGCAATATTCCCCGCGCCAGGACTGCCACCGGTGGAGAAAGCAAGAAAAAATCTGACGAAAAATGTATATTTGACCTTTGACGTGGATGCTTTTGATCCGTCCATTATGCCCTCAACCGGCACTCCGGAGCCGGGCGGACTCTATTGGCACGAAACCATAAATTTCATAGAAAAAATATCAAAGCAGGTCAATATTGTCGGCGCGGACGTTGTCGAACTGATGCCTATTCCCGGCCTCCACGCTCCTAATTTCATGGCCGCAAAATTGGTTTATAATATAATCAAAAATATCTTATAACTTTGAAAAATAGAAAAAGCCGGGAGGATCAGAGACTCGTGTCTCGTTTTCCTCCCGGCTTTTAAAGTTGAAATATTTCTGATTTAGAACTTGAGATCAGGGACTTCGTCATCGAATTTCTGAATGTACGGCAATCCCCAATGACCGAGCTCATACATAAACGGGTCGGGATCAAATTGCTCCGGATGAAAAACGCCACGACCCTGCCATTTGCCTTGAAGGATCATTTCTGCTCCAACCATCGCCGGCACACCTGTTGTATACGACACCGCTTGTGCCTTGCAATCTACGTACGCGTCGTCGTGATGATCGCAGATGTTGTAAATATAGTATTTCATCGGATTTCCGCTTTTGGATATGCCCTCGAAGCGAACTCCGATATTGGTCTTTCCGGTGTAGTTTTCGCCGAGGCTTGACGGTGCCGGGAGAACCTTTTGCAGAAATTCCAGCGGAGAAATCGTCTTGCCCTCGTCAAGTTTTATCGGCTTTTCAGAAAGCATTCCGATAGGCTCGAGCAGATGCTGGTATTTCTTGATTTTCGCTCGGATTGTTCTGGTGTCATGCAGCAGCATTTCCAGAAATGATCTTGGCGAGATTTCTGAGCAGGCCGGCCTCCATTTCTGAATCGACGCCAGTCCCAAATCCATAAACATCCGTAGATGTTCGAGATAGGACTTTCCGAATGTCATCCAAAAACGCATTCTTTTGACACCTGGAATGTAGAGCCGAAGCGAATCCATCTCCTCGTGGAAAATGGCATACATTTCCCGCGATCCGATACCGTCAAAATCAAACGTCTGATGAATGGCCTTCGGTGACCAGAGCGGCATGTGTACAACCCATCTTCCGTTTTGCCAGTAGCAGTACCGGTTGAAAAGAAACTCGCAAAGATTAACGACCAAATTGAAATTGGAAGCAAAGGCCTTGCCATGATCGCCACCATTGCAATCCATGATGTCAATCGTATGAATCTCCCGAAAATAATTCTTGAGCGCGTAAGCGCAGAAGACATTTGTAACGCCAGGATCAAACCCACTTCCAAGGAGAGCTGTGATAGCCCTGGATCTGAATTTTTCAAAAAACTCCCACTGCTCATCGTAACGCAGATGATGATCCCATTCTGGCTCATAATTGGCCGTATCGAGATAGCAAACTCCAGCCTGATAACAGGCCTCCATTATGATCAAATTGTGGTAAGGTAGGCCAATGTGGAGAACCAGATCTGGCTTAGTTTCCTTTATCAACCCATGTATCTGGTCAAAATCAGAAACATCCACCGACCGCCCGTCAATGGGCTCCTCAAGAAGCTTATTAAGCTCTCCGTACTTTTGAGGATTTGTATTTACCCCCACGATTTCCGAAATAGTTTCCGATCGGCTGCATTTTTGAGTTACCACCGATCCAACTCCGCCAGTCGCTCCAATGATCATGACTTTACTCATTTTTTTCCTCTCCTCCCAAAAGTTGTCCAAATCAAAAAAGGAAACTTCAATTTCCTATATTTTTACGTCAAGGAACTGCTCCTTCTGTTTTCCTAATTTACGGCAAGAAAGAGCATATGTCAACTAAAGTATGCGTGCAAAAGTATTGCCATACATAAAGAAAAGGACTATCATAAATATATTAAAAAATAATCTCGCATAAATTTATGTTCGCGACACACACATTGAAAAATATAAATGTCAAAACTATTGCTTTTGTCGCCGCATTCACCGCTCTTTCAGTAGTTACGCCTATGCTATTGCACGTCGTTGCCGGGCCAGCGGCCGGAAGACTATTTCTTCCTATGCATCTTTTTGTCTTCGTGGCCGCTCTTCTTTTGGGTTGGCGAGCAGGACTAGCTGTCGGGCTGCTCGCACCACTTATCAGTTACTCACTTACTGGCATGCCCTTAATTATCATTCTTCCACTAATTATTACAGAAACAGCTCTTTATGGAATTTTAGCCGGATATTTTTATAAAACCCGAAAGTGGAATATTATTTTGTCTGTTGCCAGCGCTATGGTTTTAGGCAGAATAATGCTTTTGACCACCATTGCCATCTTACCAATAAAAATATCCGCCATTGCCTATGTTTTGTCTGCAGCTTATGCCGGAGTAATCGGAATCGCTATTCAATTAATTCTAATCCCACTGATTTATAAATCGCTGAAAAAATATATCTCGGATGAAAAAATATAATCTTGCATATTTTCAAAAATCAAATTGGACTTTTGTCCTCATGAAAAACGGTAAAATTGTTTATCGATCAAAAAAAGAAGGATTGAAACCCCTTCTTTTTTGCCTGAAAAATAGATCAGTAGGGAACAATAATTATTGTTCCCTGCAAAATGCTGTTGTTTATGATAAAATTGTCGGCCGCGCCGCCGCATGCCTCATGATTTATGGAAAAGTAAAATCAGTCATGACGCCAACCATTTCTCGCGCAGCTATAGCCAAATTTAAAAAATATAATATTAAAATTGAGTATTTGAAAACCACCGGAAAAATAATGAATAGGCTTGGTGATGATATATGTCCCATGGAAAAACTTTCCCGAAACAAAAAACCCGGCGAATTCGCCCGGATTATGATGGAGAAATAAACCATGCTCGTCATGACGGACGCGACGCTTAAATAAAAATTTTTCTCAATATTTTCAAAAGCGCTGCCTGGATAGCTCCACAATGCTTTTTAAAATAATATTCCTGCGAAGTATAATAATTTTCTTTTTGTTCCTTTTTTTCCAAATGACTTTCTCCACCGCGGTGAAACACTTGGAAAAGGGGATTGTAAACTATTTTATATCCTGCTATTTTTATTCTTTTACAGAGATCCACATCCTCAAAATACATAAAAAATTTCCCGTCAAACCCGCTCAACGCTTCAAAAATATCCTTTTTAACGAACATTGCCGCGCCCGTCACCCAAGCCACTTCCAATGGTTTTTTGCTATTTATAATCTTGTTATCGCCAGCCAGCCCCAAATTATTTTTCACTAGATTCCAGATATTGATATCCTCTCCGGCACACCATTTTTGACTTTCGCCATCTTCTGTGACTAACCCACTACCAATAATCGCTACGCTTTTACTATTCGATAAATTCAGCACTTCGGAAATATTATCAGATAATATTTTTGTATCCGGATTAAGAAATAACAGAATTTCTCCGCCGGCTACTTTTGCTCCGATGTTACACGCCTGACCATAACCAACATTTTTTTCATTATCAATAATAATCACTTCTGGAAATTTTTCCTTGATGTTTTCCAAGTTTTCGCAAGCATCATTATTAACAATAATTATTTCACTATCAGCCCTATTTAATATTTTTTCCCGAATGGAAAAAAGGCACTCTGGCAATAAGTGAGCGCTTCTGAAATTAACAATAATGATAGAAAGTTTAACCATATTATTTGGCGTATTTATCAAAATCATCATAAGCTCTTTTCACCGCTAGCGCCAATTGATTTTTGCCGTTCTTAATGTCCCGCCAATTTTTTATTTTTCTTAACTGATAATATATTTTTAGCCACCATCTTAAAAGACCTGATGAATTTTTCTGAAAAAACATAAGACCGGAGATGACCAGCCAATAAACCTTGCTTTCCTTTTTTTCTTCACTCTTTTCCAGATGTATGATGCGGCTTTCGGGAACAACAAGCAAAGAAAAACCGTCTTTTTTAGCTCGAAAACTAAAGTCAGCATCTTCCCAATAGAGAAAAAAATCCTCATCCAAAAGCCCCGTCTGCCTGAAAACATTTGACCGGATAAACATCGCGCAGCCGGAAATAAATTCCGTTTCATAAGGCAACGTCCGCTTGATATAGCGCAGATGCGTCGTTCTCATTTTCCACCAATCGATTTTTCCGCCAGAAAACCAGATTTTTTTGGAATCAGACATTATCACCGGACTTAATATCCCGGCTTGCGGATCGTCGTGAGCCGCTTCCAAAAGTTTATCTAAAAAATTTTCGAAAACTAGCGTGTCTTGATTAAGAAGAAGTATCCAGTCGGCCATCCTTTCCAAAGCAAATTTTATCCCCACATTATTTCCGGCCGAAAATCCGATATTAGATTCATTTTTTATAAAATGACATCGGGAAAATTGTCGTCGCGCCAATTCCAACGATCCGTCAGTAGAGGCATTATCCACTACCACCACTTCAAAATTAGGATAATTGATCTTAAAAATACTATTTAAACAGGCGCCAATGCAAGCGGCGCCGTTATAATTTAGAACCAAGATAAATATTTTAGGATATTTGCTCATATTCCTCCACACCCCTTCGACTTATAATGCTGGTTATTTCTTCAGTTTTTATCGCCTTAAATAACCACAAGAAAAAAGCATAAACTACTACGCTTAAAAATCCCGCCAAGAAGAAGTTTTGCCCCCGAAGAACATAAAGGGAAGCAGCCATGGCCAGACCAGACAAAATTATCGCGCCAACCGACTCCATGGAAGGAAGATATTTTAATTCTTTCGCCGCCAGATAGAAGGTTCCGCCAGTAACGATAAGCTGCGTCATAACCGAAACAACCGCCGCTCCCGTATAGGAAAACTGTGGGATAGCGAAAAAATAGTTGATAGAAAAATTAAAAACAGCTGCCGCTCCTAAAACAAACATTAATTTTTTTTGCAAGTTTCCAGCAATCAAAATGGAGTTATAAAAATTGCCAAAAAATATGAGCGCCAGAGAAAAAACCAGGATTTCCAAAACTGCGGACGATTCAGTAAAACCGGCTCCACCAATAAGGTTGATAACACCTTCCGAAAGAAAAAGCGTCCCGACAATAAGAGGAACGACTACCAAAAAGAATACTTTAAAAGTTTTATTAGAAATTTCCAAAAACCTGGCCTTATCAGTGAAGATGCTGTGCGACATAATGGGGAAAATAAGTCCCATGATCATTCCCGGAAAAAAAGTAATGTTTTCAACAACTTTAT
Organism: Parcubacteria group bacterium; assembly: GCA_041661275.1. Lineage (GTDB taxonomy): Bacteria > Patescibacteriota > Minisyncoccia > Moranbacterales > UBA2206 > JBAZUU01. Next base: position 185,368 of record JBAZUU010000001.1, on the reverse strand, counting down.
AGGCGGCGTTATATATCCCCACATCCGAGCTACTCCTCATTACCGAAAGAAGAATAGTGTCCATTTTGAAATAAAGGAAAGAAATGACAGCCGCGATGCCTATCGGGTAGGATTCTTTGAGAAATTTTTTCCAATAAGAAAAATCGAATTGCGGCCTGATTTTTATATATCGGCGCGACCACCAAAAAACCAGAGCGAAGCTGAACACCATATAGAAAAAAAGCGCCCATATTATCCAGACAAATCCCAAATCATATTTTACAGCCATTATTACCAATATCACCTGCAGAGCTTTTCCCAGTGTTTCTGAAAAGGCCACCTTGTCCATTGCCAGGTTTTTTTGAAAAACACCGTTTAGAATCTGGTAGGCGCAGGAAAAAACATATGATCCGGCCGCGATGATGATGCCGCCTTTTACTTCCGGAGAATAAGGGAAAAAATAGACTATAGCTGGAGCAAGAATAAGAACAACCAAAGAGGACAGGATGCGCAAAGAAAACATATTGCCCATGATCTTGGTTTCATCGGCGCCCTCACGAGAAATTTCCCGAGTGGAAATAGAGTAGAGCCCCAGATCGGAAAGGGCGGCAAAAAGGGAGAAGAAGGCAAGTACTGTCGCGTAGTCGCCAAAGCCTTTTTGCCCAAGATATCGGGTGATGATCCCGATAGACACTAGCGCTAGCACCGTGGAAAGTATTTTGCAAACGGTGCTCGCCGCCACATTGTAGGCAATTTTTCTAGCTACCTTCATAGAAAATAGTTGATTGGAAAACAGAAAGTGGTTCAGGAAAGAAGAAATTAGAAAGTAGAAATTCCATTTTCTAATTTCTATTCTCTTAAACTAATTTCCAATTTCTATTCAACCAATTTCCAAAATAACTTACACTAAATCAGCTGGTTTTATGACCACGCGTCTATCATCGCCGTCGCCAATACTTTCAGTTTTGATTTTTTCGTTTTTGGCCAGCTCCATATGCACTATTCGCCGCTCATAAGGAGACATCGGACGCATAACCACCGCTCTTTTCTCAAGGAGAGCTTCTTCAGCCAGGGATTTCGCCATTTTTATAACCGACTCGTTCTTTTCCTGGCGATAGGAATTAACATCAAGGACAAAATTGATTTCCGCTGGAATACCTTTTTTAACAACCAACCTTGCGATATGTTGCAACGATTGAAGATTGACCCCGTATTGGCCAATCAAAAAATTTGAATCCTTGGTAAGAATGTTACACATAAAAGAATTATCTTTTTCTTCCCCGGCCTTCACTTCGATCTCCGCTTCAAAACCCATTTTCTCCATCATTTCCGCGATCTTGTTCTTGAGTTCTTCCCCTGTAGCTTTTCTTTGCTCCATATGTTTAATTTAAACGATTATCTTTTTTATTTCGCCGGCTCCAGACTTTTCTTCTCCAGTTGATACTGTTGAGCAACGGCAAACGCAGTGGACACCAACCAATAAAGAGCTAACCCAGCCGGAAATTTTATCCCGATAAACAGTGTCAGAAGCGGCCCCATATAAAGCATTTGCTTAGACATCATCTGCGCGATATCTTCCTTTTGGTCTTTCTTGGTATTATCCTTCACCGGCTTTGGTTGTTTCCCCATAAGCATCTTGGTCTGATAATATTGTGCGCCGGCCGCCAGTATCACCAAAATGATATGCGGCACGCTGGCGATAGTCAACTGACCAAGATTTAGAGATTTAGAAAGATCCACTATACCCAAAAAATATTGGTTGATTTGTCCAGGATTAGCCACGAAAGAATACAGCGCCGAGCTGTCCACTCGTAATCCCGCATTAGAAATATTAAAAAGCACCCTGTAAATAGCGATCAAAAAAACTAATTGGAAAATCAAAGGCAGACATCCGGAAAACGGATTAGTCTTATGGGTTTTGTAGAGTTCCATAAGCGCTTTTGTCTGTTTTTCCTTATCGTTCTTGTATTTATTCTGTGTTTCCTTTATCTTCGGCTGAAGTTCCTGCATCTTTTTCTGTGATTCGATCTGTTTTTTGCTCAAGGGAACAAGAACAAGCTTGATAAGCACCGTGACAATGATAATAGCTATTCCAAAGTCATGAAATGGAACTATATTATATGTCAGTACCAGGAGATTATATATTGGCTGGTATATAAAAGTATTAAATATCGCTCCCATAATAATTAGTTTTTCTTTTCGTTTATTAATTTAGCTCTGCGTAAACTTTCTAGGATTGCAACTTCCAGCTCAAAACTGGAATGTTTTGTTTTAGAGCCGACTTTTCGCGCGCTAATGACAATATCTAGTCCTAATCTCACCTTTTTCTTGTTTTTTCTCACGATTTCCCTGATTTGTCTTTTGATCCGGTTCCTTTCGACGGCATGTTTCGAAAATTTGGTACTAGCTACAACGCCAAAGCGAGTCAAACCAAAACCATTTTCTCGCACCATCAAGGATATTGCCCCGGAAGAAAAATTCCTTCCTTGGCGGTAAACTATCTCAAAATTCTCCTTTTTTGTAATTCTAAATTGACGTGCAAGCATTTTTTGCGCTTTTTACACTGTGGTTAGTTTTTTCCGACCCTTTCTTCTTCTTTTTTTCAAAACGTTCTGACCGCCTGACGTCTGGCTTCTTTTTCTGAAGCCATGCCTTCTTTTTCTTCTTTTGCTCTTCGGCTGATATGTCTGGCTCATAAAAATTAAAAATATGTTATTAACAATTACTTAAAATTCTACCAGCTGCAGTATCAAAAGTCAATGAATTCTTTACTAATTGCTAGCCGCTACTATACTAACAAAAAACGGCTCTTGCTTTTTAAATGGTTAACGGTTATAACATTAATATATTCATACTAAATTCGTAATTCGTAGAGATCCACACATCTTATCAACAACCTTATCCACAAAAACAGAAGACGCGAGAAATTTTCTGTGCTATACTAGATTTTACCAAACTACTTCATCTTTTTATCATCTTGAACAATTATACCGGGGGGGGTTAACAAACAAATGACCAATGAGGAACTGTGGCAATCAGCCCTGGGAGAGATAGAACTTTCTATTTCCAAGGCTAACTTTATCACCTGGTTTAAAAATACCTCTATTCTTTCTATTGCTGACGGTCATGCGGTGATCAGTGTTCCTAATGGTTTTGCCAAGGAATGGCTGGAAAATAAATATAATCTGCATATTTTGCGGGCTCTGCGAAACATGGAAGAAAGTATAAAGTCCGTTTCTTGTCTCATTTCCGCCACTAGTGAATCAGAAACTATCCAGGAACAACCTCGTGTTGACGCTATTATCGCTCCTAAAAATATGGTTTTTTCCGCTAAAAAAAGCCCTATTCATCAGGAAAGCAACCTTAACCCCAAGTATATCTTTGATAATTTCGTAGTAGGGTCGAGTAATGAGCTGGCGAAAGCCGCTTGTTTTGCTGTTTCTCAAGGCTTAGGTCACGTCTACAACCCGCTTTTCATTTATGGCGGAGTGGGTCTGGGAAAAACTCATCTCATTCAGTCTATTGGCAATGAAATTTTGAAAAACGGTGGTGATACACGGGTTAAATACATAACCTCTGAACGGTTTACCAGCGAGCTGATTGATTCTATAAAAAACCAGAAAATTACCCAATTTAAGGAATATTATCAAAAAATAGACCTTCTGATCATTGATGATATCCAATTCATCTCCGGAAAAGAAAAGACCCAGGAAGAGTTTTTCCATATTTTTAACCATCTTTACCAGCTAAATAAGCAAATTGTGCTTTCTTCTGACCGGGCGCCTAAGGCTATTCAAATTCTCGAGGAAAGACTACGCTCCCGCTTTGAAGGAGGAATGATCGCTGATGTGTCGCGCCCTGATTTTGAGACCAGAGTAGCGATTTTGCGCAAAAAAGCTACAGATGACGGGATAGATGTGGATGATTCCGCTCTGGAATTTATTGCTCAAAACGTTAAGAATAATATTCGTGAGCTGGAAGGAGCGCTAAACAGGGTTTCTGTTTCGGCGCAGCTAACAAAAACCGCGATTACCCTTGATTACGTGGCCGGTGTGTTGTCGGAACTTATCTCCAGTGGCAAAAAAAAGGGAATATCTCACAAACACATAATCAAGGTGATTTCTGACTTTTATGACATAAGTCCTAATGATTTAATCGCTAAAAACCGAAAGCAGGAAGTGGTAAAGCCCAGACAAATTGCTATGTATCTCATGAGAAGTGAACTTCAATATTCCTACCCGGGAATAGGAGAAAAACTAGGCGGTCGTGATCATACTACCGCTATCCACGCTTATGAAAAGATATCTAAAGCCCTTAAAACAGATGAAAAGTTATCAGAAGAACTCACCCTTCTTAAAGAACACCTATATGCCGTTTAGGGTTATTTTAATATAAGGGGGATAAGCTGTGTGTAGGTTGTATATTAACTTGTTTATTACCTAATAATATTCCCCCACTAAGACTAATACTAAACTGGGATAGGGTTATTAAAATACAATAAATCATTTTTCCCCTCACCCTCTCCCTATCTACTAATTACGAGGTTATCCCATACTTATACACAGAAAATATCCTTTATATAAGCCCCAACATACACTTATCCCCCCATTTTCCTTTTACTAATATTAATAGTAATTTATATAAATTAATAAGATACTAAATATAATTATATGAAATTAATTTGTACTCAAGAGAATTTTAAAAAGGCTATATACTTTTGCGAAAGAGTAGTTTCTAAACAAAATACCCTCCCTATATTAAATAATATCCTTTTTGAAACAGATAAAAGTAGGTTAAGGCTTTCTGCTACTAATTTAGAAATAGGAATAGTGGCAAAGGTTGGGGCAAAGGTAGAAAAAGAGGGAAAAATAACAATTCCTGCGCGACTAATTAGTAATTTTTCTGCTAATTTACCTCAAGGAGAAAATGTTTCTATTGAAATGGCCGATCAGAGCCTTAAAATTAAAAGTGGCTCAGTAAAGGCGGCTATTAAGGGAATATCAGCAGCTGATTTTCCACTTATCCCTAGAAAAAGCACAGAATTTTTACTGAAAATTCCAGGGATAGAGCTGAAAAACATTCTTTCTAAAATAATGATTTCAGTGGCTTTTAATGAAGCCCGGCCAGAACTGACTGGAATTAATATAATTTTTGGCGCCAGGGAATTATTTTTTGCCTCCACTGATAGTTTTCGTCTTTCAGAATATAGACTAAAAATTGACGAAAAAAACTGTAATATGGAAAATTACAAAGCATTCTCTGAAAAAAGAGGGAATATTATTGTTCCAGCTGCTACTTTTCAGGAATTGGTACGGATTATTCCGGCTGATGACGACAAGGAGGTAAAGATCGCCATTGAAGAGGGGCAAATATTTTTTGAAGTGGATTCGGCGCGGCTGGTTTCTCGCCTTATTAATGGAAAATATCCGGAATATAAACATATTATGCCTAAAGAATTTAAGACTCGAGTAGTTGGGGATAAAAACTCAATCCAGAACGCAGTGAAGATGGCTAGTATTTTTTCTTCCGGAAAGACTAGTGAAATTTCGCTCAAAATTGACGCTGGCGCCAAGAAAATAATAGTGGGCGCTAAGTCAGTGGAAGCGGGAGAAAACTCCACTGAACTTAAATTTGACATTACAGGACCATCTCAAGAGGTAATTTTTAACTCTAGATATCTTTTAGACGGAATTAATACTGTCTCCACTCAACAAGTAGCTATTCTTCTTAATTCCGCAGCGACACCTGTGGGGATAAAAGAGATTGATGAAAAAAGTGGCGAGGTTTTGGGCGATTATACCTATATCGTTATGCCGATAAAGAATTAAAACATGATTAAATGAAAGTAAAAATCTCGCCTAGGCGAGATTTTTACTTGACAAAAATCGTATCGTCATGATATAATAATGTCATAATTCACTAAAAATGATGAATTAAGACAATGAATTATATCGAATTCAGGCAAAAAATGGAGGAATTCCCGCTTTTTAGCACCAGAGACCTAAAATTACTTTTAGGAGCAGGGTTTAGCCGGTCGTTTCTCAATAATCTGGAAAATTGGCGGAAAAAAGGTTATATTCTTCAACTTGGAAAAGGCTTATATATTCTAGGCTATCTTAGATATGCCGTAGATCCTATCACTCTAGCTTCGAAAATTTATGAGCCTTCGTATGTTAGCCTGGAATCAGCTCTAGGCTATTATGGCATTATTCCGGAAGCCGTTTTTACCACCACTTCTGTAACCAGCCGAGAGACAAAGACTGTTAAAAATGATTTTGGAAAATTTTCATATCAAAAAATTAAAAAAGAAGCCTTTGGCGGGTATGAAACTATAAAAAAGAAAGAATTTAACATTTCTTTTAATTTGGCCTTGCCGGAAAAGGCATTGGTTGATTTTTTTTATCTCAATCGAAATATTTTAGACGGCAGTCGACTTCAATTCGAAGGCTATAGATTTAATGACGAATTTAAGTATAATAAAAATAGATTAATTAAGTTTTCTCGCGTGTTTAAAAATAAGAAAGTTTCGTTATTAACTAATAATTTTATAAAATTTTATGTTGCCGGATAAAAAATATTTTAAAAACTATTGTGAGAGCAAGAATATTCCCTGGCGGGAAAAAGACGTTCTTCGAGAATATTTGCAAACCCAAATCCTAAAAGCGCTGTCATCAAGCGATTATAATGACGCAGTCTCTTTTTTGGGTGGCACGAGCCTTCGATTTATCCATGAAATTCCACGATTTTCAGAGGATCTTGATTTCGACTTGGTTAAAAAAGACGGCTTCAACATCGATGCCCTGGAAAAAGATTTGACCAAGAGCCTGAGTCTTCTCGGTTTTGCCATTGATGCAAGGACCAAGACCACGGAAAATATCTACATTCTTTTTATTAAATTTAAAGATGTGCTGAGGGAATTCGAGCTGAGTTCTATGAAAGACGAAAAATTTTTAATTAAGTTTGAAATTGACCATACTCCTTATAAAGCTACTACTACTGAAACAAAATTTATTGATAGTTTTAATGAGCGTTTTCCCGTGTTAATTAACACGCTGCCAACTCTCTTCGCCCAAAAAATTATCGCTTTGAAACTGCGGCCATATCAAAAGGGGCGAGATTTCTATGATATCGTTTGGTTTTTGGCGCAAAAAGACATCGAACCGAATTATGAGATTTTGCAAGAAAAAAATATTAATATTAATAATCGCCAAGAATTGGTAGCAGAATTAATAACTATTATTTCCGGGTTGGATTTAAAACAAGCGGCTAAAGACGTGGAAAGATTCCTATTCTATCCGGAGCAAGCCAAATGGATTTTAGAATTGCCTAAATATTTAGACGGGTTTGCAAAACAATGAGATCTCTCAAAAATCTTTTTGATAAGCGAAAAGAATTAAGGAAGTTTTCTTTTGACAATAAGGACGTCTTTTATATTTTTAACAAAATAATCAAAAAAGAATTTGGCCTGATCGGCGCGTCAAAATTCCAAGTGGACTATTTTGGAAAAAAAGTTTTGGTAGTTCGCTGCGAATCGCCTGCTTGGGCCAGCGAGCTTTGGCTTAATAAGGAAAAAATAATGCGCAAGATGAATGAAGAATTGGGTGAAGGCGCGGTTTTGAAAATTAGGACGAAATAAAAAGTTTTAAGTTGAAAATTGTATTACTTTATGTTAGATTAGGGTTATGAGTAAAGAAGAAATAAAGAAAAAATTAGTGGAGGCTATAGAAAAAGATCCTCATAAAGAGGATATTATTAAGGCGTCAATTTTTGGCTCTTATGCCTATGGGGAACCGCATCCGGATAGCGATATTGATGTGCTTGTAGAATTTAGGCCTAATGCCAGGATAGGGTTGTTTGAATATGTCCAGATTCAACGGAATTTTTCAGATTATTGTGGCAAAAAAATTGATCTTCTGACTCCCGAAGGTTTGAGTAAATATTTTCGAGACGAGGTTTTAGCTAAAGCCGAAACTTTTTATGAGAAATGATCTAACTTATCTGAAGCATATTAATGATTCTGTTAATAATATCATTAATTTTAGCAGTGGCGCTGATCGTGCCGAGTTTGATAAAAATAGAATGATGGTAAGCGCGATTATCCGGGAATTGGAAATAATTGGCGAAGCGGCTAATAATGTCAGCTCCGAATTCCGCGAAGCGCATCCGGAGATACCATGGCGGGATATGATTGATATGAGAAACGTTCTAATACATGAATACTTCGGAGTTATTGTGGAAACGGTTTGGGAAACTTGTCGAAAAAACATTCCCGAACTTGCCGAGAATGTTTCAAAAATTATTTCACAGGAAAAATAGAAAATGTTTATCAATCAAAAAAGAACCAGAGGGGTTCCTTTTGTTATCTAATGGATAGTTTCTTTTTCCAGGGAAAGCAATTCATCTAATTGTAAGCTTAGATTAAACACTTCCTTTTTCAGGCTCTCTCTCATATTTTCCTTATATGGATGTTTCATAACATGATCCAGCATTGCAACGCACGGTTCAAAGTTTCCAATTTGATGTTGAAGATCAATGTTTTTAAATAAGGCAGGGTCTTTTTTGATTAGAGCGATCAAATCCTGGCATTTTTCCTGGATATAATCCAGGCCGTATTCTTCCAAAAGTGCTGATGGGTATTTTTGGAGAGAGTCTTTAATGTTGTCCAATTTTGTCAGGCCAAATATCAAGCCCTCCTCTTTTTGTTTGGCTGTTAATTCCACGCCCGAGTGTTGTCTTTCCGGAGTTGCTATATTTTCGTGAAATGTTTCCATATGTTTAGTTTATAATAGCATTTTTCCACAACATTTCAAATTTGGCCCGTTCCATGGCGGCCAGATCAGCGCTTTCAATGAGGACACAGATCAGTTCTTTTTGCGAGCTGAAATAGGCCACCTTGTTTTGGTAAATTAGTTGCGTTGAATGGAAGGGAAAATCTTTTGGCAGAAATTTAGTTTGCCTCAAAAAATTTTCATCAGTCTTTTTTATATCTCTTGACCAATCATCTTCAAAAAGCAAGGCCTTCATTTTTATTTTCCGCTCCATTCTTTTGGGCACATAATATTCATCATCCCACTTCTTCCCGATGATGCTATATAATTCTTTTGGATTTCCCAACCACAAAATTTCTGTAGCATGTTTTTCCAGTGTATCTTCGGCCACCGTAAAATATCCTTCTTTCCCTTCAAAATATTTCACTTGCGGGCGATGCGCTTCTTTTTTGGTCAGCGCTTTGAGTTGGGGAATAATTTCCTCCACTTCTTTTTTTTGTTCCTCAATCTTGGTCAAAAGATAATCAGGGGATTGAGCGGACAAATGCATTCCGTGGCGAGTTTTATATTCTCCCAGCAACCCTTTCTCCATTAAAGATTTCGCCACTAAATATACCGTAGTGCGTTTAACGCCTGATTCCTTAGCAATTCTTGTGACTAGGCTCGGTCCCAATGACAAGGTGGCCGTATAGACAGCTATTTCGTCATCGTCGAGACCTAGTTTTTTGAGGGTGTTCTGAATTTCCATAATTGTCGATATTTATGACAACAGATAATGCTATTATAGCAAGCCTTTGTAATTATGTCAATATACAGCATAATAAAGCCATAAAATAGCAGAATACCAGGCGGAAATCAAGAATGATTATAGTTATAAATTACAACAACTATTGATAAGTTGGTGATTTTGAGGTATAATGGGTAGTTATGATGGAATTGGAGAGTTGTTTGAAAAGTGAATGATCTGAGTTAATTCTAACCTGAATAAGGAGATTACAATGAGATTTAAAGTTGGTGACGGAAAGACCGAACGCTATTGGAATGAAATAGAGAATACCGACGTGAAACCTGCGTCGGAGCTTAGGCCAGGAGAGTCCACCTGGGTTTCGGTAGTGGATTTTCTGAAGCGATACCCTGGCGAAGAAATGACAATAGCAAGAGCGTTTGGTCAGTGGGGAGGGAATTGGGTAGAGTTAACCCCCTACATAATAAAAGAAGAATGGCATAAATGGGCCATTCTAATCTCGGTTCTTTAACCACTTGCACCTGCTCGAAATCATTCGGGCAGGTTTTTTATTGTCTACGAATTTACGAAAATAAAAAAAGGCTTTTGCGGCCTTTGCTTGTCTGGTGTTCCTACTTTTATTGAGCCAAGATGGAGCTAATTATAGTTTTTAGTTCAGGCAGGTCGTCCTTGCATGTGTCCCAGACGACTTTTTTATTTACGGCGAAGTATTCGTGAGTAATTTTATTTCTCATTCCAATGACTTTTCTCCATGGAATGTCGGGGTATTCATTCTGAAATGAATCTCCTATGTTGTTTGATGCCTCGCCTATTATTTCCAATTCTCTTACTACCGCATCAAAGAGCATTTTATTTTGGGAAAATGACAGAAAATCAACATTATTAAGGTATTCTTCTATAGAGGAAATAGCTTCGGCAATGTGCCCAATGTAAAATTTATTATCTTTCATAAATTGTTTCCGCACGAGCCAAAACTTCATTTCTGAAGAAATGACTTATGTCTTCCGGAGTAAGCAAATCAACCTTTTTGCCTATGAATTTTTCAAAATTATATTGCGTGTCAAAAAATTTGAAAAAGCCGATAGAATATTCAGGAGAGAATTCAATTAAAATATCCACATCAGAATCGGGTCGCGGCGAGCCGTAAACGTGAGAACCAAATAAGGCCACTTTTAAAATAGCCTCTCTATTCGGATCGACTTCAATGGCTTCCTTAAGGGCTTTTTTTATTTCCTCTTTGCTCATGAAATTATCCTAGCATAAACTACTACTTATTTCAATCAGTCTTTATTTTAAAAACCAGACCAGGACAATGATGACTGCCAATGCCAATCTATACCAAAAGAAAACTTTGTAACTGACACGCTCGATGAATTTTAGCATCCAACTGATGGCGAAGTAGCCGGAGAGGGCGGCGGTGAGGATGGCGACAATTTCCAGTGTGCCAGCGGCAGCGATATATTTTATCTTAACAAGGGTTGCGCCAAGAATGATTGGGGCGGAAAGGAGAAATGAAAATCGGGCGGCGGACACGCGATCAAGGCCTAAAAATAATCCAGTCGTAATAGTTGCGCCGGCGCGAGAAACGCCAGGAATAATGGCGAAAGCTTGGGAGAGGCCGATAAGCGTGGCATCTTTTTTTGTTAGCTCGTTAATATTTCTTTTATGTGAAGCATATTTGTCGGCTAGATATAATATTAGCCCCACAATAGATAATGTGCCTGCTATTAACAAAGGGTTTCGGAAAATTGTTTCCGCTTTGCTTTCGAGAAGAAATCCGAACAGAGCGCCGGGGATGGTGGCGATGACGAGGAGCCAGAAAATATTTTTGTTATATTTTGAACCCTCTCCTGTCGCGAAGACGCGACATCCTCTCCCAAAGGGAGAGGAGGAAAACGCTATGCATATTATTTCCAGAAAGTCTTTCCAAAAATATAAAACGACAGCAATCAATGTTCCGAAATGCAACGCCACATCAAAGGACAGCCCTGGATCGGGGAAATTCAAAAGCCAGGGCGCAAGAATGAGATGCCCGGAAGAAGAGATGGGGAGAAATTCTCCGAAACCCTGGATAAGGCCGAGGATGATGGCGTGGAATAAGGTCATAAAAATGGCATTCGTCATTCTGAGCGGAATGACCCCGTCTTGACGGGGGAATGAAGTCGAAGAATCTACTAAATATTAGCACTTGCAATAGCAATTAGTAGATCCCTCGACTCAGGCTCAATAAGAATTGAGCCTTCACTCGGGATGACGGTTTTATTAAGGAATATTCATTTTCACTGTTAACTTATCGGAATCAGTCTTATCATTTTTATCAACTGCCGTTACTTTGATATTGAGTGTGGCATTTTTTTTGTCATCCGGAACTGTATAGGAATATGAAATTGAATCAGAATTGGCCACCGACACGTCTGTGCCATCGATGTTAATTGTTATGTAAGTTATGGCGTGTCCGGAAACAGCTTGAGCTGAAATGGTAAATGGTGAAGAAGTGATGGTGTCGCCATCTTTTGGAGTAGAAACGGTAGTTTTGATTTTTACACTGCTGCTATCTGACGAACCGGAGTCTCCAAAATCACTTGCTTTGCACTGATCAGTCGGCGCTTCATCGCCGCCAAAATCTTTCTTGTGATCTTTGACATAAGACTTGACTGCTTTTTCCCAATTGGCAAATTGCGGATCTTTTTGGGGATCTTTTGGTGCGTCTCCGCGTGGATCATCTTTATTGACGTAGTAGAGAATGCTATGTGTTTGGGCAAATTTCTTTTTATCTTTTGTGCCATCCGGGCAAGTGTCGTTGGCCAAACAATATTCATCTTTTTTGATCTCACAAACCTCTATTTCATCTTTTCCGGAAGAAAATTTGCCATCCAAAATATCTTTACCAGTGTCTTCTTGTTTGTATTCCGGGAATTTTTCTACGGAATAATTTTTGAGCACAGTATCCATAAAGGCTCGGAAAATTGGCGCGGCAACATAAACTCCATCTGCGCCTTGCGCCATAACGGAATTATTATTATTACCTGCCCAAACGCCAACGGCTAAAGATGGCGTGTAGCCCATCGTCCAACCATCGCGCCATTCGTTAGTCGTTCCAGTTTTGGCGGCTACCGGGCGGGAGTCAAACTTCAGAGGATTATTTTCTCCAAAAACCGGAGCGCGCAAGGAATTGGTAGACATAATATAATCGAGCATGGAAACATATTTTTCATCGATCACTCGATTGCCATCATTGGGTTTATATTGTTCCAATATGCTTCCCTTACCGTCTTCTATTTTCAGAATAGATACTTTGTCGTGGTGAACCCCGCCGGTTGCCAGTGTGGCATAGGCATTAACATGATCAAGCAGTTTTACTTCTCCTCCGCCCAAGACCAAAGATAATCCATAACGATCAGGTTGATTGAGAGTGGTGATGCCCATTTTATGGGCAGTATCCACTGAATTTTTGACGCCGGCGAGATATAGTGTTTCTACCGCCGGCACGTTAAGGGACATGGCGAGAGCATCTTTCATCTCAAGCGGTCCTCTATTTTTTCCGTCATAATTTTTTGGATTATAATCTTTTCCGGAATCAGTGCTGAAATTAGTGTCCACGTCCCAGATCATAGTTTCCGGAGTGAAGCCTTTTTGAAAAGCAGTCAGATAGACAAATGGTTTGAAAGACGAGCCAGGTTGTCGGTCACGGATAGCCACATTCACTTGTCCGTCAATTGTTGTATCAAAATAATCTTTTGATCCGACCATGGCCAGAATTTGCCCGGTCTTTGGATCCATAGCAACAAGAGAAGCATTTTCCGCTTTGTATTTTTTGTTTCTTTCCGCCCCATCTTTCACTGCCTGCTCTGCGGCCATTTGTTTGTCCCAATCAAGAGTGGTATAGACTTTCAGTCCACCTTGTTCCACCGTGTCTTGCCCGTATTTTTTTTCTAAATATTCTTTGATATACATCACAAAATGTGGAGCGCTGATGTTTTCTCGATTGGGCTGCAACTCAGACATAATGTCCACGTTTTTTGCTTCATCAGCTTGTTCTTTGGTGATATATCCTGATTCGGCCATGTGATTGAGAGCTAATTCCTGGCGAGCTTTCAGGGCTTCCGGATGAGAACCATAGGGGGAATAATATGTAGGCGCGTTAGGAAGTGAAGCAAGGAGGGCTGATTCGGCTAGATTCAAGTCTTTGGCGTGTTTGCCAAAAAAAGTTTGAGCGGCAGCTTCAATGCCATAGGAATTGGAACCATAAGGGATCTGATTGAGATACATAGCCAGAATTTCATCTTTGGAAAATTTTTGTTCCAGCTCAATTGCCAATATAACCTCCTTTATTTTTCTGGTTATCGTTCGCTCCGAGCTCAACATTGATTGCTTGATGAGTTGTTGGGTAATAGTCGATCCTCCTTGCGCTGCTCCCAGGTGCAAAACGTCTTTCAAGGCCGCGCGAGCGATACCTTTGAGGTCAACGCCGCCATGAGTATAAAATCCCTGATCTTCAAGAGAGATGGTGGCGTAGCGGATGGTGTCTGGCATTTCCGAATAGGGGATCTGCGTCCTTTTTTCTTCGCCGTGAACGTCATAGAGAAGATGCGTCCCCGTGCGGTCATAAATTTTGGTCGACTCGGCCACAAAACGGTCGTTTAGCTTTCCGGGACTGGGGAGATCTTTATAGAAAAACAAAAAAACGCCGGCAACAACAAAAAAACCGGCGATACACAGATAACCTAAATATTTCCAAGCCTTTTTCCAATTAACCTTCTTCCGCGCATAATCAGGAGTAGATTTTTTGGGCGAATAAACGTAAGCCATAGGATAATTACGTTAATTTTAAAGTTCAGATACAATTTTACTACAAAAGTGACTAGATCCCAAGTTTTTTCTTGAAAACTTTTAGAAGTTCCGCGTACATCTGCAACATTGATGATTTTTCTTCGGGAGTAAAAAATAGTCCGGGCATTGAGTTGAGTTCCACTATCCAGGGGCGGCCGAACCGGTCAAACATAAGATCCAGGGAATATACTCGCGGATCAAAGGTGATAAATGCCTCATTAGCCTGCTTGATAATGGGATTCACGGATTTAGGTATTTTTTTGTTTGGTACGATAATGAGCTTTCCTCCCTGCGCCAGATTGGCCAGGTAACTCCCTTTCTTTGGTTCGCGGATATAGGCGTAAATTATTTTGTCATTTACAAATACCAACCTCAAGTCGTGCATGCCACGACTTACTCTAGGAACACCACTGGATGAATCTATGAATTCCTGGACTATGAAATTTTTTTTAATGGATGATTTTTCGAGAGCTTCTTTTTTACTCAGTATCTCCACGTCCTTTCCGCCACTTTCGCACAGCGGCTTTAATACGATTTTGCTCGATTTAATTTTGGGCAAAATAATTTTCAGATCTTCTTTGGAATTTATTATCCAGCTTTTTTTAGACCATTTTTCAAATATCAAACTGGTAGTCAGTTTGTCGTCAATCAGCCGGGTAAAAATCTGGTCGTTGATGAATGGGTAATATTCACCGATAAGTTCCTTTTTATAATATGTTTCCATTCTGGCTTTAGTTTTGTCGTAGATAAGATCGGGCTTGATGTTGCCAACCTTTTTCCATTTGGCTCCCTCTCCTTCATATATCCAAGCATGTTTAAAAACAGCTTTTTCATAGTCATACCATTCATAAGAGGCTCGGTACATCTGTATGCCATTCTTTTTACAGAGGGTATAGAAAAATTCGTAGGAATATTGGTAATCTTTATTACTAAACGGCTTAGCGCTTTTCCAGTCACTTTTGCCGAACAAGATCATTACTTTTTTCATTGAAGTTTATTTACGTCAATTAAAAATTTACCCAAATTCTTTCGCCCAATAATGACGGGCTTTTTAAGGATAGAGCGGTCAATCACGGAAACTTTAGTAAAAATTTCCACTCCGCCTAAGATCATAGATAGTCGGATCATCGGTCTGTAGCTGGTCCCGTGGGAGGAATTTACTATTATTGTATCAGCTAAATCGGGGATGGCTCTGAATATTTCTTCACGCTCACTTTTCCCCAAGTGTCTTATCTGATCGTCATCTTGCATTATTTTTTCAAACTCTTCGAGGGCGCCGGCAAAACCTAACTCCTTGGCCAGTTCTGTGTCGATAGAGGAGTAGCCTGCTCCAGTATCTATCTTAGCTTCAATTTCAAGTTCTTTTCCTTTTTTGCCGATAAGTTTTACGGTCTGGGCTATTCCGATAACTTTGCGTCCAGAAATCTCTTCCACTTCTTCTTCCACCTCTCCTCCAAAAAGATTCATGCCGAGCGTTATTCCGCGTTTAGCTGTCTTTATTTTCATATCTCTTACTCTTTCCAATCTATCCTTAAGGCCGGTGAGGTTGGCAATTTGAATAGAAAGTCCGGGTCGGGCATTAAGCTCTACGATTACTGGTCCGCGCTCTTTATCAATCGCAATATCAGAACCCAAAAAACCAAGACCGGAAATTTCTTGGGCGCGGACAGCCAGGTCAAGAATATCTTTCCAATAGGGAATTTTTATCCCGGATAAAAGCATGCGTGTTCCCGGGACATAGTCAATAATTTTATTTTTCCCCTGGACAGCCGTAGTGGTTATGCCGGAAGCTAGGTCTATTCCAACGCCGATAGCACCTTGCTGGAGGTTGGCTTTTCCGTGAGATTCCTTGGTTGGGACGCGGAGCATAGCCATGACGGGAACTTTATTAAAAATGATAAGACGGATATCGGGGATTCCTTTGTAGGCATAAGGTTTGAATAATTTTAGGAGCTTCAATCGTTCTTCAAAAAAAGCGATATCGGGTGTTCCAGCCAGTGAAAATGATCCGTCTAGGATATTCCTAATGTGAGTTTTTAGATCAGAAATGGTAATTATGCTGCTGTCCGCTTTTATCCAGGCGTCGTCCCTATTTTTCTTCTTCCCATAAACTACGATAATTCCTTCACCGCCAAAACCGCGATTAGGTTTCAAGGCAAAACTGCCGGGAAGCGTCTGCCAATCAAAACTTTCTAGTTCTTCAACGTTTTTTATCTTAGTGATAAGAGCGGGAACAGGCAGGTCATTTTTCTTTAATACTCTTTTGGAAAGAAGCTTATCATCGGCTAGCCGGCGACTTTTTTTCAAATTGAACGGCCGAATATACTCCAGATTTCTGGAATTCATGCCAAGGATTTTTTTACTTTTTCTTATAAAATCAAACATTAGTTACATTTTTTTTATAATTTCTTTGAACCTCCAATATTCACTTATACGCAAGCCCGTCCATTTGCCCAGAAGTATGTTTATGGGAATGGTCAGGAGGATGACCCAGGGAGCCGTGATAATTATTTTTATGAGGAATGTCAGGTTGGCAGCGTAGAATCCAGCCACAGAAATGATCAATGTTTCCGCGGCGAGATATAGTGCTTCCTTGTTTCCTTTTTCGATTTGCACTGTGATGAATTTTTCAACGAGAGTTATCATGATAAGAATAGGGAAAATAGAAACAGAAGCCAGCCCCGTTCTTTTCATGTTGCCGCCAAAAGTGAGTATGCCCAAAATTAAAACAGCCACTACCGTGAGCATAATGGCCACACGCGGGAGATAGAGCAGGCGAAAAGGCTTCAAAATGAAGCGCATGAGCATCCCAATAATAATGACAGAAACAAAAATAGCGATGCCATATTTGAGTCCATTGGTCGCTAGGAAGGCAAAAGTAATTAGAAGTGGGGTATAAATACCAAAGGCCTTGATGCCTACTACTTGTCGCAAAAAGGCGATGACCGTGGCGATCACCGGCAGGAATAATATTAGCTTGATAGTTTCATAGGGCACGCCGTCGGCCAAGAAGAACCCGACGATAGGACTGGCATAAGTGCCGATTTCATTGATATAATACATAATATTAAGAAATTTTTAATTTATAATTTTTAATTTTTAATCAATTTTAAATTTCTAAATTTTAGAATTAAAAATTTAATAAAAATTTCAAATTAAAAATTTAAAATTACAGATTATTATAAAATTCTCTAGATTAATTATTATTACCAATTTTATTTAGACAAATCCAGTATTTTTCTACTATTAATATGACAAATGCACACTGCCATGGCATCGGCCGTATCATCCGGTTTTGGAAGTGATTTTAGCTTCAAAATTTCCTTAGCCATGAGCTGCACCTGTTTTTTTTCAGCGCGACCATAGCTGGTCAGCGCTTGCTTCACTTGAAGCGGCGTGTAACCAAATATCCTAACACGATTTTTCCGTAGCGTCAAGAGAATCGCGCCTCTGGCTTGGGCAACAGTAATGATAGTTTTCTGGTTTTTGAAAAAGAAAAGGTTTTCCACCGCCGCTTCTACCGGTTTATATTTTTTGATTATTTTTTCAAGATCTTGTGATATCTCGAAAAGTCTTTCTTCATCAGATTTGTCTTTGGAAGTAAGAATGGCGCCATAGGCCACGGGCGTGCAAATGCCGTCCTTTGATTCTAATACGGCCCAACCGGTCGTAGCGGTGCCAGGATCTATTCCCAGAAAGCGTAAGTTTTTCTTCATAAACATTCTTCCTAACCCGTCATTCCGAGCGAGCACGAATGAAATGAAGTGCGAGTCGAGGAATCTACTTAATGTTACTTGTGGCTTTACTATTTAAACAAAACTAATGGTAACTTCGGGCAGATCTCTCGACTCATTCTCTCTTTGGTCGAATTCGCTCGAGATGACGAGTTGCGGGGGTGTATTTTAGAAAATAATGATTATAAAATTTATAAATTGTCATAAATCTCGTCTACATCGTCTTGTTCATCCAAAGCTTCCAACAATTTTTCATATTGGGATTTTATATTTTCGTCAACTTCCATGGTATTTTGCGGCTTGTATTCCATGTTTTCCAACCGAAAATTCCACATTACGCTGCCTGACCCGCCTAATTTTCCACCGAATTTATTGAGAATTGTCTTTATCTCGCTAACCGTCCGGTTTTTGTTATCCGTCAGGGTTTTTATTATTATCATTATTCCGCCCGGACCATATACTTCATAAATGATTTCCTGGATTTGTTCTCCTTTTAATTCTCCTGTTCCTCTTTTTATCGCCCGATCAATATTATCTTTGGGCATATTGAACTCGCGCGCCTTATCAATGGCCATCCTTAATTTAAAGTTCGTAGCAGGATTTCCGCCACCTTCCTGCGCGGCAATCGTAATTGGCTTGGCTAACTTCGTAAAAATCCTGGCGCGCTTGGAGTCGTTTATCCCTTTCCGGTGTTTTATTCCGGCAAAATGTGAGTGGCCTGACATAAATTTAGTACTTTTTCTCTTCCTCCTCTCCCTTTGGGAGAGGATGTCCCGCCTTGGCGGGACAGGAGAGGGTTCTTAATAATACATGTAGATTATCTGCTGTTTTCTATCTGAAGTTTAACATTTTAAACAGTCAAATTCAATGGAAAAGTCAAATGATTATTTCAAACTATCCCAACACATTTCAAATATTTTTTTCCAAGTGTTGGCGATCGGTGTGGATTCGATGATGATGCCGACCTCATCCTTGGCTGACGTCATAGCAATTTTGTTTTTATATATATTAATCTCAATTTCCAACCTATATTTTTTTGGATCGACTACTTTCGATTTTCTTTTATGTTCCTCATCGTGTTTTTTATATTCCTCGCCTGTTTTACTTCGGGGATAAATGATCCATTCCTCAATATTTCTTTTTACGCGCATATGCACATAGTTAAAAGTCCATTCTTTCCCAAATAATTCAGGAATATCTTCCGACGCCCAGCCATAAACAATAATATTTTTGTAATTTAATAAATCTTCGTAAACCTTTTTCAGACCATCCGCGCCACTGTAAAATTGGATTCTTGGTTTGCCTTGGCTTGATTTATCCAGAGAAGATAATTGCGGAAGTATCTGGTTAAGCAGGGCTTCTCTTTTTCTGATAAGTAATTTCAGTTCTTCCGGCGGAGTGGCGATATATCTTTTCTTTTTGCTGCGGACGGTTTGCTCTAAAATTCCGCTATTTAACATCTCGTCGATAAAATCATATATAGTAGTTCTCTTAATCCCTGCTTTTTGAGCGATGTCTTTTACAGAGGATTCGCCCAATTCCAAACAAGCCAGATATATTTTAGCCTGGTTTTCAGTGAGACCTATTTGTTTGAGAGTAGAAATGAGCATAATTGTATAAATGTCGATATTTTCGACTACATTTATATTATACGCCCATAAAACTAAAAAGTCAAGGACTTTTGGCTAACATTAGGAATGAAAAAAACATTAATAATCAATAAATAGCTTAAAATAGCCATTATTATTGATATTATGTCGAAATAGTTGACAAAATAATTTAAAGTTGCTATTATTCCTTGTTATGACTGATGGTGAGAGTTGTTTGAAAATATATAACCTGCGAAGGAGAGAGAAATGAGATATTTTCTAAAAATTATTGTTTGTTTTGTGCTTTTGATCAACACGGGGTGTGATACTTTCACTGATATTTTCACTAAAAACTCGCCTGATTCTCCTATTGATGGGGGGCAGTCTATGCGCATTGCGTTTGGTATGGGCACAGACACTAGAATACTATGGCTTGAAATAACAGCAGACGAAGTAAGATTAGACTACGAGTACAGGATTGCCATTATTTCCGGGCGAAAGCAAATAAAGATTGGAAAAACAAAATGGGAGTGGATTGCCGGCATGGGTGCCAGCGAGTGCGATATGGCTATTCCAATTTTTTCAGACAAGTCTCTCATGTATATTTATTGGGGAGAGAAGACTATTTATGGAAACATCGACAAGATTATCGAAATGACCGAGATAATTAGATGAGGGAGATTTGCTATGCTTATTTATTACCTTGAAATTATTACCGGAATTGTGTTGATTTGGGCAGGCAGAAGTAGCGCTTACCCGGTAGAAGATGTGTTCGGAATTCCTCTTTGGGTATATGGGCTTGTAATGTTTTTTATGGGCGCTATACCTCTTTGGGACAGATTTGTGAAAAAGAAAAATCCCCGTTAACCTTTTTAGATAAAAGAAGTATTTTAGACAGGAAGCGTTCCATCGCGGGCGCTTCCTTTTTTTGTTTCTTTACGAAGAAAACTCATTACTCTATTATGAGTAAGTATTTACTCAAAATAGAGTATGTGCTAAGATAAAGATATGTTAAACCTATTTTTCAAATCAAAAACCCGACAAGGTATTGCGAAACTCCTGTTTTCCAATGAGGATAAGAAATTTTATCTAAGTGAAATAGCCAGAATAGTTGCGGCGTCTCCTGGAACAGCTCAACGAGAGCTGGAGAAAATGCTGAAAACTGGAATAATCAAATCGGAAATGGTCGCCAGCCGACGCTATTATTTTGCCAATAAACAAGATCCGATTTTCTTTGATGTGCAAAATATTGTCAGGAAAACTATTGGTATCGAGGCGGGGCTGGAATCGGTAGTGAAAAAAATATCTAATATCGAATTCGCTTTTATCTTCGGATCATACGCCAAAGGAGACTTTGGAGGAAATTCTGATGTGGATCTGTTCATTATTGGAAATCCCGACGAAGATGAGTTGATAGCTAAAATATCAAAAATAGAAAAAGAAATTGATCGGGAAATCAACTATCATATTTGGGGAGTGGCAGAGTTTCTAAAAAAAATCAAAAAGGATTCATTTCTGCAAAATGTAACAAAAAAATATATATTATTAACCAAAAATAAAAATGAATTTAGAAAATTACTTCAATAAGCTTGTGCAAAAAGGGTTTCTGAAGAGAGAGCGTATCGGGCTTGATCAAGTCAGAGCATTAATGAGAAGTGCCGAAAAGAATTTGTCGGCTGCCAGAAAAACCCTGGCTATCGATGAAGAAACTTGTTATGCCATGGCTTATACAGGCATGTTGAAAATTGCCAGAGCTATAATATTTCTTCATGGCTTGCGGCCGGATGACGGGCAACAACATAAAACCACAGTGGAAGTGTCCGGTATGATATTGGGGGATAAATTTAACTCATTGATAAAAATCTTTGATAAGATGCGCAAAAAACGCAATAAATTTACTTATGATCCTATGACTCCGGTTAGTAAGGAGGAGGCAAGGAGCGCGCTTGTGACTTCGGAAGAATTTCTTTCGAAAGTCAGAAAACATTTAGAGAGGACTGACCCGCAAAAGAAACTTTTTTAAGGATTTAATTTGGATATCCCAAACTGGGATGTCCAAATTTTTTTATATCCTACTCAAAACCCAATTCAAACCAAAATTTATTTTTCTGACTGAATTATCAAATAGCGAAACTGCCCAATGTTTTTCGGGTGGGAAATATTTTTCGTCTGATGCGCCCAGAACTTGGCCGTGGGGAATATTTAATAAATTTACTGGCGTATTAATGGTTGTGCCGTAACCGATAAGAATTATCCGATTATCCTTTTTGTTTTGCCAGGAAATATCTGGCGTAGCTTTTCCGATGCCGGAATCTATTTCAGATTGAGGAATAATAATTATATCTCCCGTATTCTCTTTAGAGCCCTCTCCTGTCCGCTCTAAATTTTCAGAAAAATTTTGGCGGACATCCTCTCCCGAGGGGAGAGGGGGAATATTGTTGTCAGAATTTAATTCCGTATTATTTTCTTCCGGCGCGCTATTATTCATCGGTTTATTCCATTCCCAATTTTTTCCAGATATCGCAAAAATTTCATCATCTTCAATTTTATCTTTTTTCCGGTTGTATTTTATTTTCTGCACCGTTTCGCCGGTCGGATCGCGCAGCTCAATTTTGTTTTTGATGTTGTTAAGCGTAAAAGCGCAATACTTGCTGGTGATTTTGGCGCTTTTTTTGGATTTAATGACAAATTTTTTGGTAATTTTGTGATTAATTAGTTTGTCCCAGCCAGTAGCGATTGTCCAGTCGATCATATCAATTTTTTTCTTGGAATCATTTTGAATTTCAATCCACTCATTTTTTGTGTCGACCCCCTTAGGATTGGGAGAAAGGCGGATAATTCTCACTTTTGGCGCTTCATATTCTTCCACTTCCACTTCAAAATTTTTCTTAGCATCTTTATCGCCGCGGATAGTTATGCTAGCTGCATATGTTCCAGCCTCTTCGTATTTGTGAGTAGTTTTTTGCAGATAACTTTTGTGGCCGTCGCCAAAAGTCCAGGTGTATTTTGTAGCATCAGTCGATCCGATATAATCAACGTCAAAATCGGCAGAGATATTTTTATAAATATTTTTGTCATATTCAACGGAAATATTTTCATCTATGTTTTCTGAAAGTGTGCAGGAAGTATTCTTTATACCGTCAACGGATGTTTTGGACTTTGTATTTCTGGCTATGGAATCCGACAGGACAAAATCATCGAAATTGTTGCCCGTATCCTTATGATTTTTTCTTTCGATACTTTTTCCTTTAGGCGGATTGAATGTTGGTTTTGTTTCGAAATTAATGTCGATTACTGCTCCATAATCAACCATATCCACTATATTTTTTTCAGTCTGATCATCATACAGGATAATGGTACTATCGTCGGCAATTGAAGCATCTGCTACCGAGTAAGGGAGATCCGCGACTATAGCAGGAGCATATTTTTGAGGAGCGATGAGAAAATATCCCTTAGATGGGATTGTACCTTTGAATTTTTCCGAAGAAACAAGGTTACTTTTGTTTCCACTTTTCGTTTTTTTGATCAGTTTGTATCCATCCAAAATTATGTCATTGTCAGAATTATTATATAATTCAATAAACTCATTTTTTGTATTTTCACAATCCTCAATCATTATCTGATTTATTATTACATCACTACCGTCTGCTATACTGCCGCTTGGAAAGCCGAAAAAAACTGTTGTTAGCAACAGGAAGAATAACGACGAGAAGATGTTATTTTTTTCTTTCACCCTCCTTGATGAATTGATTAAGTCAAATTTTATACAGAATCCTCATGAAGAACTTTTTCTTTGAGCATATTGCCAAATTCATTCTCAATTTTTTTCTCGCTGTTTTTGTGCAGATTCATGATGATATTTTTCACGTCATATGGATCGGGAATGTTGTGAAAAAGAAAGCGCTCCTCTTCGGCGGCAGTTTGCACCTGCAGATCGCCGAAATTGAGAAAAGTTGGGATAACGCCCTTAACGTCAGTAGTGATATCCTGGATCTTATCCAGTTCCAGTTCTGACACTTCGCGCGAAAAAAGTCCCTTTTGATCGATATTTACGATGCGGTTGTCGGTGACAATCCAAACATCAAAGTAATAATCAACCCAGATAAGGAATAGCATAATCCAAGTGAGCATAAAGAAAAGATTTTCCAAAAAAAGAAAAAGATTATGATTGGCTCCTTCGGATATGGCCGGAAAGACAATTGGGAGGATAATAAAGCTGCCAAAAAGGAGAAAAAGCATCCCTATCATAACCAGAAATTGGCTCAAGATGTCAAACCAGTGGCGGTGAAGAACCAGGAGAACTTTTTCTCTGTCTTCCTGACCCTTAAAATGATATTTGGTGAAATCTTTCATTTTTATCTTAAATTTATGGGAAAATTAGCGAGAAATATTTGCCAGTTAACGGAGAAAAAAAGCGCAACGTTGGAAATGAGAAGAAGGGTCGAACCGATGATAAAAATAGGGAGAACGATATTGTTGAGTGATGGTTTCAGGGAATATCTGACCAGGTGATAGATGATAAAAAAATAGGTCACGACAAACATAATAATGATTATGGCGTAAAGAAGAAAAATAAGTCCGGTCATCATAGAAGTGTGTTATTAATATATTTTATTCCCAAATGGTTATAGGCCAGTTCCGTTGCCATGCGACCTCTCGGTGTTCTCGCCAGAAATCCAATCTGCAAAAGATATGGTTCATAGACATCTTCAATGGTTTTTATTTCTTCTTGTGTTGCCGCGGCGATAGTTCCCAGTCCCACCGGTCCGCCACCGAATTTTTCAATGATAGTTTTTAGGATCTGCTTGTCGGCCGGTTCAAGGCCGATATGATCAACATCTATCATTTCGAGGGCTTTTTGAGCGATATTTTCATCAACGGTTTTATGGTTATGAATTTGAGCAAAATCTCGAACCCGTTTCAGAAGTCTATTGGCCACTCTTGGAGTTTGCCGGGCGCAAGACGCGATTTTTTGGAGACCTGACTTGTGAACGTCGGTGCCGAGAATTTTGGAAGAGCGTTCCAGGATTTTTTCAATTTCTCCGTTGGTATAAAATTCCAGGCGGTGGACTGCTCCAAAGCGATTACGCAGGGGATTTGACAGTGATCCTAATTTTGTTGTAGCGCCAATCAGGGTAAATTTTGGCAAATCGAGTTGAATGGTTCTGGCGCTCGGTCCCTTTCCAATAATGATATCCAGCTTAAAATCTTCCATGGCCGGATAGAGGATTTCTTCGATAGACTTGTTCAATCTGTGAATTTCATCGATGAAAAGAATGTCGCCGTCGGATAAATTAGTCAAAATTGAGCCGAAATCGCCAACGCGTTCAATAGCCGGACCGGAAGTAGTCTTTATCCCCACGCCCATTTCTTTAGCAATGATGTTGGCCAGTGTTGTTTTGCCCAAGCCTGCCGGACCATAGAGAAGAACATGTTCAATCGGTTCTTTTCTGTGTCGCGCCGCGCCAATCAGGATCTCCAGATTTTTCTTCACCTTTTCCTGTCCGATATATTCATTGAATGTTTGGGGGCGCAGGGTAGAATCCAGATTTATGTCGTCAATTTGCTCGTGGGAAGTGGTTATCACTGAAAATTTGAAATTTGAAATTTGAAATTTTTTATTGAATTTTAAATGAATAAATTTGAAATTTAATCATTTTTACATTCATTTCAAATTAAAAATTAAAAATTAAAAATTACCGTCTGCAGTTATTATACCCCTGTTTGACAAAAATTACCAGATGTGCTACACTCTAAAGTCATCGAAAAGCTCGCAAATAAGCGGTTTTCAGATGATTAGCAGTAAATTGCAGGCAAATTGGGGACTTCTATCTTTTGTCCTCAATATGGGAGCTTTTTTCAAGACATGGGCGTATTGGGTTTCGGCTCGATCGTACCTCGATGTTGCTCCTTCCCCCGGGGCCTAGCTTTGGGATTTTGCCTGCAGATTAGTGTAAAAGTCGCGGATTTGTCGCTGATTAGGACGCGGATAAAACGCGGAAAAATGCTATGTTGAAGTTTTTTGACAGGAGGGGGAAATGAAATTCGCGCCGAGGTATAAAGGCTTGGTTTGCGAACATTGCAAAAAAATATTTACAGTTCTTCGCGAATATCCTGTTGATGGCAAATGGGCCAATCTCTGTAAGGGGTGTGTTGAGAAGGAAGAAAATCCTTTCAGGAGATTTTGGCGATGGATAAAGAAGAAGTTTTTTTGAAAAGGAGAAGAAAATGAGATTTTTTAGTTTTGTTCTAGGTATTACTCTGTTTATTCTTGCGGGAATTATAACAATATACATATACGATCCGGGTGAACCTGGAGCCATAATTCGGATTCTACCATTCGTTCTTTGTAGTTTCGGAACAATGGCGCTTCTTATTTCAAAACAAGTACAATGCGAAGAAGCGCTGAAGAAGCTCAAGCTCTAATGGGCTAGGATGTTTGGGTTTTTGGCGGGCGCGATGCGACCCGCCTTTTTTTAATTCCCGTCATCCCGAGCGGAATGACTCCGACGAATGTCGGAGGAATGAAGTCGAGGGATCTGCTTTATATTATCACTGGCTAAATTTATTTAATAAAACTTTAGGTAATCAGGGGTAGATCCCTCGACTCGTTCTCCCTGTGGTCGAACTCGCTCGGGATGACGGATAAAAAAACGCCCTTGCAAGAGCGTTTTTGTAATTATATGATATTTTCCTTATTCGGCGGTGGCGTGACCCAGTGAATTTTCAATGCTTCGTAATCAGTCGGGCCGTTGCCGCGGGTATATTTATGGACATTAAAATGCAGATGTGGCCCAAGATCAGCCATCCAGCCGGTTTCACCAACATATCCAATGGCTTGGCCAGTCTTCACGTGATCGCCGATTTTTACCAATCCGCCATTTTTTCGCATGTGTTCATACATGGAAAATTCACCGTTGGCATGCTTTATCTCAATATAATTTCCATACTGATCAAAATCTTCTGTTGATCCTCCGATATCTGAGTCAAGTTTTATAGCGGTAACCTTTCCATCAAGAGCGGCCAGGATCGGTGTTTCAAGAGGCGCGATAAAATCAACGGAGTGATAAAGCCGGCCGATATGAGCGGGAGAGGTGTGATAAGTGACAAGAATGTCCTTATTTAATTTTATGGGAATAAAATATTTGTTAGTCGTTTCCATAAAATTACAAATCAGTAACTCTTTCCACTTCTGACAGTGTTGTTTCGCCTTCAAGGACGCGGATAACGCCGTCTTGCGCCATCGTCAGCATGCCATTTTCAATAGCTTTTTCTTCGAGTTCGACCGTCATGGCACCGCGAGTGATCATTTCCTGGATGTCGCGGGTGATCTGAAATACTTCTGAAACCGTCATTCGTCCGTGGTATCCGATGCCATTACATTTGACGCATCCTCCTGGCTTGTATATATCTCCGATTTTAGGAATTTCCACGCCACTTTTTGGCGAAACCTTTTTTAGCGTGGCTTCTATTTTTGCTTTTTCTTCCGCGGTCGGCGCTATTTTTTTCTTGCAATCACACAGCCTTCGTACAAGTCGCTGGGCGATAAAGGCGTTGACGGAAGTGGCGATGTCAGCAGGAGCGACGCCCATATTGATCATTCGCGCCACCGCTCCAGCGGCGTTGTTGGTGTGAATAGTAGAGAGTACTAAGTGTCCAGTGAGAGCGGCTTGCACGGCGGCGACTGCTGTTTCATTGTCGCGGATTTCACCGATCATCATAATATCCGGATTTTGACGCAAAAGCTGTCGAAGGGCGTTGACGAAAGTATATCCCTCTTTGTCATTGACTGGTGTTTGCAAAATTCCTTCCATCTGATATTCAATCGGGTCTTCTACAGTAATAATTTTCACTTCCCGGTTATTGAGATGCTGCAAGATCGAGTAAAGGGTCGTTGTTTTTCCGCTGCCAGTCGGGCCGGTGTTCAAAATGACGCCATTGGGCTTTTCGATTTCATGCATGATCTTATCCAGATTTTGCTGGCGTATTCCCAATTTTTTGAGATCATATTCCAAGGTAGTTTTGAAAAGTAAACGCAACACAACCGTTTCGCCAAAGCCGCCTAAAATTATGGAAACACGCACGTCAGTTTGTGGTTCTCTTGCGTTTTTTATTTCTTCATCAAATTTAATGGTAAATCGGGAGTCAATCACACCCTGACGCGCTTCAGTTTTGACGCCGGAAAGCATTTTTATCTCACCTAAAAAGGCCGGGTATTCATTTAGTGGAATTGTGGCGACATCTTGCAAAATTCCATCGATGCGGAAACGAATCTTGACCAGCACTGCCTGCGGTTCAATGTGAATATCGTTTACTCCAAGGATGGAAGCGGCGGCAAAAATAATTTTGGCGATGTCGGTGCTTTTTTCTTTAGAAATCAATTCCTGAAATTTTTTGAAATCTTTTATAGTTTTTTCCGCCAGTTCAAAATTCTTTTTACTCACCAAGACTGACCGACCCAACGTCGCCGCCATCAATTTGTCATAGATGATTTCCAAAAATTCTCCCTGACCGGTCACGCGCTTTACTTCATCAATGGAAGTTATTCCAGTTACGGCCTTAATGATTCCGTCCTGAAGCATAGTGATCATTCCGCCTTCAAGTGCCGTCATAGTCAGTTCTGTTTCTCCAGCCAGCTCCAAAATTAATTTTTCAATTTCTTCGGTTATGGTCAGTATCTCAAATATTCCAATCCGTCCTTTATATCCAATGCCATTGCATTTGGAACAACCTTTGGGGCGATAAAGATTTTGGATATTTTTCGGAACTTCCACTTTTGATTTAGGAGAAATGATAGAAAGAATTCTTTTTATTGATTCAATCGATTCAGTCGCCGGAACATAGGCTTCTTTGCATTCGCAAAGTTTTCGCACCAAACGCTGTCCGATGACGGCATTTATAGCCGGAGACATGAGAGAAGGTTTCACGCCCAATTCGATGAGTCGGGGAATAGCGCCGATAGCATTGTTGGTGTGAAGCGACGAGAGTACCAAGTGCCCGGTAAGCGATGAATTGACAGCAATGTCCGCTGTTTCATCATCACGAATTTCACCAACAAGAATAATATCCGGGTCTTGACGGACAATGGCTCGAAGACCTGTTGCAAAAGTATAGCCACGCGATTTTTCTATCTGCGTTTGGGAAATACCGGCCAGTTCATATTCGATCGGGTCTTCAATGGTGATTATTTTCTTGTCCGGTTGATTGAGCGTGTTAATGATGGCATAGAGCGTCGTTGTTTTTCCTGATCCAGTCGGCCCGGTATTCAAAATCATTCCATTTGGCGACAAAATTTCCTTTTGCATTATCTCACTGGCCAGTCCAGTGAGACCCAGTTTATCAACAGTCACTCTGATCGATTCTGGATCGAGGATTCTTATCACGGCCGATTCGCCAAAATTTCCCGGAATGACGGAAACACGGGTGTCGGCTTTTTTCTCTCCTGTTTCCAGGGGAACCGTGAATTCAAATGTGCCGTCCTGGGCGATATCGCGCAAGTTGATCTTCATATGGCACATATATTTTATGCGGGTGATGATCGACTTATAGACATTGAGCGGCAGATATGCTACATCTTGCAGTACGCCGTCAATTCGATAACGCAGACGAAATTCTTTTTCCTGGGGTTCGAGATGCACGTCCGAGGCCTTGAGCTTATACGCGCCGGCCATGATAATATTCAAGATCTGGGTGACCGGCATCTCATTAATCCGAAGTTTCAGCGTCAGGAGATCTTTCATTTCCTCCTCAAACTTGGCCAGTTCTTCCGGACTTAAGTGTAGACTCATAAGATCCAGAATTTCCACAAAAATGATCTTTTTGTATCGCTCCAGGACGATATTCATATTTGACCGGGAAACGACAAAAATCTTCATTTGCCAGCCCTTCTCCTGCTGCAATTGCGCAATGAAGTTTTTGGTTTTTTCTTCAGTCGGATCAGTAGTGATGGCATGGACAACGCGCGATACTTTTTGGATGATGATCAGATCATTTTCTTTCGCCTCAACCTCGGTCAGAAGTTTCAGATTGTCATTGGAAATCGGAACAAGATTGGTGTCGAGGTAGGGGAAATTGATCGACGCAGCATATGCGGACGTCTCTTCTTCTTCCTCCCTGCGGCGGAATTTGGAAATTATTTTTTTGGTCAGAGCCGCTTTTTCTGATTCCTCCAGCGCATCTTTTTTTCTTATTATTTTTATCATAGTTACGAAATACGAATTTAATACAAAAATACGAAATTATTAATCTGGTTATCATTATTTTATCACAAGATGAACAATAAAAAAACAGACTGACGTCCGTAATTCAAAATTTGGGTATTAAATTTTAAATCATAAAATTTTTATCTTTTCCACAATCCCTTTCCTCACTTCTTCCAGATCAGTCTTTTCGGTTTTTAGTTCCAGAAGGCCACGTTTCAGCTCCCCGCCGAAATTGAGATAAAGTTTTTTGAAAATTTCATTGTCGGCAGTTTTCATAAGAGCAACAGAAGTTGTGGGGGTGTCGTTGAAAGTGATGAGGAAAATAGAGCCGTCGGTGTAGCTTTCTTGGAGTTTTTCGAGAATGAGCGGTAGATCAGTGATGTTGGCTCGACTTTGCACCAGATCATCAATGGAAATGGTGGCGGAAACGATTTTCAGAGTTTCGTCCCATTGCAATTTGGCCATCGTTCGACCCCAAAGTTTCAAAACATGGAGAGGTTGGGTTTTGTATAGCCAGCGGATAATTTCTTGCTGATCAGCCCCTTTGTCCATGAGATGCGCCGCGAAAAGAAATGATTTAGGCGTAGTATTTTTTTTCTGAAAACTGTCAGTGGCGCCGATGATACCGGCGAGAATTGCGGTAGCGATTTGCTTATCCATACTTAAAATATCCATATCTTCGATGGCTCGACCGACAATTTCGGAGCATGAAGAAGAGGTGACATCAACCAGATTGATCTGGCCAAAGTTATCATTACCAGAACGATAATCAATGTTTACGACCGGCACTTCAAAAAACAAATCAGTGTTAGAATTATAAATCTTGCCCAATTTTTCCAGATCCGGGCAATCAATGACGATGATAAGATCGTATTTGAATTTGGCTAAAATGAAAGAGAAATCACGAGGATTGATAGTACCATGTTCCGGAGTAAGATAGATATTAAATTTTCCGTCCTTTTCTTCGTGACGAACATTTCCGATCTTATTGCGAGAAACATCAAAAGAAAGGACGAAATCCCGGGCGCCGGAAATCTCATTGAGGATTCGCGAAGGCTTGGTCAAAAAGCCGAATTTGTCACTCAAATGATTGGAAAAAGCGATGGTCGGGTTTTTGCCCCTTTTTTCCAGAAAATAATAGAGCGCCCAGGAAGAACCGACTGCGTCAGCGCTGGGATTTTCCGGGATAAGGATCAAAACATCCTGTGATTTATCTAGAAAGTTTTTGAATTGTTCCTGGGGAGCAAGAGTCATAATTTAGAAAAATGTGGAGACGCGCCACCGGCACGTCCGTACTAATCAAGTTAGTTAATCAAAATAGCAGGAATATTTTTTCATGTCAAATTAAAGGTTATTGACAAATAAAAATTGATCATTATAATCAAGCCAGTTCATAATCTCTTAAATAAGCGATTAAAATAAGTCTTGAAAAATAAACGAGGAGGAAAAAGATGATTTTATTCCGGAATTGGTTTGTGGCGACAAAAAGCATTTTAGTTTTTCTGATTCTAGCAGCTGCGGTGACTTATGCGCTTTATGTGTTTGCCGATAATTTGAGCGCATTAGCTTTTTACATCGGATGGTTCATTATTATTATCTTTGTGGCGATCATTGCAATAGTAGTCTGGGCTTTGCTTGGCGCTTACGTTTTTGATCGCTGCCCAAAGGGTGGGGCACATAATTTCGAGGGTATTATTGGTGGGACAGGTGGATTCGGCTGTGAAAAATGTCATGAGAGATTTGGCGCAATGAGCAAAGAGGAAGCCTTTAAACGCTGGCATCGAAGATCTCATAGTTAGAGAACTTGAGCAATCTGCGGCAAGTCGGAAATCGATTTGCCGTTTTGTTTTTTTATATTTACTGATAGTATATAAAACATGAAAGAATTTATTACCGAAAATTCCAAACAAACGCAAAAACTGGGCGAAATGTTAGCTCAAGAAATTAAAGGCGGGAAAATTATTTGTCTAACTGGCGAGCTGGGCAGCGGGAAAACAACGTTTACCCAGGGATTATTGAAAGATTTGAGAGTAAAAGGTCCCTATACAAGTCCCACTTTTGTTATCATGAAAAAATATGGGAAAAATATTTTTCACTTTGATGCATACCGAGTAAGAAAAGATGATATAATAAATCTTGGTTGGGAGGAAATTATTGCTGACGAAAATAATGTTATAATTGTCGAATGGGCAGATAGGATTTCTAAAATTATTCCAAGAGGTGCTTTGTGGATAGGCTTTGAATGGATGGATGAAAATAAAAGAAAAATATCCTTTCTTTCCCGTCATCCCGAGCGGAATGAGACTTTTAGTCGAATGAAGTCGAGGGATCTGCCACGTGATATAACTAGTAATAACTTATAGTAGATCCTTCGACTGCGCTCTCCCGCTAAAGCGGGATCGCTTCGCTCAGGATGACGGCGCTTTATAAAATATATGAAAAAAATATTAATATTATCAACATTGGTAATCGCAGTAGTAACTCTCTCTGGTTGCGGCAATAGCCAGCAGGCGCAAGATAGCAACAAAATTCCCGATCCCATCACTGATCCTGGCGGAAATATTTCCGGTATGCTTAATTTGAAAGAAAAAGCGCAACAGGATATCAATGACGCGACCAACAAGGAAAATGAAAATATGAATAACGCATTAAATGAAAATAATATGGATTCCAATCTAAAGGCGCCAGAAGCTAACGCGGAAATATTGAAAAAATATACCGCAGCGACAATTAAAACGAGTATGGGAGATATAAAAGTGAAACTAGACGCGTCAACTGCTCCACTTACGGTCACTAATTTTCTCAATCTTGCCCAAGGTAGTTTTTATAACAACACGAAATTTCATCGCGTCATCAAGGGCTTTATGATCCAGGGCGGCGATCCAAATTCCAAAAATGCCGATACATCCAGTTGGGGAATGGGTGGACCGGGATATAAATTCAAGGATGAATTAGTCGGAACGGAAAAATATCCGCGAGGGACACTGGCCATGGCTAATTCCGGATCGAACACCAATGGTAGTCAGTTTTTTATTGTTACCGCTAGCCCCGAAGCGCCACTCCCACCCAGTTACACAGTTTTTGGAACGGTAACGAGTGGAATGGACGTCGCTTTGAAGATTGAAAACGTCAAAACGACAACTAATGACAGGCCAGTGGAAAACGTGACGATAAATTCAGTAGAACCTTTAGAAAAATAGTAGTATAATATAGTTGATGAACAAAATAGTAAAAAATATAATATACTTTTCGGTTTTTTTCCCGGGAGTGGCAATGGCTCAAATAAGACCGGATCAACAGGGCAGTCTTGATCAGCCGAGCGTCGGGCAGGCTTTTTCCAGTATCAGCACATTCCTTTATGTGATATTAGGTGGTATGGGAGCGCTTTCCATCGTTGGTCTCCTTGTGGCTGCTATTGATTATCTGGTCGCCGGCGGAGATGAGGAGCGGGTCGGGCGTAGCGGCAAGACACTTGCTTTTTCGTTGATCGGCCTAGCGGTAGCGGTTGTTGGTATAGTTATAATAAATATAGTCGGAGGAGCATTGCAAAAATAATTTTAAAAAACTGTACTACAAAAAGGCTTAGACATTTGATGTCTAAGTTTTTTGTATTATTAGGGCGACTTTGTGATATAATAAATTATGTCCAAAAACACTAAAAAACTGGTTCTTATCGATGGAAACGCTATCATTCATCGCGCTTATCACGCGCTTCCGCCACTGACTACTAAATCGGGTGAGCTGGTCAATGCTGTCTATGGTTTTTCTTCGACTATTCTTTCAGTCATCTCCAGATTCAATCCAGACTATATCATCGCTACTTTCGATTTGGCCGGGCCGACTTTCAGGCATATTGAGTATAAAGAATATAAAGCGACGAGAGTCAAAGCTGATCAGGCGCTCTATGATCAAATTCCCAAAGTAAAGGAGGTAGTGCGGGCGATGAATATTCCTATCTATGAAAAAGAAGGGTTTGAAGCGGATGATCTTATCGGAACCGTGGTCGCTCACTCGGAAAAAGAACATCAGGATCTTGAAAATATTATCGTTACAGGAGACCTGGATACTTTGCAGCTTATTAGTTCAAAAACAAAAGTTTATACTATGCGTCGTGGTCTCACTGACGCTGTTACCTATGATGAAAACGCGGTGAAGGAACGATATAATTTGGCGCCGGTGCAAATGATCGATTATAAAGGGCTTCGCGGCGACGCATCGGACAACATTCCAGGCGTCAAAGGCATTGGCGAAAAAACTGCTGTGGAACTTCTTTCAAAATATGGAACATTGGAGGATGTATATAAAAATATTAATGAAATAAAAGGAGCGATAAAAGAAAAGCTAGAGCGTGATAAGGTAATCGCTATACAAAGTAAGGGGCTGGCGACAATTAAAAAAGATGTACCGGTAGAAATTAATTTAGAGAATGCCAAGACTCACGAATTTGACCGGGAAAAATTAGTGAAACTTTTTCAGGATCTGAATTTTTATAGTTTGATCAAAAGAATTCCTGGGAATGATGCTAATCAACGAATAAATGCTAATCCGCTAATTGCGAATATTGAAAAAGGAGGGGTGAAGAATTTCAAATATGAAATTATAACTGATAAAAATTTCGATGAAATAACTTCCGAGATTGAAAAAGCAAAAGAAATTGCTATTAAATTAAACACCAGAGGAGAAAATGTTTTTAAAAGTGAGATTGTCGGAATCGCTGTGAGCTGGAAAGCCGGTCGGGCTGCCTATACGGATAAGATTGAAAAATTAAAAGTTGTTTTGGAAAATGAAAATATAAAAAAGATCGGATATGATCTAAAAAAGGATCTGGAAATACTAAAAAATAATAAAATAGAAATCAAAGGATTAGACTTTGATGTGATGCTTGGAGCCTATGTGGTCAACCCCGGAGCAAAAAATGAATTTTCCCGATTAGTTTTGGAAAATTTGGGTGAAGAAATAGTTGAAGAAAAAAAGAAAGGACAATTGGGATTAGAAATTGAATCATCAGATGAGATAGCGCAAAAATTTTGCCAAGTCGCGGACTACATCGGGAAACTAAAAAGAATATACGAAGAAAAAATCGAAGAAATATCTGCTTCGCAGAGAGAGGCGCATAATGTCAAAAAAGTATTATGCGATCTAGAGATGCCGCTCATTCCGGTTTTGGCGGAAATGGAAACGAATGGCGTGAAACTGAATACCGTTATATTTTCCGGTATCGTGGAAAATATAAACAAGAGAATTATTAATCTGGAAAAAAATATCTATACTAGCGCTGGAAAAGAATTTAATATCAATTCATCACGGCAACTAGCCGACATACTTTTTGTTGATTTAAAAATTCCAACGGAGGACATTAAAAAAGGCAAAACCGGATATTCCACAGCTTCCAGTGAGCTACAAAAGATAAAAGAAAAACACAAGATCGTGGAAAAAATTGAGGAATATCGGGAAATATTCAAGCTGAAAACGACCTATCTCGATGCTCTACCGCTTCTAGTGGATAAAAAATCTCGCATACATACTACTTTTAACCAAGCGGTAACGTCCACGGGGAGACTGTCTTCATCGGAACCTAACCTGCAAAATATTCCCATAAGAACTGACGTCGGGCAGGTTCTGCGCACTGCTTTCGAAGCAGAAGAAGGATGGCGGCTGGTGGCCGCTGATTATTCGCAGATTGACTTGCGGGTGGTGGCACATATGAGTGAAGACAAAAAAATGATTAAATTGTTCCACGAGGGCGTGGATATTCACCAGGCGACAGCGGCAGAAGTATATAAGGTTCCGCTTTCGCAAGTGACCCAAAAAATGAGGCGTTCGGCGAAAGCTTTGAATTTCGGAGTAATTTATGGGATGAGTGTTTTTGGATTTTCCCAGTCAGCTGATGTTTCCAGAGATGATGCCAAAAAATTTATCGACGAATATTTTGAACGTTTCCCGGGGATTGCGGAATATATGAAAAGGACTAAGGAATTTGCTAAAAAAAATCTCTACGTAGAAACAGAAATTGGCCGCAGGCGTAATATTCCGGAAATAAACTCGCCTAATTTTATGATGGCTAATGCCGCAGAAAGAATGGCCATCAATATGCCTATCCAAGGGCTTTCCGCTGATATTGTCAAAATGGCCATGCTGAAATTGCACGAAGAGTTTGCTGATAATCCCGACGTACGCATGATCTTGCAAGTGCACGATGAGATTATTTTTGAAGTGAAAGAAGGGGTGGCTGAAAAACTAGCGCCGAAGATAAAAGAAATAATGGAAAGCGTATATAAATTGCGCGTTCCACTAGTTGCTCATGTGAAGACTGGGGATAATTGGGGAGAAATATGATTTAGTTAAAAATTCAAAATGCAAAGTTAAGGTGTCCTGCTGGCGCAGGACTTTTTTTATAATAAAACCCCGATGGCGAGGCATCGGGGGCTGAATTCAGGGTTTCTGCGTCTGCATTGACAAGAGGATTTAAATATGCAATAATCTTACGTTGTTGTTCTTTGTCATTAACCTTTTTTTCTTAGAAAATAGGAGCGTATATGAGCTTTAAATTGCGGCAATATCAGGGTTCGGTCTATGATGCGATTCTCGACTTTATTGATGAGAATCAGAAGAAAAAAGACATTCGAGGTTTCGTTGTCATGCCCTCAAAATCAGGCAAAACGATTGTTTTTTCCGAAGTGGCCAAGCTGATGCGAGGCTTTTTGAAAAAGATTTTGATCGTTTCCCCGACGCATCTCATTATGGATCAAAACGTAAAAAAGATGCGCAAGCATGATCCTGATGCCAACATTACGGTCTATCACAAAGGGAAAAAGGATCTTACTGGGGACATTGTTTATACGACATATCATTCACTGGTACTCCTTATTAAAAAGAGGCTGATCCCTAAAGATTTTGTCCGGCTGGTGATTCTTGACGAGGGTCATCGCTCATTGTCTCTTATGCGTTCGAAGATTCCTGATTATCTGAACGCAATCTGCATCGCTTTCACGGCGACAGATAAATTCAGTGAACAAAAAAACGTCGAAAAAGTTTTCCGAAACGAGATTTATCGTATGACCTTACAGGAGGCAATTGAAGACGGAATCCTTTTGCCGCTACGCGGGTATGTCGTGGAGACTGACATTGACCTTCGCAAAGTCAGGATGACTCGCAAGGGCGTGCTTGATGAAGAAGTAGCTGAAAAGGCGCTTAATATCGCCGCCAGAAATAAAGTTTCTCGGGATTTCTATCTGAAGAATTTCCGAGGTATTCCAGCTGTTGCTTTTTGTGTCAGTATCAACCACACGATCGAGCTCGCTAGGTATTATCGAAAAGCGGGAATTAAAGCGTACGCTATCCATTCTGGCACGCCTGATAGGGAAAGGGATCGCATAATTAATGCTTTCAATAAAGGATGGATCGATGTGCTTTGCTCTCGAGACATTCTTATTGAGGGTTGGGACTCTGAGCGGGTTACGGTTACCCTGAATCTACGGCCAACGTATTCCTGGGTGGTTGCCGAGCAAAGAGCTTGTCGGGCAGTAGCGCCGCATGAAGGCAAAACCTCCGGAATTGTCGTCGAATTCCAAGATGTTTTTCGTTCGGCCGACCAGCCGATATTAGTCCATCATATCTTTGGAAATCGGAAATATCGGCAGGGCGGGCTGGTTGTCGCTTCCAAGCGGCAGATGGAACAGGAAGACGTTCAGCTTGGAAGAGGAATTGATGTCGCTGTCATAAAAGATATCAGGGTTTCTTACGAGACTAGATCGGTGGTCGATATTAAACGATTAAAGCCCGAACGAGACGATTTTACTGATCCGGAATTCGTCAAGGCAATCTTGCTTTCCCGGGAAGATATTGATTTTGGCGAGATACCATTTTACGAATTTCAAAATATGCGTTTCGATCACCCCAAGTTTACCTTAACTGGAATGACGCTTATGCGGCGGTACTTCAGGCAGGTGGGAATGTGGAGGGGAGATTCCGACCATTACTACCAATTTATGCAGGATGTAATGGGGGATTATTTGTTCTATCAAAGACACGAAGTAGTTTCTCGTCAAGAGATTGAAGCCCAGCCAGGAGAAAATGATCCGGAAAAGGAACTGGAATCTAAAATCATCAATGATGAATTGAGTGAAGCTTTCAGAGCATGCCTTGCGAAGCTTAGTATCAGGCGACAACGGGTAATTGTGATGCGTTTTGGTTTGTTTGGCCATCCAGAGATGACCCTGGAGGAAGTTGGCGCTAAACTCAATAAAACCCGGGAATATATTAGACAGGTGGAATCAAAAGCGTTGCGCCTTTTGCGGCATCCTGAAAGACGCGGAAGATTAAAGGAATTCTTGTAGAAAATATTTAGCCCATCCGGATTAAATTCGGATGGGCTTTTTAATTGGCGAAAAAATAAAAAACCCAGTGGAATCATCCGCTGGGTTTTGGAGTACGCATATTAATGGGCGTACTCATTGTAAATGTGCGAGTTGTTTGATGATGCGCGGATCATCGGGATAAGTCTGGTCGAGATATTTCAGGCGGTCGAGAAAGAATTTTTTGATGGCAGGATTTTTTTCGATCATAGCCAACATGTCTTCGGCATATCGATCGGAAGTATAGAATTCAATTTCCAGGTTATTGCGCAGCGAGGCAATATCGTATCCGAGATCAAGAGCGCTGCCGCTGGCATCGAATTTTCCCCAGTTGATTTTTCCATCATCCTTTCGTGCCAGTTGTCCGGAAGTGTAGGCTTCTAACCAGAGAGCTGTGCCAGGAAATGGTGTATACACCGGCAGGTAGGCCAGCATCAGATGGCAAAGGCTTTTGAACGAGCGGAAACCGAAGAGTACAGCGTCGACAGATTCATCCGGGTTGCCCAGGATGTAATCTCCCACCACCAGAAATCCGTGTTCATGGGCGAAATTTATAGCTTGTTGAACAGTTGAAAGGTAGTGGTTATGAAGCATTAGTCTCTTAGTGAAGCTTTTTGCTTCATTGTAAAATATTTTTTGTTCCAGAAGCATGGTCGGCAGAATCATCAACTCCTTGTTGTATTTTTTTAATGTGGGGACGCTGAATGATTCTATTCCGATCGTGAAGGAATTAAATCCCGTGGCTTTCATCTGATGCAGTAGTTGGCTATGCCCATTTCTCTGCAAGCGATGTAGATCATTGACGCTGGCAAAAGTGTCGAAAGAAATTCCATACTTGTGATGGAAGTTTTCTTTTTGCAGCAAATTTACCAATTGTCTCACCCACGGCAGATTAGCGAAAAAATCTTCATCCGTGAAGGTGATGACCT
The DNA here is from genome assembly GCA_041661275.1 of Parcubacteria group bacterium. Lineage (GTDB taxonomy): Bacteria > Patescibacteriota > Minisyncoccia > Moranbacterales > UBA2206 > JBAZUU01. Next base: position 146,238 of record JBAZUU010000001.1, on the reverse strand, counting down.
GTGGTTTAAACTTTTGCGCCAGAAATTCGATGTACTCAAACGCCTGCTCTGCAGGAGTAGTTCGGATGCCCCGGCCATAAACTGAAGCTGTTGCGCAGTAGGCGCATTTGAACCGGCAGCCGCGGTTGAAATGGACGCTCAAATCAAGGGCACCATTTCTTTTATCGCGGTATTGATTAACCTCAAGACCTTCCCAGCTAGGCATGGCTACGCCATCCAGATTATTTATCCGAGGTGTGGAGCCGCCAAGTTGAATCTCTCCTCCACTAAAATAGCTCACGCCTTTTAGATGCATGATTCCGAAATTGTTCTTTATTGCTTCGATCAGTTTTGGCAAAACCTCTTCGCCCTCACCAGCCACCACATAGTCGAATGGCGAATCACGATTAAGAATTTCTCGCAGACTTTCTTTTTCCTGGCCGGATTCATAGGCTTTTACACAGCCAGAAGCATGCCAGCCACCCAAAATGATTTTTACCCGGCGGAAGTATTTGGAATTTTTGATTGCTTGCGCAATTTTGTGGCCTTCAGGAAAATTGGCGGTCATGGTCGAAATGCAAATGAAGTGCGGTAGAAACCCGTGGATCTGCCAGCGAAGCTCGTCGCTGTCGGCCGAATGAAACATTTTAACTTGATAGCCCAGCTTTTGCAGTTGGCCAGCCAAGGCCTGAATGGATTCAGGCGATTTGAAAATACCTAACGATTTACCCGCTGCCGTCACCGGTTGGATCAAAGCTACTTTTGTAAGCATAGTATGGTCTCCTTTTTGGTTTGTTTTTAAGGTTCGTGCCATTCCCCATTGAAATGACTATAAATTATATATAATCTACACAAAACGTCAAAAAAATAGTACGATATATTGGGTGTCGGCAGGCGGATGGCTTAAAATAGCCATATTTGACAGATATTTAAAGTGGTATTATAATACAATTATCGTCGGAAAAAGCGACATTATTACAATCATTATGCTGGAAACCTTGAGAAAAATAGGGCTGGAGGATAAAAAAGCCAAGATATATTTGGCGGCTCTTGAGCTTGGAGAGACATCTATCATTGAAATAGCTAAGAAAACCGGCATCAAGAGGACGACAGTTTATGAAAATATGGACGAAATGGTCGGGATGGGCTATATTCGAGTAACCACTAAGGGAAAGCGAAAACATTTTATAGCTATTGATCCGCATGAACTAAAAGCGCTGATTAGAAAAAAAGAATCACTGATTGACCAGATACTTCCTGATTTGATTTCTATAAACAATGTCAGTGAGATAAAACCGAAAGTCTGGTTCTATCATGGAAAAGAAGGAATATTGGAAGCTTATGAAGACTCACTGAATTATTCCGGAACAGAAGTGGTGGGTTGGGCGTCAGGGGAAGTTTTGAAAATGTTCAATTGGAAAGATGTGGAAAAATATGTGGCTAGGAGGCAGAGGAAAAAAATTATGCAGACGCTCATCATGCCGGACGACAAAGACGCCAGTCAATTTACAACGCAGGACAAAAATCAACTGAGACGAACAAAAATAATTAGCGCCGAAGAATATCCGTTTAAGATCGAAATTAATATTTACGCTAACCGTGTCGGATTATTTTCCGTGCGTGACAAAATGGCGGTGATTTTGGAATCAGAGCCTATTGCTTCAGCCATGCGAATGATATTTAAAATGTGTTGGAAGGCGATTCCGGAGAAGGATTAATCATGTAACAACTTTTAATTTTGCATTTTTAACTTTTAATTTGAGCGAAGCGAATATGCCGGAACTACCTGAGGTCCAGACAATCGTCGACGATCTCAATAGAAAAATAAAAGGTGACAAAATCACCGATTTTTGGTCTGATGCGCCGAAAAGTCTCAAAAATATAACAGTCGAAAAGTTTCGTAAGGAAATAGTTGGCCGGAAAATTTTGGGTGCGCATAGGATCGGGAAGAATATGTTTATTGATCTTTCGGGCGGGAAGACGATGTATATACATTTGAAGATGACTGGGCATCTTTTGGTCAAAGATCAAAGAACAATGAACAATGAACAATATTTTTCTGATCGGGTTAATCAATATATCCATCACATTTGGACGCTTGGAAAAAATAAGACATTAGAATTTTCGGATATGAGAAAGTTTGCTAAGATAGTGTTGCTTGACACCAAGACCTTAAAAGAATATAAAGATATAACGACTTTAGGGGTGGACGCGATGAGTCCAGATTTCACATTTGCTAAATTTCAAGAAATATTAAATAAAAAGCAAAAAACCCCGGTTGGAATAGTTCTCATGGATCAAAACCTTATCGCTGGAATTGGCAATATATATAGAAGTGAAATATTATTTGAAGCGGGAATTCTGCCAGAAAGATTAATCAAAGATTTATCAAACAAAGAGCGTAAAGAAATATACAAATATATAAAAATAGTCCTGAATAAAGCCATAAAATTGCGTGGGACATCTGACAGCGACTATCGTGACACCTCTGGCGCTCCTGGCAATTTTCACAAGGTTTTGAAGGTGTATAGACGGGAGAAGAAAAAATGCCAAAAATGTGATACAATAATAGTGCGGAAAAAAATGGGAGGAAGGTCGGTGTTTTATTGTACGAAGTGTCAAAGATAGTTTAATTTTGTTTTTTCACTACGAAATACGAAAAAATACGAATGTAACGAAAAATAAACTTCTAGGAATAATCCTAATTTAACAATCGTTCGTACATTCGTAAGGGTTCGTAATTCGTAGATAATAATTTATGAACAAAGCGCAAAAAATCATTATCGCCGTTCTGGTGGTAATCCTGGTAGCAGGGGGAGGATATTATTTTCTCTCCAGACCAAAGACTGCTACAGACAAAAAGATAGATCTAAATGGAAATAAAACCACTCAAACTGGACCGGCCAATTCCGGAAATGTCAGTCCAATTTCAGGCTTGGCTTGTGCCGATTGGAATCGAAGGCCGGTAGCGGTTATGCAGCCAGCTGATGTGGCGGCTCGTCCAGCTGCCGGATTTTCTGACGCGGACATGGTAGTGGAAATGCCGGTCATTACCGCGTCTATCACTCGACTTATGGGAGTTTATGTCTGTGGCAATCCGGATGATGTTGGTTCGATGAGAAGCGCGCGCCATGACTTTCTGTCAATGGCCGAAGGACTCGACGCGATCTTTGTCCACTGGGGCAGGTCTAATATTCAAAAGTTTAAAGACGTTCTTGACAGCAAGCAATTTGACGATATGAATTGTAATGACGATGCCGGACGCAGCGCCAGCCAATATTGCTACCGAAAAGAAGCCAGCGGAACAATGAGAGGGGTGGATACCGGATATGCTAAATTTGCTAAAATCATTGAAGGCGCTAAAGCTTTTGGGTTTAGGATGGAAAACAAGTTTGCCGGATATCCTCACCAGGACGAAGCGCCGGTTGACCAAAGACCAAATGGCGGACATTTGCGCGTGGCTTTTGCCGGACCATTTGCTGCTGAATATGATTATGACAAAGAAACAAATTCATATAAAAGAATTTGGGGCAATGTGGCTGACACAGACAGAAATAATGGGCAAAGACTGGCGCCAAAAAACGTTGTCGTAGCAATGGCTCAATCAGATCAGTTAGTTGAAGGAGAGCAATATAACAATGTTCAATTAGGAGACCCCTGGTTTGACTCTGTTGATAGTGGCGATGCTTTCTTCTATATGAATGGACAGGAAATAAAGGGTACCTGGAAAAAAGATAAATCTGCGGCAACTTCCAAGATGATGTTTCTTGACTCTAATGGTCAGGAAGTGAAATTCGTGCCGGGACAAATCTGGCTGGAAATTCTGGAACCAGGTCAGACATTGCGTTGGACTCCAACCAACTAGCGTTGGAAATTACAAATTTCAAATAACAAATATCAAATAAATTCAAAATTCCAAACCGTTTTGAATATTGGGATTTTGGTTATTGTAATTTATTTGGAATTTGGTGCTTGCGATTTGGTGCTTAAAAAATGATTATATTTCTGTATGGAGAAGATTCATTCAGATCTCTCCACAAACTAAAAGAAATCAAAAATAAATATCTTCAAAGCGACAAGTCCGGATCGGGCTTGTCTTTGTTTGACATGAATGAAAAAGCTAAACTGAACGATGTTTTGAGTGTTTTCGGCATGGCTAATCTTTTGGCGCCTAAAAGATTGGTGATTGTCAAAAACATTATTTCCAGTGGCGCGTTGGATGATCAGAAAAAAATAGCAGAATATGTAAAAGAAAATAAAAATATTCTGGCTGACTTGGATCTCGTGGTTATTTTTTGGGAAGTGGAAAATCCGAAGAAAAATAACAGTTTATTTAAATTGCTATTGTCAAAGAGTGAAATTAAAAAACAAGAGTTCGCAAAATTGGAAGGCGCAAAATTGGCGGGATGGATTTTAAAAAGGATGAAAGAATTGGACGAAAAAGCTTCTATTTCCAAAACGGCTCTTGAAAAACTAATCGCTTTTGTTGGTTCAGATACTAATATTTTAGATTCAGAAATTCAAAAACTGATAAGTTACTCGGACGGAGTCATGATAACTGACAAAGATGTGGAGCTTCTGGTCAAAGCGAAAATTGATGGTAATATTTTTTCAGCTATTGACGCTCTTGGAGCCAATGATAAAAAGTCAGCTATGAAACTTCTTCATGACAATATGGAAAAAGGCGACGATCCGTTCTATATTTTTTCTATGATTGTCTATCAATTTAGAAATATGATAAGGATCGCTGATCTCGTGGAAAGAGGAATGAGCAGTGAATATGAGATATCTCGAGTCACCAAAATGCATCCGTTTGTTATCAGAAAAACACTGGCGCAAACAAGAGTTTTTACTTTCGAGCGGTTAAAAAAAATATACAACAAGTTGGCGCGGTTTGACCATGCGGTGAAGACTGGCAAGGTTGATATGAGAATGGCTTTAGATAAGTTCGTGGCGGAGCTTTGACCGTCATTCTGAGCGGAATGACCCCGCCTTAGCGGGGGAATGCAGTCGAAGAATCTGCCAAATATTAGCACTAGTGACAATTTGTAGTAGATCCTTCGACTACGTCCCAATATATTTGGAACTTCGCTCAGGATGACGGACTTTTTTTAAAATTAAAAAATCCCCGGTAAGGGGATTTTTGTCTGTATTATTTCTTTACCATTTCCTTTACGGTCTTATTTAATCTCGATTTCGTCCGGGCGGCCATATTTTTGTGGATGACTTTCTTTTGGACGGCCTTATCGAGGGCGACAACCGCTTTTTTCAAAGATTCCTGCGCCTTGTCTTTTTCCCCTCCGGCAATTGCGGATTGTGTCGCTTTTATGGCAGATCGAAAATTTCCCTTAATTTTTCGGTTCTTTTCGGTCTTTCTCTTAGTCACTCGCATGTATTTCTTAGCAGCTTTTTTTATCGGCATAAGTCATGAAGCATGGAACATGGAGCATGAAACAATCTTTTGTTCCATGTTTTATGTTCTATGCTGTATGTAATAGTTACTAAGTATTTTTAGCACGCCTTTTGATTTTTGGCAAGAGCCGGCTATGATTTGGCTGTTTCCCACATCATCTCAAACCAGGCCTTGTTCATCTCGTATATATTCTTGTCTTCAATAAGAATGCCAATAATCTTTTCTCCATCAATTATCTGGTAAGATATTTTATTGTCATATATGTGAATAGCTGCCTTAGATATGCTTGACAACTCTTCAGCGTATCTTATTTCTGTCATGGCGTCGTATTTTTCATTGCTTGTTCCAAATGTCAATTCTGGCTTTTTCCCAACACGCAATATTTTTTTTACAATTTTTCCGTTAATCCTTTTTTGTTTATATTCAGCGTTTATCTCCTTGAATTTTTCCTCTTCTTCCATAGCTTCGGTATTAATGAAAAGATAGACCTCTGATTTGCTAGTAAGTGTATCGTAAAGAACCTTTTTAAATCCATCTTCGCCTTCGAAAAATTTAATGCCAGGTTTATTAAGTGTCATATTATAGCTCGAAACCAGCTGGGGTAGGAGATCGGCCCAGGCCTTTTTGCTTTGTTCCAGCTTCTTTTCTTTTTCTTCCAGCACTTTTTCTATGTTTTGAGGATGGCTGGCGCGAAAACGGGCGATCTGGCCTTCTTTTTCCTGCTTTTCCACCAGCTCCATAGCCAATAGTTCTTCCAATACCTTGTACACCACGCCCCTCGGGTGGCTGGTAGATCGAGCAATCAAGCTGGCTTTAGCCTCTTTATTCTCCAATAGATAGCCTAAAACAGCCGATTGGGCTTTAGTTAGGCCAAAATTTTGCAATTGCTCTTGAATCATATAGCGTGCGTTTTTACTTGAATCCAATTTTCTCTTTTGGCAGCGCGTCCTCTTTCATTAGACGAGCGATTATTTCAAAAATAATTTTAAAGTTTTTATTTTGGCTCTTTTCTAATTTTTCAATCTTTTCGCGCATTTCTTTGTGGGTTGCCAACATTTCGCGAAGCTTAACGAATGTTCTGACTATCTGAATGCTTATAGCTATAGCCGTTTTGCTTTTAAGCACTGCCGAAAGCATAGTAACTCCTTGTTCAGTGAATACGATGGGCAGCCATCTTAATCCCTTTTGGTCGCCTTTGGACATCACAATTTGTGATCTCCAAATTTCCAACTCCTTCTTATTTAACTGAAACATGAAGTCGATCGGAAAGCGCTTTATGTTTCTTTTTACTGCCTGTTTTAAAGCTCTTGTTTCTACTCCATAAAGTTCAGCCAAATCTCTATCAAACATAACTTTTTGGCCTCTTATTAGGTATATTTTGTCGATTATCCGCTCGTGGGGGATTAATTGTTGGCTTACTTCAGGCATAGTTTTATTTTATGGCTTTATATAGCCATTATAGCATACGGCGAGAAAAATGTCAATATCAATTATGACAATATATAAACGATAATAAGCCAAAATAATGTTTTATGTAAGGTAAAATAGTAACAAAACCGTAAAAATGTACCTAATATTATTTACAATTTGGTTTTTTTATGATATACTGTGTTGTTACGATGAGATAGGGAAGAGAGAGCAAACGTAACCAACGTACATTACATATAAATAGTGTCTCGATTATCCCTAAGATGAAAGAGGCCTATAAATGGCACTGGAAACAGAGGGTATACAATATTCATCCAAGAGAAGAGAGATTCTCAAAAGATAGCGGATGAATGGATAACAAATCTGTTTCTCTCCCGAACGAGCCATCGTCGGGATAGAAAGTGGTCCCTAGTTCCAATTCATTTGGAACTAGGAGCAGGCTTTCTAATAAAGCTGAAATTTAAAAATCGAATATCGTAGAGACGCAATTTATTGCGTCTAAGGGAAGAGAGTCCAGGATGAATAAATAATTCGTCTCTGGAAATATGCCAGTGATATCGCTAATTTGATTTTGCTAAAGAAACTCTCTCTTCTCTTAAATCAAATGATATCACTGGCATTTTTGTGGATTATATCGTTAATCCAGGAGTTCTTTGAGAAATTCTCCCTCATCCACTTAAGATAATTTGGAAAAATTATTTTGGGTGGGTGAGGTGAGAAAAACAATCAAAATGCCCCGACGCGAGTCGGGGCGAGGAGGAAAAATGGAAATAATGCACTTATTTCAGGAAGCCGGTAAACACGTGTTTACCGGTGAGGATTACGATTGGGTTCCCGGGCGCCAGTATTGGGCCCGGGAGGATCAGGTAACAAGCAGATGCTGGCTGTACGAGCACTCGGACGAGTGCCCGTGCCGCCAGCCTGCGCCGTGTGGGTAGCCCTCTTGCGAGGGTTGTCCGCACGGGTTTGAAAGAAAGAGCTGCGTCCTCTTTGACAAAGAGGACGAATGGGTGTAACTCATTGTGAGCTACACCCAAAAAGGAGATATCGCCGCTCCTAAAGAAATGAAACAATCGGCGTAAAACCACAAATAGGCGAGTATGCTTACCACAAGCAATTCTCGCCTCTTTTTATTATTTCTGACGGATGGTATTATTGGGATGTAATCATTGAAAGCAATTATGAACGAATGGCCAATAAGAGAACAATCAAAAACGATTGAAAATAAACTTGGAACCAATGAATCTCGGAGGTTGGCCTTAATTAAAACCTTCGAGGAGAATGAAATGAAAATTAGGGATCTAATTGAAAATGGCGAAAAGCACTATATTTCCGATGAACAATTGGCTATTAATGAGGATATCCAGAGATGGTTTCCGGAAGCGAATGAACAGATAAAAAAAACAATACAGCAAGAAATGATAGTGATGGATAAGTCCGGTAATTTAGCCAGAAATAATAAAAATATTTTGCATCAGCTGGCGGAGATAAATAAGGACAATAAATCATCCGAATTTGTGTTGAGTGAAATAAAAAAAGACGAGAATTTCTTTTTTAAATATTCAGAAGATTGTTTGGAAATTTTTAAAAAGGGAGATGCTTTCAAGACCTCAAAGGATATTATAGATTATATTTCGTCAAAAGGCCTCGAAAAATCTGAATATTTTTTATACGCCTATATCCTTACCGAAATATTTCAAGAAATTAATAATGCTGAAGAAGAAAATAGAATAAAGGATCTATATGAGAGACTAGAAAAAGATCATCATGCTGATATAATAATGCTTTCAATAATGCTGAAATCAGCCAAAGCAGCGGGAGAGAAAATCGATTTTGAAATGATAAAAAACCTGAAATTGGAAAGAAGAGTCATTGGCGATAATGATGAAAATGGCCAGGAAATAAAATTGAGCGAGGAGGAAAAAGAGGAAATGTTGAAGATGGTGGAAAAAAATTATCGGGAAGTGGTTTTTCCAGATAATCCAAAAGCGGCGGAGGCGGTCATCGGGGATTTTAAAAAAGAAATGGATGATGGGCTATCGGGACAGATCGTCTATACTCTGAAATTTCAGGATAAGCTGGCGGCTTTTTGCCGGTTTGAGAAATTAAATGACGAGGAAGTTTACGCCGGATCTTTGAATGTTGACCAAGAAGTGAATAGTTTATGCATTGGCAAATATTTCACTGGTTCGGTTTTGCCGGAAATGGCGAGGCAGTTTAGGATAAAAGCCATTACGCGCGTCTCAAATCCTGCCATTTCAATGTATGAAAAGCAAGGGCTTGTCATTGATAGGGATAATCCTTTTGAAAAACATGGCGAGCAGTACTATAATATGGTGATGGAGAAGAAAAAATTATGATTGCCAAGCTCAAAGGAAAAATTGAATATATAAAAGACAATTACGTCGTGGTGGATGTGCATGATGTCGGATACAAGGTGTATTTGAGCGTTTATACTTTTGGAAAAGTATCAGCGATGAAGGAAGTTGATCTGTTTACATATACTTATGTCCGGGAAGACATATTGGCGCTTTATGGCTTTTTGACACTTGAAGAAAAAGAAATGTTTGAACTTTTAATTTCCATCTCTGGCATTGGCCCTAAGGCTTCGATGGGCATCTTGTCTATTGCCACACCAAAAACTATCAGGACGGCTATTCTTAATGAAGATCCGTCAATTCTTACCAAAGTTTCCGGGATTGGTAAAAAAACGGCCGAGCGTGTTATACTCGAACTTAAAAACAAGGTGGCGGATATGTCGACTTCTGATAAGGAAGATGTGGTTATAGATAGCGATGCTATTGAGGCGCTCGTTTCTATGGGGTATGGTATTGCTGAAGCCAGGGACGCGCTCAAGATGGTGCCGACAGACGTGAAAGATGTGGGGCAAAGGATACGAGAGGCGTTGAAGAATTTGGGAAAGAAATAATTTTTAATAATAAAAATATGAAACAAAAAATTGCTGTCAGCGCTATGACGCTTGGAGCGGTATTGCTTCTTTCCGGCTGCGGTCTCACGGACTGGGCGGGGAAAAAAGCGGGAGAGAAAATAATGGAGAAATCCATTGAGTCGCAAACAGGGGGAAGTGTGGATATTAATTCAGACAAAGGACAGATGAATATTAAATCAAATGAAGGAGATTTTTCTATGTCAGGCGAAGGAACAGCAACACTCTCCGCGGATTTTCCAAAAGATATTTTTATTGCAACGGACGCCAAAATTCAACTTTCTATGGCTAACGGGAAAGACAAGAGTTATTCTGTTGCCTATATTACCAGCATGAGTGTGGATGAAATATACGGCAAGTATAAAAGTGATTTAGAAAGTAAGGGCTGGGCAGCAGACACAAAAACCGAAATGACTATTGGTACTTCAAAGATCACTAATTACAAAAAAGGAACACAAAATATAGCAATAATTATCGGAGTGAGCGAAGATGAGAAGTGGCAAGGAAAAACTTCGGTGCAGGTGACGGGATCGGAAGATTCTGCTTCTGGATCTTCGTCAGATTCAGTTGGAGGCGGAATGAATGATAAATCTTTGTAATAAACAGTCCGTCCCCCTGGGCGGACCTGCGGGTATCGTATAGCGGCTATTATGTGACCTTCCCAAGGTTAAGATGCGGGTTCGACTCCCGCTACCCGCTCATTTTAATATATATTTTTATGATTCAAATTTTTTTACTTGGTTCGAGTCATGTATATGGAGTTGGAGCTGAAACCTCAGGCTGGGCAGATTTGGTTAAGCAAGCCCTTCACAAAAAGATGTACTCTGAAAATGGAATCGGCGAGAAGTATGAAATTTATAATTTTGGGTTTTCTGGTGCAACTATTGATTTTGTGAGAGATAGTTTTCCTGAACAATTAAAACGATATAGTCGGGGCGGGGAAATAATAATCGTGGTTTCAATAGGAGGGAATAATGCCAAAGCAAAAGATGAACCTGATAATTTTGTTTCCTCAGTGGAAGAATATGTTAAAGAGATGAATAATTTGCTAGAATTTCTTAAAAAATCTAGCAATCATGTGATAATGGTTGGAAGCGGTTTTTACGACGAGTCCAAAACCAATCCAAAGACTAGTCCCTTCGATGGCAGAAAATCATATTTTACCAATGCGAGGAAAAAAGAGTTTCAAAAATATACAAAAAAAATATGTCTGGAAAAAGAAATAATTTTTGTTGACATTGGTGTAACTGATGATGAATGGAAGAAGAAATATCTTTACAGGGATGGCTTGCATTCTAATCAGCAGGGGCATGAGTATATTTCTAAAAAGGTTTTAGCAGAATTAAGCAAACTATTTTAGATAAATTAATGGATAGAGAAGAAATCACTTTTGTTCAACAAAATTCTCCCGATGGAGGCTTTTTGCAGTCGAGCGAGTGGCGGAAATTTCAAGAAAGCGTTGGGCGGAAAACATATAATGTTTCTTTCCCTCACCCGGCCTCCGGCCACCCTCTCCCGCAAGCGGGCGAGGGGGATATTTTTTTTCATGCCAGTATTATTGAGCACATGCTTCCGATTGTAGGAAAGTATTTTTATATTCCTCGTGGGCCAGTAGTCAATGATCAAAGATCAATGATCAGGGATCAATTAAGAGATTTGATTGATTTGGCGAAAAATAATAATATCGGATGGATAAGGGTTGAGCCGGCAACAAATGAAATTTTAGAAGCAATCGAGAGTAATACTACTTGCAAGATAAAAAAAGCCCCACATGATATGCAGCCGAGAGAGCTGTTTATTATCAATGTAACAAAGCCGGAAGAGCAGTTGCTCGCGGAAATGAAATCGAAGACCCGATATAACATAAAAGTAGCTCAGAAACACGGAGTGGCAGTGACCAGTGAACAAGGAACAACGAACAATAATCTTATAGAAAATTTTTTGAAACTAACTCAGATAATGGCCAAAAGACAGGGAATTGAAGCGCATCCAGAAAGCTATTATCGAAAAATGTTGGAAGTTATTCCGAAAAACATCTTAAAATTATATATTGCTGAATATAACAACCAAATAATTGCGGCTAATATCGTGATATTTTATGGAAAAACTTGCACCTATCTCCATGGAGCATCAGATGATGAGTATCGGAACGTTATGGCTCCGTTTCTTTTGCAGTGGCAGCAAATTCAGGATGCTAAGGTGGCGGGATGCGAAAGATATGATTTTGGAGGGATCTCTACGAATTACCTGCCTCGCCGGCAGGCAGGCGAATCAAGTATGAATGTACGAATTACGAATAAATGGGCGGGAATTACGCGGTTTAAGTTGGGATTTTCGCCGAACACTCGACCGACAGAATTTCCAGGAAGCTATGATATCATAATAAATTCCAGGAAATATTGGCTGTACAGAAATATTCAAAGGTTAAAAAATCTAATAAAATAGGCCTCGTTCAATTTTTAATTTAGAATTTTTAATTTTTAATCAATTTTAAATTATTAAAATGTTTTAATTTTAAATTAAATCATTTAAAATTCATTTCAAATTTCAGATTAAAAATTTAAAATTATGCAAAAGTTAAAACTTCTTATACCGCAAAGATTGAAAAATTATTACCATCTATTGCAAGCGATAGCAGCTAATATTTTGTATGCTTTTCCGTCAAGAAAACTGACCGTTATCGGTGTTACTGGAACTAATGGCAAAACAACCACTTGTCAGATGATTGCTAAAATTTTGGAAGAATCAGGCGCGAAAGTGGCGATGATTTCTACTATAAATTTCAAGATCAGCGAAAAAGAATGGGTGAATAAAACAAAATTCACCACTATGTCCAGCAAATCCCTCCAGAAATTTATTAAAAAAGCAGTGGATGCCAAATGCAAATATTTAATCTTAGAAACTTCTTCCCATGCTCTTGATCAGTACCGGACGTGGGGCGTGAAATACAAAACGGCGGTAATTACAAACGTTACTCGCGAACATTTAGATTATCACAAAACAATAGATGAATATCGGATCGCTAAATATAAATTATTTTGCTGCGCGCAAGTGGGGATAGTGAATTTGGAGATGAAAAGGCCGAAAGATTATCTTTTATATAATATTCCGGAAAAATATGGTTACACTAAAAATGATGTGGACTGTTCCGGTTTTGATTGCGGACACGTGATCGCCGTGAAAGCGAAAAATATAAAAACAAATGTAGATGGATCGGAATTTGAAGTGGAAGGCGTGAAATATAAATTAAATCTGCCGGGGGAGTTTAATATTGAAAATGCGTTGGCGGCCATTTGCGTAGGACTAAGCGAACATATCAGTCCGGAAACAATGTCCCGGGCGCTCGAAAAAATAAAAGTGGTGCCAGGACGGATGGACAGGGTTCCTAACGATAAAAATCTGAATATCATAATCGATTATGCCCTGACACCGGATAGCCTGGAAAAACTATATTCTATGATTTCAACTTCAAGGACATCCGATGTCCAAAACACCGAAGGACATCGGATGTCTAAAATAATCGCTGTTTTTGGTTCTTGCGGCGACCGAGATCGCGGAAAGAGGCCGTTAATGGGTGAAATTGTCGACAAATACGCTGATTATATAATCGTTACTAACGAAGATCCATACACTGAAGATCCACAAAAAATAATTGATGAAGTGGCGAGTGGTGTAAAAAACAAAAAAGAAAATGAAAACTTCTGGAAAATTTTAGACCGAAGAGAAGCGATAAAAAAGGCTCTGCAACTTGCAAAACCTCATGATATTTTTTTAGTCACTGGAAAGGGAGCGGAAGAAATGATGATGATTGGAAGCAAAATGATTCCTTGGAATGATAAAAAAGTAATTCTCGAAGAACTTAAAAAGTTATAATAGGCAAAGGGTAAATTTCTAAAAGTCGTATCAATGCGAGAGTAAACAAAAGTCCTAATATTCCACCCACCAGCACTTCTATTTTTTTATGTCCCACTCGTTCTTTCAGGCGTGGGAATTCCTTCGGGTCAAGCTCCAGTTTTTGGGTCATAATATTCATATATCTGGCCTGGTGCCCCATCTGGATGCGTAACCGGATAGCGTCGTCAATAATAAAAATAGCCAAAGCTACGGCGACAGCAAAGGCTCCCGTGCTGATTCCCTCGTAGTGTCCGACAGAAGTTATGAGGGAGATGGCAAAACCGGTGTGCGATGATGGCATATGGCCATAGGTCAGGCCATGTTCAATAGCCAGCTTCCAGTTATAATCATGGCGCAGGAGATAAAGGATGAATTTGATGGCATGGATCAAAGTTCCTATGGCGATAGGAATGAGAAATACGTAGTATTGAGAAATATCTATCATATAATTGTATTATTTATAAAACTATAATTATTATATCATACCCTGGGTACATCGGGCAGGCGTTTGCTATATATCGTCATTTTGGTACAATTTAAGTGTAATTAAATAATTCATCCCCCACCACTTTTTCACTCGCGCCCTTGGCGCGGAAGAAAAAAAGTGAAAAAGTGGTGGGGGATAAAAGAATATGGCAATAATATTGCTCATTATCGTAATTGTGCTCGTCATCGGCATTATCTTCATGTATAACGGGCTTGTCAGACTCAAAAATCGGGTTGACGAAGCCTGGAGTGACATTGACGTGCAACTGAAACGCCGACACGATTTGATTCCAAATCTTGTAAACACAGTAAAGGGGTATGCAGCGCACGAGAAAGATGTGTTTGAAAAAGTAACGCAAGCCAGAGCTGCCGCTATGGGAGCAGGAACGGCCGAAGCTAAAGGGCAGGCGGAAAATATGCTTTCAGGCGCTTTGAAAAGTTTGTTTGCTATCGCGGAAGCTTATCCAGATCTGAAAGCCAATCAAAACTTTTTGGAATTGCAAAGAGAACTGACTGACACGGAAGACAAAATTATGGCGGCCAGACGCTTTTACAATGGCAATGTGCGCGACTTCAATACTAAAATTCAAGTCTTTCCAACCAATATCTTTGCCGGGATGCTGAATTTTACCAAACGTGATTTCTTCCAGGCGGAAGCTTCGGAGAAGGAAGTGGTTAATGTTCAGTTCTAGCAAAAATCCAAAATTCAAAATCTCAAATTCCAAATAAATTACAATATCAAAATCCAAAATTTAAAACGTTTTGTATTTTGAAAATTATAATTTTGAATTTATTTAGGATTTAGATATTTGAATTTGTAATTTATGACACTATATACTCAAGCCGATAGAAATACGCGGCTGACCTATCTTTATATCACCTTTTTCCTGATTTTTGTCATCATGGTTGGTTATGTTTTTGCCGGAGCGATGAATAATAGCGCCATTCTTTTTGGTGCGATAATTTTTTCTATTATTATGAGTTTTGGCTCCTATTGGTGGAGCGATAAAATTGTTCTCGCCATGTCGAGCGCTAAACCCTTGGATCACAATAGTAATCCGGAAATTTATCACCTAGTGGAAAATCTTTGCATTACTGCCGGGCTACCGGTGCCGAAAATATATATCATTCAAGATAGCGCTCCCAATGCCTTTGCTACTGGTCGCGATCCGGAGCATGGAGTTATTTGTCTCACCACCGGAATAATAAACAAGCTCGAGAAATCTGAACTCCAGGGTGTCATTGCTCACGAACTTTCCCATATTGGCAACCGCGACATCTTGCTTTCCACAGTAGTGGTAGTTCTGGTTGGGTTTGTGGCCTTGATGGCCGATTGGTTCCGCCACTGGGCTTTTTGGGGAAGGCGGGGAAGCGACAATGAGGGCGGGGGGCAAATGAGACTAATTATGATAATTTTGGCTATAGTCTTATCAATTCTCGCGCCAATTGCCGCGGTTCTCATGCAGTTAGCTATTTCCCGAAAGCGGGAATTTTTAGCTGATGCCGATGGCGCGCTTCTCACCCGTTATCCTGATGGACTGGCGCGAGCGCTTGAAAAAATTTCAGCTGATCCGGAAAAATTGGAAGCTGCTAATCGTGCCACTGCTCATCTCTATATCACCAATCCTTTCAAAGGAAAAAAAATTTCCAAAATGTTTTTAACTCATCCACCGATTGAAGATAGAGTGAGGGCGCTCCGGGGAATGGATGTAAAATAATGTTTTCCAAAAGCCCAAAAAATACTTCTCAATACCACTGGACTAATCATGTGAAATTTAAGATGCAATATTACGGTCTTTCCGCCCAGAAAATTCTGGGCGTTATTAGTCGTCCAGCCAGAAAGGAAGAAGGGATTGCGGAAAAGACCGTGGCGGTTATGCAACCAGTAAGTCCGAAGACTATTAATAATAAAACAGTGTGGAAGTCAGAAGTTTGGGCTATGTACCAGGATAAGAAGAAAGAAGAAAGAAGTAAGAAGAAAGCGATAAAAATTATCAGCGCTTGGAGATATCCTGGCGTGAGTCCCAAGAGAAATCCGATTCCGGAGGATATTTTGAGTGAAATTGCGGGGATAATGTAGGATTTGGAATATTGCTGGTAGTGTGATATTATAGAAACAGTAAACAAAGATAAAAATAGAAAGGTGGGTGACTTATGGAAGAACAAAATGCACAACAAACTCCGCCAGTAGCTCCTGCTCCGCAGGCTCCCCAAGGTGGTGGCAGTGATGCGGAAAAAAATAAACTGTTTGCGATTATCGGATATATTTTTCCAATTCTGTTTTTCGTTCCGTTAGTGTCTGATGCCAAAAACAGTCCGTTTGCCAAATTTCATGCCAATCAACAGTTGAACTTTCTGCTTTTCACGGTCGTTGGATATATAGCTTCAACTATCCTAACCTTTATATTCATCGGAATCCTGCTATGGTTCATCGTCATGATCGCTAGCATCGTATTTATGATTCTGGGAATCATCAATGCTTCAAAGGGTGAGATGAAAAAGCTTCCAGTTATCGGAGGATTTCAACTTATCAAATAAACTTGAATTTATATAGAACAGGCAATTCTTTTTGGATTGTCTGTTTTTGTTTGTCTCTACGAATTACGAATGTTTACGAATGTACGAATTACGAATATAATATATGTATGCAAAAGAAAACAAAAATTGTAGCAACAATCGGACCGGCATCATCCGAACCGAAAATTTTGGAGCAAATGATTATGGCCGGAATGAATGTGGCGCGAATAAATTTTTCCCATGGAACACATGAATCTAATGGGGAATTGATTGATAACATCAGAAACATCAGCCGAAAACTGAATATTCCAGTGGGAATTATGGCTGATCTGCAAGGACCGCGCATAAGAACAATAGTCAGTGAGGATGTAGAAATAAAAGTAGGTGAAAAAATTAACGTCACTGATGCATCGGTTAGCTCCCAAATTTCAAATGATAAATTACAAATTCCAAATAAAATCCAAAATCCAAAATCCAAAAATAAAATTAAAAGCATAGGATTGGATTGGCCGGGGATAATTAAAGATATAGAAATTGGGAATGAAATTCTGATTGAAGATGGATTGATGAAAATAAAAGTAGTTGAAAAGAAAGATGATATTTTGATCGGAGAAGTGGTCGCTGGCGGGGTGGTCAGAAATCACAAGGGAGTGAACATTCCGGATGCCAAACTAAATATTCCTCCAGTGACGGAAAAAGATGAAAAGGATATGGTTTATGCAGTAGCTGAAAAAGATGTTGATTTTGTCGCTCTTTCTTTTGTTAGTTATGCCAAAGATATCAAAGAAACTAGGGAAAAAATTAGAAAATTAGCCAAAGACAAAGAACATTTGCCACAAATTGTGTCGAAAATTGAGAGAAAGGAAGCGATTATCAATATCGATGAACTCATTGAAGTGTCTGATGTCATTATGGTAGCCAGAGGCGATCTGGGGATAGAGCTTCCGGAAACAAAAGTGGTTCTCTACCAAAAAGAAATTATCGCCAAATGTTTGAAAGCGGCAAAACCCGTGATAGTAGCCACGCAAATGCTCAACTCGATGATTGAAAATCCACTGCCTACGCGCGCTGAAGTTTCCGATGTTTCGAACGCCGTCATTGATCACGCTGACGCCACCATGCTTTCCGGAGAATCGGCCAATGGAAAGTTTCCGATTGATTCGGTGCGGATAATGAGCCAGATAATCTGCGACACGGAAGAATCGCGGTTTGATGATTATGTTCCCAAGCATATCGAAATCGAAGATCATATAAAAAAAGAATATGCTAACTTTATTGCCGGAGCCTGGAAGATGGCCAAGAAAGAAGATGCCAAGGCAATTTTGGCTGTTTCCTTTTCCGGTTTCACCGCCCGTGCCATTTCTAACTACCGTCCCGAACGGCACATATTTGTTGCCACTGAAAATCCGAAAGTTTACAACCAGCTCTCAATAGTTTGGGGCGTCGAGCCGTATCTTTTGAATTTGAAAGAAAATAATCACAGTTTTATCGACGCAATCATCCAAAAAGCGAAAAAAGAAAGGAGGATAAAAAAGGAAGATAAAATAGTCATAGTTTTAGGCATTGACAAAAAAGGCCACAAAGTTAGGTCAGTGGAGGTGAATGAAGTGGAATGATTCGTCATTCCGAGCGAACACGAATGGAATGAGTGTGAGTCGAGGAATCTACCGAATAGGTTCGCAAGCGTTATTATTGAGTAGATCTCTCGACTCGTTCTTCCTTTGGTCGAACTCGCTCGAGATGACGTTTTAGTTGATTTATGACATTTTAGCTGGTAAAGTAAGAACGAGGTTTAGAGCCTCGTTTTAAAATCATGGAAAGGTGCGAGAGCGGTTTAATCGACATGCTTGGAAAGCATGCGTGTCAGAAATGGCACCGGGGGTTCGAATCCCCCCCTTTCCGCAGACCAAATTGGCTAATAAAATAGTATGAAAATAACGATTTGTGGAAGTTGTACATTTGTTGATGAGATGGCAAAAGCGGCTGATTATCTGACCAATAAAGGGCATGAGGTTTTTACGCCTGATCCGCTAGTTACTGAAGAGTGATATCAGGAAAATCACGGAAGGGAAAACTTTTTAGAAATGAAGCCAATCTGGACTAAAAATCAATGGAAAAAAATAGAAAATTCTCATGCCGTACTTATACTAAACCACGAAAAGAAAGGGATAGATGGATATTTTGGATCCAATACTTTAATGGAGCTTTTAATCGCTTTTTATCTCGGAAAGAAGATATTTTTATTGAATCCTATTGATGAGAAACATCCCCATTACGAAGAGCTTATAGCATTCGATCATATTGTATTGGATGCTGATTTGGATAGAATTAATTAACAGCGCAATATTTTGTAAATTAGCTCGTCTTTGTCAAAAAATTATCCACATCTAGAGGGATGGACAGGAGTTAATTATAGTGATATAATATCACTATAATTAATAAGATAACACGAAGATGAAAACAAAAAAGATAGCTATTTTTGAAGGCAGGGAAATTAGAAGGCATTGGGATGATGAAAGAGAGTTATGGTTTTTTTCCGTGATAGATATAGTGGAAATTTTAACAGGCAGCACTATACCAAAACGTTACTGGTCGGACTTGAAAAATAAGTTAAAAAATGAAGGAAGTCAGGTGTACGAGAAAATCGTACAACTGAAAATGCAGGCAACTGATGGTAAGCATTATCTTACTGATGTAGCTGACACAGAAACGATGCTTCGCATTATTCAGTCTATTCCTTCGCCCAATGCCGAGCCGTTTAAGCTTTGGCTGGCGCGAGTTGGCTATGAGCGAGTAGAAGAAACGGAAGATCCGGAGAAGGCCATCCAAAGAGCGATGGCGACATATCTCAAAAAAGGTTATTCCAAAAATTGGGTGGATTTGAGGCTAAAAAGCATCGAGATCAGAAAAGATCTGACTAATGAGTGGAATGACCGAGGAATAAAAACCAATGATATATTTGCTATTCTCACAGACGACATCACTTTTGCCTGGGCGGGAATGAGAACAAAAGACTATAAAAAACACAAAGACTTGAAAAAAGAAAATTTGCGGGATAATATGACTAATCTGGAATTGGTGCTAAATATGCTAGCCGAAACAGCGACGACGGAAATATCCAAATCAAAAAAACCAAAAACATTTCCCGAAAATAGGAGAGTGGCTATTGAGGGCGGAACGGTGGCTGGCAGGGCGAGACTTGATATTGAGAAAAAGTCGGGCAGGCCAGTGATTTCCAGAAATAATTTTAAGTCATTGGCGAAAGTAAAGCTCAAGAGAATAAAATAACGCAATATTTTGCATTCTTTTGTGTAATATACTAGGATTATAGGTGATGAATAACGATCTTGAGGAGATAAAATCACGGCTCAATATTATCGACGTTTTGGGCGAATATATCAGACTGGAAAAGGCAGGGAGCAATTATCGGGCTCTCTGCCCTTTTCATAATGAAAAATCGCCTTCTTTTATGGTTTCTGAAGAAAAGCAGTTTTGGAAATGTTTCGGTTGTCAAAAAGGCGGGGATATTTTTAGTTTTGTTATGGAGATAGAAGGGTTGGAATTTCGCGAAGCCCTGAAACAGCTGGCGGAAAAAGCGGGAGTGACTTTGGCCGGATATGATCCAAAAAAAGCGGAACAAAAAAACCGAACGATGGAAATTTTGGAACTAGCGACCAAGTTCTATGAGATACAGCTCTGGAAAGGCGACGGGAAAACAAAAATACTGAATTATCTTCGCGAACGCGGCTTGAAAGATGAGACGATAAAAGAATTCAGATTGGGTTACGCACCGCGCGGGTGGCGGAATGTTTTAGATTTTTTGGTGAAACGCGGATATAAAAAAGAAGAGATAGAAAAAACCGGACTATTGGTGAAAAAAGATAATGGCCATGATTACTACGACAGATTTCGGGAGCGAATTATGTTTCCCATTGCGGATTACTCCGGAAAAATTGTTGGATATTCGGCCAGAGTCGCTCCGGGCGGGGATGGGTCGCAGGCGAAATATGTGAATACGCCAGAAACAGAAGTCTATCACAAAAGCAATGTTCTTTATGGCTTGGACAAGGCGAGAAGCAGTATCAAGGAAAATGATTTCGCGCTTCTGGTGGAAGGAAATATGGATGTCATTGCTGCCTCTCAAGCCGGGATAAAAAACGTCGTAGCCGTTTCCGGAACGGCGCTGACGCCAGAGCAAGTGAAGATAATAAAAAGATATACGCCGAAGATAAAAATGTTTTTTGATATGGACTCAGCCGGAAGCGCGGCGACGAAAAAAAGCGCCAAGCTTTGTTTTGCCAGTGACATGAATGTGGAAATAGTTAGCATTAAGACCGGAAAAGACGCGGCGGACATGGCACGGGAAAATCCGGAAGAGCTGAAAAAGGCGGTAGAAAAATCAAAGAACGCTATGGAATATTTTTTAGACGATAGTCTTAAAAAATTCGATAAGAATAAAGTTGAGGATAAGAGAAAAATTTCTGAAATGCTGACTGATATGTTGGGAAGTATCGCTAGTTCTGTAGAAAAAAGCCATTGGATAAAAAAGATTGCCGAAAAGCTGGAAACGACTGAAGCCGCATTGACGGATGTTCTCAAAAAAGCTAATCTTAAGAGCAGATGGGAAAGAAAAGAGGAGGAATCGGAAGCTCCGGTCGCCGAAAGGAAGAAAATTGATATTTTGGTTGATGAATTAATCGGGCTTATGCTTGCTTTCCCGGATATTTGGAAGGAGGCATGGGAAAAGAAGGAAGAACTTTCTTTTCTGCCAAAAGATAGACTTCTGAATATTGCCTTGGAAAAAGGAAAAACAGCTGAATTTTCCCGGGAAAAGCTTTCTGGCTGGTTTTCTGATTTAGCGGAAAAAAAGCGGGCGGAAAAGCTAAGTTTTGGCAAAAAATATCGAATGAGCCTTACCAATGAGCTGGAAGAAGTGGAAATTGAAAAGCCCCAGGAAACATTGAGTAAGGTACTGTCAGAAATCAGGGAAGAATTGAGAAAGGAAAAGCTGAAAAAGATAGAGAATGATCTTAGGATGGCGGAAGAAAAAAAGGATAAAGAAGCAGTGAAATTTTTAAGGATAGAATTCAAAAAAATTCTTGAAGAAGAAATTTAGGGTAGATAACTTATCTTAAAAATCAAAAAGCGCGCGTAGCGCCGATTGGTTTCTTTTTGTTCTAAATATTATGGCCAGAAGAAAAAAGGAAAAAGCTCCGTCTAAAAAAGCAAAACCTTCCAAAAAGAGGATGCCAAAAAAGGATATCCGAACGGCCAAGAAGAAAACCGCCAAAAAATTAACGGCTAAAAAGCAGGCTGGAAAACCTGGTAAAAGAAAAGTGGCGCAGAAGAAGATCGGTAGAAAAATACGGAAAAAGCTAAAACGTTCGGAAATATCCAAGAAAGAAGTGGGGCGCAAAGATCCTGTAGAGGATCTGATTTACCGTGCCAAACAAAGAGGTTTTGTGACGGAAGATGAAATACTTCATGCCATACCGGACGCGGAAAAAGAAATAGAAATACTGGAGGAACTTTATGACCGTCTGGAAAAATCCAGCATCCGGGTCTTAAGTTCGGATGAAATGATTAAGATGGAAACAGACAAGATACCGGAAGAACTGGAAAAAGAAAAGAAGGGTAGAAAGGGAAAAACTCCGGCAGAAATTGCCGTTCCGGAAGACGCGTCATCGGATCTGGTGCAGATGTATCTTCGCGAGATCGGCCGCGTTGCTCTTCTGACTACCGAAGAAGAAGTATCTTTGGCCAAGAGGATCGAGAAGGGTGATGTTGCTGCCAAGCAAAGGCTGACAGAGGCTAATTTGCGTCTAGTGGTTTCTATCGCCAAGAAATATGTCGGGAGATCGCACAATCTTTCGCTCTTGGATTTGATCCAGGAGGGGAATATCGGGCTTTTCCGGGCGGTGGAAAAATTTGATTATCGGAAAGGCTATAAGTTTTCCACTTATGCCACCTGGTGGATCCGCCAGGCAGTAACGCGAGCTTTAGCTGACCAATCAAGAACAATCCGTATCCCGGTGCATATGGTAGAAACGATCAATAAATATACGCAAGTTACTCGACGTCTTGTCCAGGATCTTGGCCGCGAACCTCTCCCTGAAGAAATTGCCGTGGAAATGGGAATAGAAGTGGACAAGGTGCGGCATATCCAAAAGATTTCGCAGGAAACGGTATCACTGGAAACTTCCGTCGGTGACTCCGATGACGAATCAGTTTTGGGAGATTTTATCGAAGACACGGAAACAGTGATGCCTAATCAGATCGCTTCAAGAAAGATGCTCAAAGATCACTTAAATGAAATTCTCCACGATCTCACTCCGCGGGAACAAAAAATATTGAAGATAAGATTCGGCCTGGAAGATGGCGTGACGCACACTCTTGAAGAAGTCGGTCAGGAATTCGGCGTAACCCGCGAACGTATCCGTCAGATCGAAGCCAAGGCCTTGGAGAAGATAAGAGATCACGTGACGATAAAAAAACTAAAGGACTATTAGTTAGTATATTTGACACAAATATCAATAGCTGATAGATTATAAAGGTATGAATAAGCAAACTAACAACCGATTCTATTTCTATTTTACTTGGTTTACCAACCAGGTCGGTTTAGGTTTGCGGAAAATTCTCAAGAAGTAAGATAAAGAAATTTCCCATAAACCCGAATCGGCCTAACGTAGGCCGATTTTTTAGTTCTTTAAAATTTATCCAAACTGTATCCCGGCATAGGGCGATTATTTTCTTTATGCCGGGGTACAGTTTTATCAATGATTCGACAAATCTAAGGGGGATAATGAAATGGACGAAAATGTAAAATTGATGTCTTTGGAATTTAACCAAACTTCCATAAAAATTCCGTCAGGAGCTATTGGAAATTTTCTCGGAGCTAAGTCATTCACTGGCTTTGCCGAAGATAAACCAATAATCTGGAATCCGAACTTAATGGGAAAGCAGAATCGAAGAAGCGGAAAAACAAGCAGTCGTAAACGCGGCAACTAAATCAGAATAAAGGAGGTATTATTATGTCGAATGAATCGTCAGTAATCATTACTTTTAGAAAAGAACCAGATTGTGATTTGGAAAAAACGCGGGAGGCGCTCAGGAGTATTTTCCCTTCGGCTGTTCCCAATTTTGTATCAAACAGGATATTTGTTCCTAACGGCAATTGCAAGCCTCTGGAAGTAAGGGATGCTATCGCTAAGCTTCCCGGTGTGTACTCGGTCGCATTGGCGATTGGGTAGCATATGGCATTGGTGGTATAATCATCGGTATTATAGAGGGCAGACGCGTCTCCGCGCATTTGCCCTTTTTCTTTGGAAATATTGTCGGTTGTTGGTTGTATACATTTCAGTAACTAATAATTAATGTTCCCTCTCCTGTCCACCACAAATTTTAAGAAAAATTTGGGCGGATATCCTCTCCCGAAGGGAGAGAAGGATAATGCAGGGACTATTCCTATGCCTAAACTAATTGAAAAAGACCAGGATTTATGGCACTTTGTTTCCTCTATTGTATTTATATCTCTGGTAATTTTACTCACTTATTATCTGGAAATCACCGGCAAAATAAGATATAATATCTCGGCCTTCGATTCTTTTATCCTGATTTTAGCCACGTTTCGCCTTGTGCGGCTTCTGACTTACGATTCCGTCACGGATTATATCCGGAAGTATCTTGGCCAGTTTCCCACAGGGCTTAGAAAAAATTTAAGCGATCTTATTAATTGTCCCTGGTGTACCGGAATATGGATGTCACTTATCACTATTTTTCTATATTTGGCTGTTCCGTATTCCTGGACGTTTCTTCTTATTATGGCTTTGGCCGGAGCCGGAACTTTCATCCAGATAACTATCTGGAAGATTGGGTTGGAAAATAATAAATAAATACACAAACAAGCCTCAGACTTGTTTGTGCCTGATACATATTCAAAGAGGGATAGATTTTATTATCTTACGACTTCCCGCCTTTTCGGCCGATTTCCGCCATATGCATCCTGTCTTTACTGACCGACTTCCCGCCTTTTCGGCCGATTTCCGCCATATGACGCCTGTCCTGACTGACAGTCCTCCCGCCTTTGGAGGCTATCTGTTTTTGCTTTTGAGGATCCATCGAAGCGAATCCTCTATCACTTTTAGCCATTGTTTTGAAGTTAAATTAATTGTTACTGTTGCCTTCTGTAATACTTCTGAAATGTGAAATAATTTCAGTTCATCCCCCACCACTTTTTTATTTGCGCCAAAGGTGCGAAAAAAAGAGATTTTTCGAAAATCTCTTTTTTAAAAGATTGAAACTTATAAAATAAAAAAATGAAAGAATAGAAAAGGGGTGGGGGATGAAAACAAAAAACGCCGATAAGGCGTGAAATTATAATTATATTAAGTATCATCCTGTTTTATACACCAAGCATGCGCTTTATTCTTTCGGCTATATGGCTCAACTGGACGTTGGACTTTATTATATACTCATCTATGCCCAACTCCAGGGCTTCGGCCAGTTTGTCATTGTCGCTGGCATTGGTCAGGATTATCACCGGGACATTCCCTCCCCATTGATCTTTTCGCAATTCGCGAAGGGCAGTCAGGCCATCCATTTTAGGCATAATAACGTCAAATATGATAAGATCTGGTTTCTGCGCATAGGCTGTGTTGAGTCCTTCCTGTCCATCATACGCGGTCAAAACTTCAAAGCCGGCATCTTTCAATGTATGCCCGATTGTTTCCAGGAGATGATGATCATCATCAACAACCAGTATTTTCTTCTTGGTGTTGTCCATTGTTTTTCTACTGTAATAATACCAGTTTTGATATATTTTGCAAATGCAAAGTAGATAATTTGACAGAAGATGGGGTATAGTATAGGATATACCTAGGGGGGAGGTCTAACGAAGAAATTTTTAATTTAAAATTTTTAATTTTTAATTAAAGTATTATGGAAGAGGATAAGCAAATTACAATTGCTCTCAAAAAGGCGCAGAGCCATTTGGGGAATGTTATTAAGATGGTCGAGGGAAAAGAATATTGCATCGACATTCTCCAGCAAAATCTGGCGGTCATTGGGCTTTTGAAATCGGCTAACGATAAATTATTAGCACGCCATCTCAATAGTTGTTTCATAAACGCTATGAAAGGAACTAATGAAAAGAGAAAACAGGAAATGATTGATGAGATTTTGAAAATTAATAAACTAATTTAATAAAATTATGCGTTGCGCTGATTGTGAAAGATCGGAGAAAAATAATTGGAAGCAATCGATTTACGCGTTTTTAATAGTGATAATAATTTTCTTTCTTTTTAGTGTCTTTCAAAAAATGGGTTTTTTAGGTAGTCTCAACATCGGCAATCCATCCCTTAACTTAAGTGTTTCTTTTTTGGTCGGGCTTGTGGCATCAGTTTCATCGTGCCTTGCCGTAGTCGGTGCAGTTATCATCGCCTTTGCCGAAAAATACAAAACCGAAGAAGCAACTTTTTGGAAGGGGGCAATGGCACCTAATTTACTTTTTCATATTGGAAGATTAATTATCTTTTTTGTGTTGGGCGGAGTTTTGGGGCTCATTGGTGGCGAGATCAATATCAGTGGTAACTTTATTGCTATCTATACTATAATAATCGCCGTCGTTATGGCTTGGCTCGGCTTCAATATTTTAGGCGTTATTCCTCCGATATCTAAAATCGGAATTACTCTTCCCAAAAGTCTTACTTCCAACTGGAAGAAATTAGAAAATTCGGAACATAAAATGGCGCCTGTTGTTTTAGGTGGTTTAAGCTTTTTTCTACCCTGCGGGTTCACTCAAAGTATGCAAATTTTGGCTCTCACCTCCGGAAGTTTTTGGGTCGGATCACTTGGATTATTCTCCTTTGCTTTGGGGACGGTTCCAGCACTTTTAATTTTAGGTATCACTACTTCCTGGACGAAAAATAAAAAAATTGTAATATTCAAAAAAGTGGCCGGGATAATGATACTGATCTTTGCTGTATATACTTTTGGTTCCGGACTAGCATTAAAGGGGGTAAAAAACAATATTTTTTCATCTGGCCAACAAGAAGAAGCTGCCGATAAAACAATAAATCCATCAGAAGCCGGAACAAAGTCGGTGAGCAGTGGTATTACTCAAACAGTGGAAATGCACGTAACAAGTTCGGGATTCCAGCCAGCGGCGCTAAAAATAAAAAAGAATGTTCCGGTAGAGTGGACAATCCATGGCGACTCGGTCAGTGGGTGCACCAGCAAGATCATCATTCCCGAGCTTAACATTGAAAAAAATATCAATTCCGGGAAAAATATAATTAATTTTACTCCTACGACTGCCGGAGAAATTCCTTTTAGTTGCTGGATGGGAATGGTCAGGGGCAAGTTTACTGTAGAATAATAGTATGCGAATGGCGCACTACGAAAGCGCACATGCGAATTAAAATATATGAATAAAAAGAAAATAATCTTAAATATAACAGGCATGACTTGTGCCAGTTGCGCCGCATCAATTACCCGAAAGTTATCACGCACACCAGGGATCACGGATGCTCGGATAAATTTTGCCGCCAAAAAAGCGTTGGTAGAATATGACAGGGAAATTGTCAGTATTGAAAAAATAAAAAAAGCGGTGGCGGAAGCAGGATATCAGGCATCTGACACGGAAAATGAAAATGGTCCCGCGTATGGTGATCATTCGCATATGCATCACAGTGAAAATGAGGACATAGACAAAAAAGATTTTTTATGGTCAGCCATTTTGAGCTTACCCCTTGTTTTGGAAATGTTCATAAAAATTCGATCAGGAATAATGGTTGGAGGATTGGACTTGATCATATGGATCCACATTTTTTTGGCAACTGTTGTGGCATGGTATTTCGGCTGGCGTTTCCATTATATGGCTATAAAACTGGCCAGAAAATTCAGTTCCAACATGGACACTTTGATATCTCTTGGAACATCTGCTGCTTATTTTTATAGCTTATGGGCAATAGCCAATGGAATGGAAGAG
This sequence comes from Parcubacteria group bacterium, assembly GCA_041661275.1. GTDB lineage: Bacteria > Patescibacteriota > Minisyncoccia > Moranbacterales > UBA2206 > JBAZUU01. Next base: position 118,587 of record JBAZUU010000001.1, on the reverse strand, counting down.
TATTTGGAAACGGCTGCAGTCATCATCACTCTCATTCTTCTTGGAAAATTTTTCGAATCCAAAAGCACAAAAAGGGCTGGCGTTGCAATGAAAAAACTTCTAGAACTGGGCGCTAAAAAAGCCAGAGTGCTGGAAGGAGATCAGGAGATAGAAAAAAATATAGATGAAGTGAAAGTCGGCGACATTGTACGAGTTTTGCCCGGTGAAAAAATTCCACTTGATGGGGAAGTGATAGAAGGTGAGTCCAGTGTAAATGAATCAATGCTTACCGGAGAATCGATACCGGTTGATAAAAATATCGGCTCATCCGTCTATGGCGCTACTCTAAATGAAAATGGAAAACTGAAAATAAAAGTGACTGTAACAGGGGAGGGAACGGCGCTAGCCCAAATCATCAAGACGATGGAAGAAGCGCAAATGGCCAAAGCTCCGGTGCAAAAACTGGCGGACAAGATTTCTGGCATATTCGTTCCAGTCGTGTTGTTTATAGCTATTTCTACTTTTATTTTAAATTATTTTTCTGGCGGCATATTTGCGACTAGTCTGACAAGAGCTATTACGGTCTTGATCATAGCGTGCCCCTGCGCTTTGGGGCTAGCTACACCGACGGCCATTATGGTTGGTATAGGGCAAGCCGCAAGAAAAGGCATACTCATTAAAAATCCGGAGATTTTTGAACGAGCCAAAAATATCACCATGATGCTTTTTGACAAAACCGGGACACTGACGATGGGTACGCCAAGGGTCAGTCGATTGATTGTCAATGATAATTTTAGTTTTGCTGCTGAAAATGTGTTGTCAATTGCTCGAAGTCTTGCGCAAAGTTCCACTCATCCGCTTTCAGTGGCAGTGGAAAAATACGCAGTAGAAAAAAAGAGCGGACAAGTTAATGTTATTAATTTTCAGGAAACAAGGGGCCGAGGGCTTAGCGGCATATTTCAAGATCATAATATCCCACTCTTTTTGGGGAATATGAAGCTCTTAGAAGAAAAGGAAGTTGATACTTCCTGGGCGAAAGAATTACTAAAAACTCCAGAGATGGAGGGCGGTTCCTGGCTTTTTGTCGGACACGACAAAAAAGTGATCGGTGCTATCCAAATTTTTGATAAAGTCCGACCCGAGGCCAAAAAGGTCATTGAAAAACTGAAAAGAGCGAGGCTTCATGTTGGCATTATTTCAGGTGATAATATGGCGACCGTGCACTCAGTTGCCAAAAGTTTAGGAATTTCCTATGTTCGAGCAGAAATTCTCCCTTCCGAAAAAGTCCAGGAGATAAAAAAATTGCAAGACAGGGGCGAAAGGGTGGCTTTTGTGGGCGATGGTATCAATGACGCGCCGTCACTTGTGCAAGCGGATCTTGGCGTGGCTATGGGTAGTGCATCAGATGTGGCCAAAGAAGCAGGAGAGATAATTCTTCTGACTAATAATCTGGAAAAAGTAGTAACGGCCGGGAAACTTTCCCGAGCCACTTTTTCTATCATCAAGCAAAATCTTTTCTGGGCTTTTTTCTATAATATCCTAGCTATCCCCTTGGCTGCTTTTGGATTTCTCAATCCTATGATCGCCGCCGGGGCGATGTCATTTAGTTCCGTGACGGTAGTGATGAATAGTTTGCAGATATATAGGAAGTAATTGATTTTTAAGTACATAAACGTTAATATATATTCAAGTGGGCGACAAAAGGAAACTGCCATTGATCTTAATTCTAGGAGGTAAGTGATATGGAAATGCCAGACGTTCTTCAAGAAATATTGAAAAAAGGTGGACCACTCATCATTTATTGGCAAGGGCTTGAACAAGCGTTCTATTCTCCCGAAACGCTTCTGGTGTTAGCGAAAAAAATCAGGGAAGCAGAGAATGATGAGAAAGGAGCAAAGATTCTAACCATCTATGTTGATGCCCAGTACAGCATCAAGCGATGGGAAAGAAATAACCTTCAGTTTATGGTAGCTAAAGAAATGGAGGAGGCCCTGAATTTGCTTGGTATCTCTTTTGATCCGCCTTCCCCTAAAGCGCAAGAAATTTTACAGGGGATAAAAACCAAAATGGGATTATGACTTTTTCCCGAGAGAAGTCGCTCCCTTTTTGTTTCTGGGGCAGGACACGCGTGTCTTGCCTTTTTCATTTTAAGCCTGTGCCTAACTCTGCTTAAAATTACAAATACGAATATTTTTTAACCACTTTTGTTCGCCAAAAAAGAGCCAGCGGAAAAAAGAGCATAACGGTTCCAAGGACAATAAAAATATAAAAAGGCTGGCGTTCGAAAGTGAAGCTCAAAAAAGCTAAGGACAGTCCGACAATTCTCCCTAAAGAAAGCACTAGTTCTCTTCCGACTATGGCTTTTTTTAAATCCGGTTTTGTATCAACGACCATAGCCAGAGAAACATTATTATAAATTGGATAAAAAAATTGGATAACTCCGGAAGCGATAATCCAATAATAAATATTTACTGTTGCTAAGGAAAATAAAAAAGTAACAGCGGACATAGCCAAGGTTACAGGATAAAGAAAAAACACTCTTTTTTGCATTTTGTCAGTAAAAACTCCGAGCGACAGATTGGCTAAGATTCCAATCATTCCCAAGTATGATAAAAAAGCGCCATAACCAAGGGGGGTTTTGATAAAAAATAAGGTATAAATAGGAATCATTCCAAAAGCCATTGCTTCCCAAAAAGCACCGATAAAAATGAAAAGACGGGTAGATCTTATCTCTTCTATAATCTCCCTCACCGAATATTTAATAGTAAAACTTTCCTGTGATCTTACAAAATACAAAGGAATAAGAAAAAAGAAAAAGGATAAAATCCAGATATAAAGATAATTTATTTGAGCAAGCGATCCAGCAAAGAGCGGTGCGACAAGAGAAATCAGAGGACCGATGCTAAACATAAGAGCGGAACTTTTCCCGATATTTTTTTGAGACGTAGCCTCGAAGTAAGCAGAATTATAGAAAGCGTAAAAGAAAAAAGTGATTAGGCCATTAATGAAGAAAGCCAAATATAACTGATAAGGGCTGACAATTTTGATCAAAAGAAGAATATAAACATAGGATAAGATTATTGCTATATACCAGGAGGTTTTAGAATCAAGCTTCTGACCGAAAAATTTGACCAACAGAATCATTAAAAGCACTCCCCAAAAAGTGAGCATAGCACCAAAAATTATTTGCTGCATAGTCATCCCTTCCTGGATAAAATGAGGGAGAAGAGCGGCTCAGCTAAAAGAAATAAACCAGTTGAAAACCAGAAAAAAAGTCAGCAGTTTTAGATAATTTGATTTGAACATACTATAATATTTGTCTTCCATTTTCCAAATCATAGTTCAGAGTGACGGAGTAGTTAGAAGGATCAGCGCCGCCGGAAAGAAGTTTTTCCATTTCCAATTTTACTGACAATACTTTTCCGTCCGAGACTGAATATGTGTAGTTTCCGGTAAGATAACCAAAAGATGGGGCAATCTTGTTTTTTCTGGCTTCAGCAATATATTTATCAACTTCCAGTTGCACGCTTTTATCTATTTGGCTATTAATGCTATCCAAGATTTTTTTGTCAGCTAGACTGTCAAAAAAGGGATAAACAACAGCAATTTGATATTTATATTTTTCACTCGATTCCTGGTAGTTTTTAGCGGTGGCAGCGGACTGGTCTTCGACAATTTTTTCTGCCTTATTTTCCGCTACCGGTGTTGCTGGCGGCGTAGCAGTTTCTTTTGACGGCTTTGACCGGGAAATAAAAAATACTGCCGCAAGGACAATGATTATGACTAAGATGATATAAATATATTTTTTCATACATCTTTATTTTAATTTAAAAAGTAATTAAAAGAAAGTGATATAAAAAACCGCCCCGCTTAACGGGACAGTTTTTTTATGATCTTATTTCACCAGCTCTGCTCTCACTACAAGTCTTTTGAGAGCGGTGCCTATTGGCCAACAAGTGGAGAGAGTAAGAGACGGGTTAGCTGTTTGTTCAAAGATGAATGGATCGTCAGCGGTGGTTGTTCTTTTATCAATTATCTTATAAGTATAATTAATTATTCTTTTGTTCTGTTGAGTTACCTTTATTTTAATCTCATCATTCTTTTCAAGATTATTGAGGTTTTTAAAGATGTAGTTATAGCTTCCCTTTACCCAGACATAGTTGCTGGAATGACCTGAAATAACCATATTGCCATCCTGTCCGGGAGAGGCGGACTTGGGAAAATGGACGACACCCTTTTTTAGATCTTCCTGTAGGCTTGTTTCATCATCGTTTTTAGACCAGATAACCGGAGCAGAAACACCGATCTTGGTGATGATTATTTCCGCATTGGGTCTGGCGTCTCCCGGCGCGTCAGGGTCATAACCATTGATTATTTCCTGTTTATCGGAATAGCCATCTCCGTCAGTGTCAGCCTTCAGAGGATCAGTCATATGAGCATACTCTAGTTTGTTGGGCAGCCCGTCGCCATCCGGATCATCGCCGGGTTTATTGTTACTATCATCTAATCCATATTCCCTGGTCCATTCGTTGGCGCTAAGGGGAGCGGCGTTAGCCACAGACAGAGGCTTCTTTTTGAATTGCCATTTATTTTCTTCCTCGGCGCTTTTCTTTTCTGTTTTATCGTTAGAATCGCTATTAGCAACTGAACTAAAGTCAAAATTGACAACATTAAACAACAGGAAAAAGATTCCTAAAAAAAGGCCGAGAGTCAAAGTGGCCTTTTTCCAGTGTTCTTTGTATTGCTTAAAAAGATTGGCTAGAAAGATTAAAAACATATGATTAGGAATAGCCGATAGGAGCTGGCCGACAAATTAATTTATGTAATTTATGCCAGTTTCCAAAAGTATCTTTTTATTCCTAACGCAGAAACGCAAGAAACAAGCCCGAGACCTGCAAACCCTGCAGTAGAGCTTCCGGTTCGCGGCAGTTTTTTAGTTGTGGCTGTAGTCTTTTTAGAAGATTTTTTCTTTTCATTTTTTGATTTTTTGTTATTTTTTTCTTTCTTTACCTTTACCTTGACCTCGATACTTTGAGATTGGGTATTAGTGTTGGTGTTAGAAACAACAACATTATTAGTGTTGGTGGATTTATCAGCTTGTGCAATAAATCTTTCAATGCGGATTGGTTGATGTTGGGGTTTTGGTCTAGGTTCTGGCCGTGGCTCGGGAATAGGAGGGTTGCATCCAACATTGCCACCCTGCTCACAGGCATTCGCCGTTGAAAAAACAAGAAGTATACCACCCATCAGAATAATAGAGAGGATAGTTATTTTTATATAGTTTTTCATGATATTAGTCATATGTTTACGTAATAAAACTATTCTAAATAGTATCAGTCATTTTCCCATCCTATGTTCTGATTTTGAAAGTTATTATTAGCATTGTCTATTGAGATGTTATTGATATTGCTATTTTCACTTTTGCCGTCAGGAGTAAAAATAGGCATTGGGAAAGGTTCTGGTCTTGGAAAAGGCTTTGGTTCTGGGATAGGCCTTTTCTTGTGTTTGCAATTATTTCTTTTTTCTTTGTAATTATAAATATCATCTCCGCAACCGTAGCATCGATGAGAGTCCTGATATTCGTTGTTAGCAGCATAATTATCATATCCTGTATCATACCAACCGGAGTCAGAATTATCCTGACCCCAATCAAATCCGGAATTATTCCAATCTTGATCAGTATCCATCCAGTTTAAATCGGAATTATTATCATACCAGCCGGTTCCATCTTCGCTCCAACTCTGGCCATAATCATCTCCACTATTATCAAATTCACCCCATTGGGCGTTAGCTTTCTGGACACCGGAGAACGCGACAAAAGTCAGTCCCACGACAAGGGCTGTGATTATTAGATAGAAGTTCTTATTTTTTACCATATGTTTGATAAAATTTTAATTACATTTATGATTCACCAGACTAGCATAAAGACGCTTATTTGACAAATATTTTTTTAGGTAATTTAGATATAAATAAAAAAATGGCTAGGTTTAGCCATTTTATTATAGCGCCCGACTATTTTTTATCCCCAACTTATTTTTTTGTCTACTCCAAGTCCTTTTTCATTTTCTCAAATTCATCTTTATTTATCTCACCTTTGGCATAGCGGTTTTTCAAGATTTCCAAAGCGTTTTCACTGCCGCCATGCTTGTGGTCATAGCCTCTCATCGGGCCGCATCCGCCCATGTATCGTCCATAGCGAAACAGGGAGACGATTGCCCAAATGATAAAAACAAAAAAGATAATTTGCAGTAATCCGCCAAAAAGACCAAAGCCGTACCCTCCCATCATAGGTCCATAACCCCACATCATAATTTTCCGTTAATAATTAGAGTATAATATAATACTGGCCGGACCTGTTTTAATTTCAGGAGCCATTTCACCAGAGGCCTCCTTTTGTGGTATAGTAATATCAAGCACGGGTTATGTTTTTATAGGGGAAGCAAAAAAATGAAAAACAAAAAATATTTTCTACTTTTGGCGCTAATCGTTTTTTTCAGCTGTTTTTTTGTGTCTCCTGAAAAAGCCGAGGCGGATGTGAATAATTTCAAAGCCTATGCCCTGTCGACTCCGGACACGACACCGACTATTAGGGGAAGCATCGATGCGGCTGATGTGGGCACTACTACCATAACGGTGCAGGTAGAGGGCGGAGACGTAAAAAACGTAACAACGATTGATGCTGCCGGAAACTGGTCATATACCTACACATCCGCGATGGCTCAAGGATATTATGATTATGAGGCAATAGCCACCAAGGGTGTAAATTCTCTCACGCTCAACTGGACTAATGGTTTGTATATCGACTCCGGGATTACTCACGATGTCTATTGGTGGGGGGGCAGTAGTAGTGCAGTTGAATTTATAGAATTTCCCGGAGGATACACCTATACTTCAGCCGCAGAAGGCTTCGGGTTTACTTTTTCATCAGAAACTAAAATTACAAAAGAAGGGGGCGGAACATTTAATGCTGGCGAATGGTATGCCGAAGCCGTCGATCCTAATAATTCCAGAATTATAAATAAACTCCGTTTTGGAGTGCCGAATACCACTTTGTCTTTTTCTAATCCTGTTACCATCACTTTCATTGTTGGCAGTGCTTATAACGGGCAAAGCCTGAATATATTTTCAAGAAGTGATGGCGGCGATGATGGTTGGGAGCCTATGGGAGTTGACTGCGAAGTCTCTGGTGGACAATGCTCTTTTAATGCTTCTCATGCTTCTTATTTCGCCATAACCCAATATACCAGCATCGCTGAAACCGAGGAAGGAGAAAATGACGACGAAAACGATGATTCTGAAAGAGCTCATATTGATTCCTGGAAAGCTTATCGGTATGAAGACACTAATAAAAGCTGTACGTCACGGCTGAAACTGGTCATCAAAGGCGAGCATTTTGACGAAGATGCCGAGGTGAAAATTGGAAATCATAAAGCTTCTTCAGTGGACAAAAAATCTAGAAAAGAGCTGGTGGCTAAGTTTTGCTTCACTAAGCTTATAGAAAATAAATCTGACCACAAAAGAAAAATATATATAACCAATCCTGATGCGGATACTGAAAAAGCCAACAAAGAGATAGATCTGGATGAAGTTTCCTTTGAAAGCGGAGAAAGCGGCGATTATTATGACCCGGCAGTTCCGGAAGGCACAAAAAATATTCAAACAAGACTCCATCAATTAGGCCTGCTTGATTCCCAATACATCACCGGGATTTATGGGGAAATTACCACTGAAGCCGTGAAAAAATTTCAATCTGATAACGGCATTGAGCCAACAGGATTTGTCGGCCTGCTGACGAGGGCAAAATTATAGATTGACTATCGACCATGGCCGCCGACCCGCATTATTATCGCAGGCCGGCTGTTTTTTTATCATAATTTTGTCTTTTGCTTCGGTGGTGATAGAGTAAATAAGGAACCAATGGAAAAGAAAAGCAAAAAATTGACGATGGAAGATCTGGGGTATGGCCCGTTCTTCGAATCCAATCGGGCAAAACTTGGCCTTGATGGTTTTGCTGTGGCTCGGGTGACAACGGAAACGAAAGGTGCATACAGTGTCAAAAATACTGATGGAACGTATCTGGCCAAAATTACCGGAAAAATTCGACATAACGCCAGATCGAAAGAGGACTATCCAGCTGTCGGTGATTGGGTGGCGATCGAAGAGAGCGGTGAGGGACAAGCGGTCATCCGCGCCATTTTGCCCAGGCGTACTGTGATGAAAAGAAAGTTTGGTGACCGTGACAGGTCTGGCGAAAAAAATGAAATTCAGATGATAGCGGCCAACATCGACACGGCCTATGTCGTCCAGTCGGTCGGCCGGGATTACAATCTCAACCGATTTGAGAGATATTTTGCCATAGCAAGAGACGGTGGCATCGAGCCGGCTGTCATCCTTAATAAAATTGATCTAATTTCCAAAGAAGAATTGAATTCAAAACTTTTGGAGATAAAAACAAGACTGGGCGATGTGAGCGTGTTCGCCACTAGCACCAAAACCGGCGAAGGACTAGCAGCGCTAAAAGATAATATTATCAAAGGAAAGACATATTGTTTTTTGGGGTCGTCTGGCGTCGGGAAGTCATCGCTTATCAATATTTTACTTGGCGAAGGGACTATCAAGACCGGAGACGTGAGTGAATATTCCGACAGAGGAAAACATGTGACCACAAGACGCGAGATGTATTTTCTGCCTGCCCGCCGAAGCCTAGGCGCAGGCGGGGATTCCGGCGGCATTGTCATCGACAATCCCGGTGTCCGTGAAGTAGGTCTTGGCGATACGCTTTCCAGCGTTGATAGTATCTTTGATGAAATAGCGACTCTTTCCAATGATTGCAAGTTTGATGACTGCACACACACTCACGAACCCGGCTGCGCGGTACTCGCTGCCGCAAAGTCCGGCACGCTGGACGCGGGAAAGTTTCAAAACTATATCACTCTCCAAAAAGAAGCCCGGCACAACGAATCGAGCAAGCTGGAAAAAAGAAACAAAGCCAGGCAGTTTGGGAAATTTGTGAATAGGGTGAAAAAGGATTTAAGGGGGGTGGGGTTTAAGGATTTTTAGGGTTATTAGTTGAATTGTGCTACATGGCTACTACATGATATTTGGCATATATAAGGCATTTTTTGGTAAAATAGCAATAAAGTTGACAAAATCACTACATGGTTTTTAAGCCCAAATTGGAACATATTCTTTTGGCTTTTCCGATTCTTTAATGAATCCTTTTTTTATTGTTGCCTTGATAATTGCGGAGGCGGCCGGATAATTTTTTTCGCCGATACCAAGTCGTTCTCTGAGAGTTGCGTTTGTCATTCTTGATTTTTCAATATGCTTTAAAACACAATGTTGAAAACAGGCGCGTACTTTATCATCCAATGTCATTTCTTTTAAATCCTTATGAGCGTACAAGGTAATCTTAGTGAAGTTGTCAAACTTTTCAAAACTAGGAGCGGGTAATTGATATAAGGCTATGTTAATTAATGCCCGATCGATACCAGTGCCTCCTTCTTCACAGACACCAACTTGCCGCATAAAAGATGCCATGTCTTCATTTCGAGAGCGAGGCGGGTGGTCAATAAATCTATCAGTCTCAATTAGTGGCTCACCAGTATTGGTAATTTCTATACGATTATCAAATATTTCTATCATTGGTCCCGCGCCGGATATCGAAAGATCTTGATGGATAAGCGCGTTGGCAACAAATTCACGGATGGCAACTTCGGGGTACATCTTAACTTCTTTTCTTAATGCTTTGGAAATTTCTTCATTGTGGGGAAGCGAAATTAAATCTTTTAATAATTTTTCCAACTGAATATCGTCCATATAAACTTAATACAATAATATTTAGGAGGGGCGGGTTAATTCATTTCCAGTTGAATGCCATCCCGCTGCTGTATTATCCGTCAAAATTTGAATTTTTTCAAGTATTCATCACTTCTGGATTTCCCAACCGGGCGGTGGTAAGATAAAATAGAAGCAACTATAGAGGCCTCTAAAAAATAATTAAAATAAAAAATATGAAAGAAAAAAACATCATCAAACTCAAAAAATCCAGCGTGTATAGCTATTCCGTGACCATCCCCAAGGAGATGGTGGAAAAATATGGCTGGAAGGAAAAGCAGAAGCTAGTCATCAAAGACAAAGGCAGGGGAAAGTTGGAAATCAGCGATTGGAGGAAATGAAATGGAACTCGTGCGTTTGTTACCGTTGGCATCTCCTCAAGGCTAAGTTTTTTGAAACGCCGGGGCTTTTCCCTAAAGCTTAGCTTTTTTGAAAAGCTAAAATAGCGGCAAACATGCGAGTCCTTAAAGACACAAAAATCCGGCGATGCCGGTTTTTTAATCTCTAATTGAAATTCCAGCTGCCCTATTTTGCATCTTTCACATATTTCTCCAAGAAATTTTCAATGAGAATGACAATTTCTTTTTTCAGTTCAGCCGGACTTTGGGCGACGAGAACAGCGAACCGATATAAAGTTTCATTGGAAGCGCTGATCCACTTTCCATTTTTGTAGAGAAGCAAAAGAAGCGTAGTGACCGCGATACGCTTGTTGCCGTTTTGAAAGGGATGATTTTTAATCATCAGATAGAACATAATGGCTGCCTTTCCAATAAGACCTTCATATAAATTTTTTCTGGAAAATTTTTGAAACGGCATCGCCAGGCAACTTTCCAGTTTTCCCGGATAGCGCGTTGAAAAGTCGGGGATCGGTTCGTTCCACGCCAATGTTTCCCTGGCCATCGCGTGAGCGATGAATTCTATTTCGATGATCGTCAGTCTTTTGATCATAACTATTCTTTGCCTAGTCTCCGCAAAGTTTCTCCATATTCGGCAATAACTTTACGGACACCCTCTAACAATATTCGTTTTTCCTCCTCGCTTAGCGGACGACCCAGATTATTTTCCAGCTCTTCCTTGGGAATTGCCCAGTTTTTGCCTATCCGGATAGCTTTCAGAGAGCCTCTTTTTACACGGTTAAACACGGCAATCCGGCTGATTCCGAGTATTTTTGCTGCTTCAGTTGTTGAAAAAAAGCCATTTTTACTCACAAACAAGGGCTTTATATTAGTTAACTTCTCTGTCACTATGTTAACATACGTTAATGCTATTGTCAACACGTTAACAATAATCTATTCTTCAATGATGTTTCCTCTGGCGCCAGCTAAGAAGATAAAGGATCCCGACAACGGCCGAGGGGCCGGAGATGGCGGCATACCAGCTCCAAGGCCGGTCAAAGCCGACCATAAAAACATATCCGACAGCGAAACCAAAAAAGATAAAAAAACCAAAAAGATCATATTTCCAGGAAACAACGATGGCTATAAGAAGAAGAAAAGACGGGAGAAGGTGGACAGCGAAAGCCAGGATCATTGTCCAGCTGAAAGGACCGCTAAAAACGTCAAACGCGAAGAGTGAAAAAAAGAGAACGTAACCAAAGCTCAAAATTCTCGGCAGCCAATGGATAATTTTTTGTTTTGTTTCCATAGCTTCATTATCCGCCAAAAACCGGATTTTTTCAAATAAAAAACCAGTCGGCATTTTTAAAAATTAAATTTTATGCTATATTTTCTATGTAAACGGCAATAATAAAAACAAAAATATGGAACAACAAAACCAAGCTCCCGCGCCAGCTCCGGTGGCGCCACCGCCAGTGGTTCCTCAACCGATGGCACCAGCTCCGATGACGCCGCAACCGATGCCCGCTCCACCACTAGCTCCAGTAATGCCGCCGCCAGCACCTCAACCAACTCCGACCCCTCCTCCTGTTTATTACCCGCCCGCGCCAGCTGCGCCGCCAGCAACTCCTGTGCCTCCTAAATCCAGCAGTCCTTGGCCGTGGATCATCGGCGGATGTCTTTTGATCGTCATTCTTATATTAGTTGCCGTAGTTGGTCTCGGATGGTGGGGAATAAGGGAAGCGAAAAAAGAAATAAATAATCGGATAAATAATAACTCGATCCTAAATGAGATAGAGGAAAGTGCTGATAAATTTAGTAAAGAAAGCGAAGAGTGGGAGAAAAAATCACAGGATTTTCGGGAAAGCATGCCTGATCCGGAAGAATTTCAAAAAGAAATGGAGAAAAATATTCCGGTGAAATAGAAAATCCCCGAATATTTTTTCAATACAGGATTTGCGCAGCTACTATCGTTAGCATTTCCTCAAAGCTAAGCTTTTTGAAATGCCTGGGCTTGTCCATAAAGCTTAGCTTTTTGAAAAGTTGGAATAGCGGTCAACGCGCGAGTCCTAAGATAATAAAACAAAAAACCACCCCGCTTTCACAGGGTGGTTTTTGTTAAATACTTCAAAAGTGTTTAGGCAACTTTTGATACGTTGACAGCGTTCGGTCCTTTAGGGCCTTCAGCCACTTCGAACTGAACTTTGTCACCTTCTCGCAGTTCTTCAAAGGTCACGCCCTGAAGTTCTTTTGAGTGGAAAAAAAGATCTTTGTCCTGACCTTCTCTGGCAATGAAGCCAAATCCTCGGTCAGTCAGTCTTTTGATTGTTCCTTGTTCCATTTGTAATAGACAATATTTTAATTAAATTTAGTACCATTGGAAGCTGTGCAAAAAAGTTCGACTAGTCTTCTACCTGCATGCTTATTGGGACTTGTAACCAATTATATGTCTATTATGGGCATTTGTCAAGCGATGTTTATGGCATGGCTTATTAGAGGCCTTTTTTGTCTCTCGCGCTGATGCCAGCCGTGCGTCCTGTTGTCCAGGCGATCTGCAGATTATATCCGCCAGTCGGGCCATCGAGATCCAAAATTTCTCCGGCTAAAAATAGATTAGGGACGATCTTTGAACGCATTGTCTTGGGTTCAACTTCTTTTAGATCCACTCCGCCGGAAGTTATCATGGCGCTCCCGAAATCCAAAAGCGCGTTGACAGTTACACAAATATTTTTTATCAGTCGGGCCAAGTTGTTTCTTTCTGATTTTGCAATTGTGTAAATTTTTCTGGTAATTTCTATTCCGGACAGTTCTATCAATTTTACTGCTAACTTTCGTGGAAATATTTCTGATAAATAATTTTTTAGATCTTTTTTCTTATGTATCTCAAAGTCTTTTTTTAATTTTTCTTCCAGTTCGGCTATGCCCAGAGTGGGGAGCAGGTCAATTTCCAGGAATACCTTGCCTTTTTTTAGATATTCGCCAATAGTTTTGCTGGCATTAATGATAGCCGGTCCGCTCATCCCAAAATGGGTGAAAATAATCTCTCCCGGATCCAGTTTCACCTTTTTGCCATTTTGGATCAATTTTATTCCAGTCTGCGCAAGACTTATTCCTTGCAGATCCTTGATCCAGGATTCAACTATTTTTACAGGCACAAGAGCGGGAGTGGGGGAATTTATTTTATGTCCGATACGCGCGAGCCACAGGTATCCGTCTCCAGTGGAGCCGGTCACCGGATATGATTTTCCTCCAGTCGTAATGATAAAATTATCGGCATAAATCTTTTTGTTTTCCAGCTCTACGTATTCTATTTTTTTATCTTTTATTTTTAGATCAAGGACATTATGGTTAAACATAATTTTCACCCCATTCTTTTTCAGGGCTTTTTCAAGGACATGAAGAACATCCTGCGCTTTGTCACTTGCTGGGAAAACCCGGCCATTTTTTTCTGTTTTCACTTCAAGGCCTAAACTGGCAAAAAATTCCACTGTTTCATTGGGACCGAAAGCCGCCAGGGAAGAGAAGAGAAATCTGCCATTTTTGCCAATTTTTTCAATAAATCCGCGGGTATCGAAACTAATCTGGGTGATATTGCACCGGCCGTTGCCAGTGAGAAGCAATTTTTTTCCAAGAGTCCTATTTTTCTCGATCAGAGCCATTTTTGCGCCATCAAAACTGGCAGCTATCGCTGCCATCATCCCGGCCGCCCCGCCACCGATGACGACGATATCAAAATATTCCTCTTTTTTGCTGGTGTTCATAATAAACCTATCCTAACATTGTTTTTTGGATTTTTCTATCGATGCCTTGACAAGATGAGTCAGGAGTGATATACTTGCTTTTTATGTTAATACTTCTTTCTTGAAATGGTCGGAGTATATAAACATAAAATATTAATTTTTATGTTTAAGCTCCGGCGCAAAATTGTAAGGTGCAAAGTTGGACTTCGAGCTTGAGACAAAGTAAATGAGAAGAAGAAACAACGCGCGTTTGGCGCGCGCCGCTAGCGGTTGGAAAAGACCGCCAGGAACTAGTTACAATCATCCAAAAAGAGGACGATTTTCTGGCGATGCGATCGACATCAATCGTTTTATCAATAAAACTGAAGCACTAAAACCTGTCGAAGTTTTTGTGCCTCGTTATACATTTAATGATCTTGAGATCCGACGCGAACTGAAGCAGACGATAAAAAACCGCGGATATGTCACGCCTACTCCTATCCAGGATATGGCTATTCCGGCAGTTCTTTCCGGGCGAGATGTTATTGGTCTGGCTAATACCGGCACTGGAAAAACAGCCGCTTTTCTTATCCCGATGATTAACAAAATACTTTTGAACCCAAGGGAAAAAGTGCTTATCGTTGTTCCGACTCGCGAGCTGGCTATCCAAATCCAGGACGAATTTATCGCTTTGGCTCGTGCGCTTCGCCTCTATTCCGTGGTTGTTGTTGGTGGCGCTAACATCGGAAGACAAATTTCCGAACTCCGATTGCGGCATAATATGGTTATCGGTACACCCGGACGTCTAAAAGATCTGATCACCCGAAAGGTGCTTAATTTATCAGGATTTAATAATATCGTTTTGGACGAAGCTGACCGGATGTTTGATATGGGATTTTTGCCGGATGTGAAATTATTTTTATCTCTCGTCTCCAAAAAAAGACAGACGATGCTTTTTTCCGCTACGTTTTCCAGAGAGATCGAGAATTTGACAAGACAATTTCTGAATAATCCAGAACGCATTTCCATAAAGACCGGAGAAACCTCGGCTCTTGTTGACCAGGATATCGTCCGGGTGACTATGGGCAAGGATAAATCGGAAGTGCTTCACGATCTTTTGAACCAAGTGGAATTTCAAAAAGTGTTGATTTTTACCCGTACCAAACACGGCGCGGACAAGTTGTCAAAAAATTTACATCTCAAGGGTTTCAAATCAGAATGTATCCATGGTAATAAATCTCAAGCGAAAAGGCAACGCGCGCTCAAAATGTTCAAGGATAATGTTGTCGAAATTTTGGTTGCCACTGATGTAGCGGCAAGAGGCTTGGATATTCCGAACGTCAGCCATGTCATCAATTTTGATCTTCCGGCGACATATGACGACTATATCCACCGCATCGGCCGCACTGGCCGCGCGGAGCAAAAAGGAATCGCGCTGACTTTTGTGAATTAGGAAAAAAATAGAGGCCTCAAAAGAGGCCTCTATTTTTTCCATTCAATAATATCTCCAGCCTTACGCTCAATCTCGTCTGCCTTTCGGAGTCCGCATATTTGTTTTCTGTTTAAAATCGGATAGTGTCTGACTTTATCAAGATATTCTGGAATGTAGTCAATTTCTTCTTTGGTTGTCATCCAACCAAGCTTATCAAAAATTTTGAGATTCAGGGGTCGCGAGAAATTTCTCAAATTTTTTCTTCCATGATCATCCGTATATTCATGGAAGTAACTCATGACCAGTTCTCTGATGGATTTGTAGATCGGTTCCCGGTAACGAAGAACAGCGTGGTTTGTTTTTGAGATGGCACCCCACTTGCCGTCACGCTTAAAAACGGCGATGACATGGTCAAAATCATTCTTGTTGGCTCTAAGATCGACTAAAAGAGGGGGGTAGTCATTTATCCGAAGAGCCAAAGCCGCTAGAGCCGCACCCTCCATACAATGACAAGTATTTTCTTCCAAAACTGACATAGGAGAAAGGCTGGTATCTCCATTTTTCTCGAAATTCATTGGCATCAAATTCAGAAAATCCTGGATCTTTCCGGGAGTGTTCAGACTTTTCAATATTTTTAGTTCTTTTTTTCCTATCCCAAACATTTTGTGTGATTTTTTTATGCTCAACAAGTTCCTGATAGTTTTTATTGTTCAAAATAGTTTTTCACCGCGAACTCGAATTGAGCAATGAATATTTCTTTTATATATGAAATATTATTTTGCTCATAAAAAAGAAGCATCGCTTTTTTATACTCGATTGCGTCGACGTTGCGATAGGATAGCATAGATTTGCCATGGGCATGTAAAATGGCATTGGCGACAATGCGCGACGTGCGTTTGTTTCCGTCTTCAAATGGTTGGATATAAGCAATCATAACGAGAACAATAAAAGATTTGACATATGGATTTGCTACCGCCTCAAGAACTTCCGTCAATTTTTTCATAGCCGTTTCAATATCTTTTCTTTTAGGCAAAGGCCGGTAAATCGTTCCGGTGATTCCCACTGGATGATCTCTAAAATCTTTTTTTATATCCACTTTTTCCGTCAGCATCTCATGGATTTTTATAATTTTATCAAGGTCGATATTGGCAAAGTAATCATAATTCGCCAAAATGAAATCAAGCGTTTTTTTATGGTTCAAAATCATTTGTGCTTCCGCCCTATCCTTACCTTTCGCGAAACGCATTTCGCGAAGGAGCGCCTCGGTCTCGAGCAAGGTATAAGTATTACCTTCAATTTCTGAAGACTTCCATGACAATTCTATTATCAAACGTTCCCATTCTTTTCGAAGAATCACCGGACTTTCTTTAGCTAGCTTGCTATTTGTTTCGACATACCTTTTATTTATTTCTTCCAACTTTTCTATTTCTTCCGGTGAAAAAAGACCGTCATTCAATATAGAAAAAATTTCGTCATCAAATAACGGCTTGGCATTTCTATTTAAAAAAGGGAGAGAGAAATATTTTTTACTGTCGATTTTCTCAAGCGCCAAATATTTCCGGGAAATCTCGTATGCTATCGATCTTCCTTTTCCGCGCTTTTTCAATATGTCATTTTCTTCTAAAAATGACAGGTCGCGAACAATAGTCAGTCGCTTGACATTGAATTTTTTTCCGGTTTCAGAAAAAACGTCCTTTGTTTGAAAGGATATCTGCTTCTTGGCAAAATCAACAATGGCAACTTGCCTTTCGCTTAATTTGGGATAAATTGGCATAATTGTATCATTTATACTCTAAATTATACTATAATTGTATCATTTATGATACAAAAAGTCAAGATATTAATTAAAAAATGATATAGTTAAACAAAGAAGGCTTATATAAGCCTTCAATTTGCTTGCTCTCAAAATGGTCCTATTATCGACAAATAAATCTTAGTGTAACTTATCCGAATATTGAGTTTTACTTAAAGTGGGTGGGAGAGTTGATACAGGGGTAGATTTGGTTAATATTACTTCGTCTTTCTGTTATTTTCGCATTATTAGTTAAGACTAACTATTCTAATTTATCCGGATTTATGGCATAATAAAAACATAACACGAGTATCGCCTTTGCAATCAATTACTACAAATAGTTATTTATAAAATGATTTCAAAACAAAAAAATATTGTCATATTTTTTATCTCTTTACTGCTATTCTTTTTTAGCCTTGTTTCTGACGCCCGTGCTTCAGGCATCCATACATTCAGCATAAATAATGAGGGGAAATACTTTATTGATTATCGGGACGGTTTGGATCCGAATACAGTTCAGATATTTAGAAACATAATCATAAAAATGATGCCCGCTTTAGATGAATGGGGCAGTACTAGCATTGACAAATTAGAAATAGCTATCGTACCGGATTCTTTCGATGACTACCAAATAGCGTATAAGAATACCGAAATCTGGAAAATCATGGATATTACCACCAAGGATCGCTTTGACGGAGTCACAGGCTCTGCTAGGTCAGAAAGAAAAAAAATTATCATCAAGGAGTCCGCTTTTAATAATACCACTTTTTATCATGAGTCGTGCCATTTAATCCAGTACCCATTTGAATTTGACCAATATTTTTCTGAAGGCCAGGCCAATGTTTGCTCAATGTTCGTCAATAAGGCTCTCGGGGGTTCAGATGTTCTCCGGTCGTTTAGGGTCGACATTAAAGCTGCCTACGATAAACTTTCTCCTCAAGAAAGAAAAATTTATGGCACAAAACTAAGATCGGATGGCGCGGTTACGGTTCTTCATTATCAAGTGGGCGAAACATTCATTGAAAAACTTCTCGCCAAAGCCGGCGTTGATAATCTATCCCAGTTATTTATGAATTTACGCAGTGATTTTTCCGAGGTTGCGAAAAAATACGAAGATTATCCTCTAGCACCTAGTTACCTCGCTGCCAAAGGTCAAGAACTGCCGCTTCCGAATTTTGGGATTCTATTTTTCAATTCGGATGGTCAAGAAATAATTATGTGCGAAGCTATCAAAGCATATGGTGACAAAGTCGTTTCTGTTTTCCCTGAATTTGGTTTTTCTCCCCCGACTAATTGCCATGCGAAAATAGAAGCTTTCAAAAAAGCGAAGATGGACGAGTTTGACAACCGGATGGCTATGATAAAAAGTGGAAAGTTTTTAGGGAGGGAGATCATAGCAGACAAAAAGAGTGTCCTACAAGCTACAGAGTCAGATAAGTGGATTGGGAGCGAGGTTGTAAAAAATGAAAATTATCCGAAGCCGTTGAATATCTGGATTCAGAGAATCATCGCACTTGCTATCATCGCAACTATATTTTTGCTTATTGTCTTTCTGAAACGAAGAAGGGGTAAATTGAAATAAGAAATCATTATAAAAATTTGGAATAGAATAAATTGTAAAAAATAGCCTCAAATGAGGCTATTTTTGCTTGCTCCGAGCGGCGCGAGAACTTAGAACCGTTATCCTGAATGGCTGGAAATCGTATGAAATGGAAGCGGCGGTGAAAATGATGCACGGGGAGGCGCCGTTTGACGGGTTGGAGTTGCAATAATTGTATCATTTTGCAGATAACGATTTTTTCAGACGATCTATGTATTTATCACCGCAATATTCTTCCAGGCGGTTCAAAATCATTTGGGCTGATTTGTATGTCCCGCTTGGCAAAGATTCAATATACTTATATTTTTTATACATCGGTTTCCATGAATCATTCATCAAGATATGCAAACCCTCGAATAATCTGGAAATAATATAATCGGCCTGCTCGGGAGAAAAATCGTGAAATGAAGATTTTTTGCCAGGACAGCGAAGGTGATAGGTGAGTGGTCCGAGCTCATGCTCGATCATTCTCACCGCCGCATGGCGGATGTTGCCATTTTTATGCCAAAGCAGATGAAACAGCCATGGGAAAAGAAAATCCGGCCGGTTTTCTTTGTCGTGCAAATAATAAATAACCGACACAGCTATGACAAAATTTTCTTGCCGCCAATCCTCGGAAATTTCAGAATACTCAATTGGCGCGTTGTTGATGATATTTTTAATATCATCATAATTATTCCTGTTGCTATGCGATCGATACAAAAATTTCCGCACCTCGCGTGCCGCCTTGCGACTGGCATCTTTGTCTGCGGTTAAAATAGTTCTAAATATCTTAACAAATGTTGTCATATCTCTTCCTTTTTACTGATATGCTTACGCCTTTTCGGCTGGGGAAATGCCACCCAGGGCTTTGTGCGGAAAATAATTCCAGGCATCGGTTACGAGTTCAAGCACATTCTCCAATTCCGAAGCGTCGCCGCCTCGATCGAACATAGCGACAACATGTGTAAAATCATCCCGCTCTGCTTCGTTGAAAATCGCGTCTTTAATATCTTTCAGCGCAAAAGCACTCCCTGTTTCCTTGAGCATTTCCATGATTTCCTGCTCAATTTCTTTTTGCCGTTCAAGAATTTGTTGTTTTGTTTCTTTCTCCATATTTTTAGGCCAATATTGGCCATGGCTTGGATTTTTATGTTTAAGGCAATGGCGGAAACTCGACAATTTTACCAAGACTATCATTTATTGTATCTCGGCAATTTTTTGCATAAATTTTATTCCTTGATTCTTTTGTATATTTTGCAACCCTAAAAAGGTCGACGGTCCTAATCAAAACGCAATTTGACGATTTTGCTGTATTGATACATTTAGTCGTGAACTGCTCCGCTCTTTCAGTTGGCTTTGTAAGTCGGAAGCCATTCCCGAATAAAATACCCACTGCAGGATTTTCAACTTCTTCTCTTTGTAAATCTTCCTGAATGTTCGTTGATAATTGTCTAAACTTATCAATATTTATAGCAGAAGTATCTTTGCCTTCAGCCTCACCAATAAAACGGTCTCCTTCCGGTGAGGTGATAACATGATCTATCTCAAGATTTCCGTCATTGTAATTTTCCGCCTTATATCCCAAAACTTCCAGTGCCAAATTAATCGCATTTTCAAGTGTTTTTCCTTTCTCAAAAAGCAAATCTCTTAACTGAACCTCTTGATCTATTTTTGATAGCAACTCATTTTTTTGCAAAATAAGATTTTCGATTTCATTTGATTTCTGCTTGATATCTTCCTGTAAAACTTGCTCTTGGGCTAACTGAAAATTCACTTCACCTGTCCAATCAGGAGGAGGGGTTCTGTCTCCGCCCTTTTGGAGAGCCTTATCTATATCAACAAATGATTTAACTAACGATTTTCCAAATTTTATCGCCTCATTTGTCCAGTAACTCTTATCTTCTTTTTTCTTATATGTGATAAATTTCTTCCTATTGTATTTTATAAAAGGTAATACCACGAGGTGTCCATTTCCTACCTTGTAAATTGCTCCAAGAACTTTCGTCTTATCTTTGCCTGTAAAAATTATCTGGGCTCCACTTAGGTTCTCTATATAAAGTTGGTATTCCAAATTTTCCTTAAATTTTTGATAAAAATCACTAAATACTGGGTTTCCAGAAAATTCAACATGCTTTCCGGAAACTGATGTTAATGTGCCAATTTTAGTAGGCAAGAAATTATAATTGCCATACATCTCAGTATGAAAAGTATTTTGACCTTTCCTCTCCGAAGATACACCGCTTGCGAGTTGATATTCTTCTGTTTTAGTTAAAAGCACAAAAACATTCTTCCCTGCATTCAAATAGTCTTCGATCTCTTTTCTTAAAGTAAATACCTTCTGTTTGTATGTTTTTGATGCCGCAACATTATAACAACCTCCATCGCTTGTAGTGAAACTTACCCAATCTCCCCTTGGCTCTAACGAGTCGGGCGAAATCAATAAAATATCAGCATCCATTAATGATAACTCATCGTAAAAATCAACATAATTTTCATCAAATGTCGGTATTGTATATCCGATTGTAAATATTTGTTTTTCCATATCAGTATTTTTATTTCATTAAAATCATCGAGTTTAATTCCAAACGCATCTGCCTTTATTATTTTTCACTCTCCGCTCGAGCTTTTAGTAAAAATATCGTTTCACTTTTCAGTTTGGCGCGAGCCCAATCTTTTTGTGGATCTGTCAGGAAATCACCCAGTCCATCCAATACGTGTTTATTATCCAGCTTTTCCAACTGTTCAGCCGTCATTTTCAGCACTTTTTTGAAAGTTTTACCGGAACGTTGTTCGACAATTTCTTTGTTAATGGGCCAGCGGTTTTCCAAGAAAAACCAAACATCATAAACATCCCGACTTGTTTTGCCGATCCGTTCATGCATGGCCATCAGCTTATGGGCAAACATATCTTCCTCAATCATGACCAGCATTGATATGCCAAGCAAAGTTTTAAGATCATATTTCGAGCCAAACTGTCTTCGGTTGACCTCGACTTTTATTTTTTGCGCACCGGGCGCATACGAAAGAACGTTAAGCAAATTGAATTTCTTAATTCTCGAATCGACGACCGTCCCATAATTGGCGATAATTTTTTGTATTTTTTCAAATACTTCTATTTCTTTTTCTTCGTTCAGCAAGTCCAAATCCAAATCAACCGAATCACGAGTTAATCCATAGAACAATAAAGCGGCCGTTCCACCCTTAAATCCTAAATGGGGAGCAATAGACGTATCGGAATAAATGTCCTTTAAAATCTGCAGTAAGATATTTTTGTGTTTTGAATAATCTAATTTCATATTTTTTCTGGTTTAATTGGTTGATCGCTTTTGTAGTGATCGAAATACTCATCAACCTTCTTTTCCATTCGCTTATTGTTATAGATCGGCAAAATCTCAAACACCTTGTCCCAATCCAAGGCGTTTAAATTATCAAAATGATAATCTTTGCTCACATAAATTCTGTCCAAGAACGCGCGCTCTTTGGTAGCCATGGCAATTCCGTCCGAATGTTCAATGCCGACCGTGTTACTTAAAACATAGTCTTTCATTCGGACAAATGAAATCGACTGATCGCCAGCTTGAATATCTCGAGTTACGTATGAAGCCACAAAAATATTGCTATAGAATTGAAAGTTGATTCCAGCTCTCGTCAAAACAGTTTCGAAACTGATGTAAGAAGGAGTATAGATTCGCGTTGCAATTTCAAAGCGATTATAATTTTTATCTTTGGCATACAAACCGCGATATGGTCGAACTAACTTTCCAGCTTTAACATATTTTTTTAATCGGTCAGTAACCACGGCATTATCGGTCTCGTTCCATAATAAAGCCGCATCTTTTGTAGAAAAGACGGTTTTGGGAGATCTTAATAAGACCTCTAAATATTCACCTTTTGTTGGTATTTTGTTCATATATTGTCTGAAAGGGGTGTTTAAGTCCCTTTCCAGTTAAATTATATAGTATAATCGACATTAACGCAAGAGCTGAGCTAAGTGTAGGCTGTCAGATTATTGTCAACTCTTATCTTTAGAAGACTAATAAGCAGCCGTTAATTTGCCAAAACGCCAATATGTGATATACTGAAAATACAAAAACACTTGAAACCAGCCAATATTACCTACTTCTAGCGAAAACCGACTTACATAAGCAGGGTCAAATTGTATCCAAAAACGCAATTTCCAGCTTATACTATAAGTCGTTTTTTTATTAACTATGGACAAAGAAAAAATTCTATCCCTCGCCAGGGAACATTTGGCGTCTGTTTGTATGAGCCTGAAAAATGGTCTTGCTAAAGTGGAGAAGTCACTCAAATTAAGCAAGGAGAGGTTCAGCACGCTTTCCTACGCCGACCAGATGGTAGAGAGTACGATCATCGCCAACAATGAAAAAAGAATCAATGAGCTGAAGCATTTAAAAGGCTCGCCCTATTTTGTGCGCTGCGATATTGTGTTTAGCGGGGAAGAAAAAGAAAACAGAATCTACTTTGGCAAGTTTGGATTCAGCGACAGGGATATTTATTCCTGGATAACTCCGGCTTCAGTGATTCGGTTTGAAAAGCCGGGCGACGTGAGCTATAAGCGTCCGGACGGAATGATACAGAAAGTAAAACTGCTCAGGAAAGATCAATTTATGATTGTTGATAGAAAAATAAAATTTCTGTCTTCGGAAACGATATCCGAGCCGCGGGAACTGATATATGAAGAATATTTTTCCACCAAAAAAACAGGCTTCATTCTTCCAGAAATTGTGGCTCAAATGGAAAAGGCGCAGGATCAGGTAATTCGCGCTTATCATAAAGGATCGTTTTTGATCTCCGGTCCGGCTGGAAGCGGCAAGACCACCCTGGCTCTTCATCGGGTGGCCTATCTTGTTCAATCTCCGGACTTGGCCGACATCTACACCAGCAAATCCATCATAGTCTTCGTTCAGGATAACGGCACCAAGGAGTATTTCTCCCATCTTCTGCCGGAGCTCGGTATCGATGATGTCAAAATCGTTACTTTTTCCGAATGGGCGTTTGAGATTCTTGGCATGGATGGTAATTTTACGGAAAGATACGGAGATAGTGAGTACGAGAAGGACTTATATGAGTTTTACAAATTGAAAGCTTTGAATAATTTATCCAAGCAGACATATGCAAAATCAGATTCGCACTCAATACTTGAAAAAGTTTATGGAAAGTATTTGAACAACGAGAAAAAAACTTTGTTTCAGCGTCAAAAGGAAGAGAGGGCGTATGACAGAATTGACTTAACCTTACTTCTGAAAATATCTTACGCGAGCAGCGAGGGTTTAAGTGTGATTAGAGATCGATATATCCAGCAAAGGAACGGATCCATAAAAAAGAAGAAGGAAGCGGTACCCTTGGAATATTCCTTAGCGGTAATCGACGAATTCCAAAACTATTTGCCGGATCAATTGCGGCTTATAAAATCTTGTATCAGCGAGAAAAGCCAATCAACGGTTTATGTCGGAGATATGGCTCAGCAAGTGAAGCTGGGAACGATCCGCCATTGGGAAGATATCGAGGAAAAAATGGAAGAGGAACGAAAGGTAACGCTGCAAAAAGTTTATCGGAACACAAAAAACATTTTGCGATATATCAAAAAATTGGGATATGACATTGAAATACTCGATCAGCTAAAGGAAGGAAAAGCGGTGGAAGAATATATTTTTCAAAGCAAGGATGAAGAAATCGAACAAATCAAAAAAATCATTGCGACAAATAATTTTTCCAGTGTCGGAATATTAGCCAAAGAAGAGAATTATTTGACTCAGTTCAAAAGTACTTTTAGCGATAACAACAAAGTGCATGCAATGACGATGAATGAAGCGCAGGGAGTGGAGTTTGACGTTGTTATTATTGTGGGCGTCAGCAAAGAAATGTTTGCTGATTATCAAGATAAGGGGCATGTTGATTTAGCTGAAGAGAAAAAGAGAATTAACAAAGATCTTCTTTATGTGGCGCTTACTCGCGCTATATCGGAGTTGCATATAATGGGAAAAGAAAGGCTGGAGAATATTGTGCAAAAGTAGATACGCATATAGGATTATGGCCGGTTTATGGTAGAATGGTCATAGATCAACTTAGATAAACTATGACAAAGCAAAAATCAATCGCCGCAAGAATCGAAGAGATAAGAATGGCTACAGGTCTCAAGATCAATTCATACAAGGCAGTAAATAGAGGCACGGAAAGTCTGATTATTGAAGTTAATGAAAAATGGATTTTTCGATTTCCCAGAAACGACGACGCTAAAGAAAAAATGGAAAAAAGATTGGATTTCTTAGTCTCATTTTCTAAGGTGTCTCCTCTGGCAGTGCCGGCACCAAAATACCTTGGCGATGGTTTTATTGGTTATAAAAAGATACCTGGAAAACACCCTCGCCCATCTGACATCGAAAAACTTGCTCCGAAAGAAAGGCTCAAAATCGCAAAACAGCTCGGCTTGTTTTTAAAAGCACTCCACGGATTTAAAGACAAAAAAATTAATTTCGACACTGGATACTTAGTGATGAGAAAAAGTGATTATAGATCTTGTCCCAAGTTGATAGCACAATACTTGAGTGCTGATGAGCTTAAGATTCTCAACGCCAAGCTGAAAGCTATTGCCAATAATCCTAGTAATTTTGAAAATCCAGCAACAATTATACACGGCGATTTATATTTCAACAACATTCTTTGGGATCCGGATAAGAAAATAATTACCGGCATCTTGGATTGGGCAGAAGCGGGGCTCGGCATACCGGCGATGGATTTTATGGATTTGGTTGATTTTAATAAAAAAAGTAATGATCAGTTTTTGAAAGATATTCTGAATTATTATGGTGCCAAAAATGATGATTTATTTTTCCAGATTAAGGAGGATACTATTATAGCGATGATGAATTGGTTTTGGTTTTATCAAAAAAATAAAAAATCAGAAGGCATGACTAGGATAATAAAGAAACTAAAAATGATATTATCTCAGTCCTGACAATATTTCCTCGAGATTGGTACGATATTTAAATTATCCATAAATTAAATTGCAGTGAGTCAATTTCCTGTATCTGAAGATATCGGAAAAAATGAAGCGTCTGTGTATAATCAAAATATGAATTTCGAACACAAAAAAGAATCATCTATAAAAAAGCAAGAGAGTGAAAATGTTGAATCTGGAATGAAACAGGATATAGAATTGGCGACAAGAGCAGGAGAGGGGAAGGCAAGAGCTTTGGAGGAGTTATACCAAGGTTTTTTTGGAAGTGAGGAAAATTGTGAAATTTTTGCTCGACATATTCCAAATGAAATATATGATAGGGAAAATGCGACAATAGTTGATGCGGGATCGAGCCAGGGGACACTTGGAAATTATGTGCGTGAAAAATTTAGAAAAAATGGTTCTGATGCTAGATTGGTTATGATTGACACAAATGCCGTAGCAATGAAGCAAAGCTCAGTACAGGCTGAAAAAATTGAAGCTAGTCTAATGGAAACGCCATTAGCTAGTGAAACCGCCGATTTAGTTATTTTGCGTAGCGTTTTACAGTATGTAGAGCCCAAATATCAAGCTAAGATATTGGAAGAAATTAAACGAATATTGAAACCCGGCGGAATTCTAGTTAGCCAATTTTGTTCTTATGACACTCAAGAACAAGCGAATTGCTTTAATGGACTGTTTGATGTTGCGAAAAGAAGGGTAAATTTTTGTGGAAAAGAAGAGGGGATAGATTTGCACAG
The DNA here is from genome assembly GCA_041661275.1 of Parcubacteria group bacterium. Classification (GTDB taxonomy): domain Bacteria; phylum Patescibacteriota; class Minisyncoccia; order Moranbacterales; family UBA2206; genus JBAZUU01. The sequence goes on along the minus strand of JBAZUU010000001.1, from coordinate 92,192 downwards.
AAAAATATTTGATAAAATTGAAGAAATCGCAGATGGCCCTACTCTTTATGAAACATTCGATGAATTCTTTGTTCGGCGTATCAACGCCCCAGAAGAACAGATGAAAGAAGCGAAAGAGTATATTCGGCAAAACATTGAAGGATTGCAAGGCGTACTTACTCATCACGAAGAGCCATATGCTTGGCAAATTCCATATACTATAGTAACTTGCAAAAAGACCAAAAACATAATAGAGAAATAGTTTTAAAATAAAAAATTATAAAATATGAAATTATTACTAACCTCAACAGGATTAGAAAATAAAAAAGTACGAGATTTTTTCATTTCACAATTCGATACGCTTAGTGACAAGAAAGCTTGTTTGATTTTTACTATCAGAGAAGAAAGTGATTGGCAGTGGCTCGAGCAATATGATAAAGAGCTGGGGGAAATCGGATTGCGATATGACAAAATAAACATTTCGGAAGAAAATAATTTTGTAAATCTGAAAGAGTATGATATTTACTATGTATGCGGTGGCAACACTTTTTATATCCTTGATCGAATGAGAAAAACTGGTATGGACAAGGTCTTGATCAACGCGGTAAAACGGGAGAAATTTTATCTGGGTGTCAGTGCCGGAAGCATTATTCCCGGTCCGGATATTGAAGTGGCGGGAATCGGTGATATAAACGACATTAACCTCAATGATTTGGCTGGTCTTAATCTGGTTAAATATATCGTATCTCCGCACTATACTCCGATAGAAGAGAAAATGATTGAGGAGTTTAAAGCAAAACGAAAAGAAGGATCAGTAATCAAACTAACTGATGACCAAGCTATCTTCGTCGAAGATGGGAATATGGTTTTGATATAGGGAATGACATTGCAGGGAGAAAAAGTTTATCTCAATGATGGGTTGGCAGAGGAAAATTATCCTTTACTTTTGAAATGGTTTAAAGAATTGGAAGTGGTACAATATTTCAGTTTTGCTAAACAAGCCCTGGAACTAAAAAATATTGATGAACTTAAGTCTTTGCTTGATGAAATTGAAAGTGGGCCAGTTTTTGAGATTTATGATAAGGAAGATAATTTTATCGGGTATACTTCCTTATCAAGCATAAGAGAAGGAAATGAGAGTGAATTTAGTGTTTTTATTTTAAATAAAAGCTATTGGGGAACAGGCGTAGCAAGTGAAGCGACGAGACTAACTTTGGATTATGCTTTCAGGACATTAAACGTGGATAATGTTACGCTTGATACTAGTGAACTACATGAAAGAGCGATTGGGTTTTATAAAAAAATGGGGTTTAAACAAGCCGACTTAATAAATAACGACAGGACTGTTTTTCATAACGGCGAATGGATTTTAAGCGGCACAGTGAAGATGGAATTGACCAAAGAGGAGTTTCAGACGCGGCCGATTGTAAAAATTTCTCCTGAAAATCAAATAAATCCGACGAAGGAAAATATTGGTTTGATGTTGACCAATTGGAATATCAGTAACTTTTCAATGGAAGTCATTCCATATGGCGTTGAAAACACTAGCATCAAAATAGTTTCCGATAAAAAGTATGTTTTAAGAATTTATCCGAATAATATTGATGAACCGTTGGAGTGGATTGAAGAAGAGGCGAGATTCGTCAATTTTCTTAGAGAAGAAGGATTGCCCGTTCCTCAAATAATTTTTAATAATCTGGGGAAGGCAGCTAATGTTACTAATATTAATGATGTTGCTTGGAAAAGTCTGCTAATGGAATTTATTGGAGGCCAACATATCGAGAAATATTCTGAATCAACCGCCAGAGAATTTGGTATAGCACTTGCTAAAATGCATTTGGTTAGTCAGAAATATATCAAACAGAAGAATGGAAACGAATCAGTGTCAAAATATGAAAACGAACTATTGGCAAAAATTGATTTTTCGAAATTAAAAAATAAGTCTGTGATTAAATTTTTAGAAAGAGCAAAAGATTTTAAGCCCATTTATGGACAATGGCCTGCCGCTTATATTCATTCGGATTTCACCATTATGAATACACTATTCGTCGGTGAAAAATTGGTTGGTATTTTGGACTTCGACGACCTCCATTATTCTTATTTGATCAGCGATGTCGCAGTTGTGGCTTGGTCCATATTAAAGAAAAATAAGAGTTATAGCCTAATCAAATCTTTTATTCAGGCATACGAATCTATTCGTCCACTAATACAGAAGGAGAGGAACGTTTTAAAAGACTTTATGCTTCAACGAAATTATTTTATCGGCCCAGTGGAAGTTCTATTGTGGGGCGAAGAAAGTTTCCAGATGAAAGATATTCTTGAAGCAGAGAAAAATATATTATCACTTAATATTAGAGAACTATGAAAAACTCAATAGAAAAAATTAAAAAAGAAAGCATCGATGAATTCGGGTCTAAGAATACCCAGGAGCAATATTTGAGAATTGCCAAAAAGGGATTATGGAAAAGTGAAGATATTTTAATCAAAAAATATTTCAAACCTAATTCCCACATTCTTGATATCGGTTGTGGTTCAGGAAGGACTGCCTTTGTCTTATCCGAAAAGGGATTTGATGTCATTGGAGTTGATCTGACCCCAGGCATGATTGAAACAGCAAAAAGGGTAGCACTGGAAAAAGGAACCAGTGTGGATTTCAGAGTGGGAGACGCAACTAAATTGGAGTTTGAAGATAACTATTTTGATGGGGCGATATTTGCCAACAATGGCTGGGTGCAAATTCCAGGACATTCCAATCGTTTGAAGGCCTTGAAAGAAATCCATCGGGTATTGAAACCCGGATCCCATTTTATCCTCACCGCCCATCAAAGATATTACTCCGGCAGTTATCTGTATCTCTGGGTCAAGCAATGGCTTAAGTTTTATATTTTAAAACCTCTTGGATTTAAATTTCAAGAGCTCGAATTTGGCGATTGGTTTTTTGAAAGAAATTATCGTGTTGATGGGAAGAAAAGATATCAATTTATTCATTTCACCAGCCAAAAGGAAATGGAAGAAATAATCGCAAAATCGGGATTTACATTAGTAATGAGAAAAAGGATGGGAGAATTATCCAAGGAAGACGCCGAGGCGATGGAGGGGTCGATGTCAAAAGACTTCAATTGTTATAAGTCGCCTATATTTTATGTTTGCGTAAAATAAAACTTATGGAAAAGGAAAATTTATACAATCAAATTTTAGAAGAAGCAAAAAATGACGACAATATCATCGGGCTTTTTCTCAAGGGTTCGCGGGGAAAAGGATTTGAAAACGGGAAGTCCGACTATGATATAAAAATAATTGTAAAAGATGAAGTCGCCGAGGAATATAAAACCAAGTATTCCAATATCGACAATCCCGATATTGATTTATCAGTTCAATCATTGTCTGAATTTAGAGAGTATGCCGAATGGGGAACGGATTTTGCTTGGGATAGATATGATTTCGCGAGAGTTAAGGCGATAATTGATAAAACGGGTGAAATTCAAAATTTGATTGATTCCAAAGGAACCATACCTGAAGACGAGTGGAAGAAATTTACAGGAGAAAGAATAGACGACTATCTGAACGGTGTTTTTCGGTCAGTGAAGTGTATTCGGAGCGGTAATCTTTTGGGTGCTCACATTGAATCTGCCAGCTCCATTCCTAATCTGATTATTACTCTCTTTGCTTTGCACAAAAGGCTGGCTCCATTTTACGGCTACCTGCCAAAAGAACTAGAAGTTGCTCCGCTGGAAAAGTTGCCAATAAGCAATAAAGAACTGTTAGACAAAATTTCCAAAGTATTGAAGAATGCCGATTTGGAAACCCAGCAAGAACTCCTAAAAATGGTTGAAGAATTAGCGATAAAAGAGGGATTTGGCAAAGTTTTTGACAGTTGGAAAGGAAAGGATAAATGGGCAATGGAGTTCCATCCATAAATAGGCTTATATAGGGCAAAATACTACCAAAACTAACCAGCCATTGACCTAGGGCTGGTTTTGTGATAGTATAGTATGTCAACATTTATTTGACAGAATCGCGTTCTTTTATACAGACTCATACACGGGAGCTATAATCATGCAAATCGTAGCTATTGGTGGAGGAGAAATATCTATCCCTTGTCGACTGCCGCAAACACTATCGGTAGATAGAGAGATCGTCAAACTGGCTAGGGTGAGAATAGCAAAATCGCGTTCGCCTAATTTTCTTTTTATCCCGACGGCCAGCGGTGATAATGTCGATTATTGCCACGGAATTTACAGGGTCTATAGAACGCGCTTGGGATGCAAGCTTGATTACCTCAAACTTTCGAAAGGAGGACTGACCGACAGACAGATCCAAAAAAAGATCAATCGGGCGGATATTATCTATGTGGGCGGCGGTGACACAGCTCTCATGATGTGCGAATGGGAAAAGCGAGGCATCGGCGAAATGCTTCGCGAAGCCGGAGAACGGGGCGCTGTCCTTTCCGGGCTTTCTGCCGGAGCAATCTGCTGGTCCAAATGGAGTGTCTCTGATTCTCTGCGCATCAGGGATCCAAGCAACTGGATGCCCATCAAAGTAGATGGCTTGGGATTTCTCCCTTTTGCTCTTTGCCCACATTACGAATCGGAGGGTGAATGGCGTAGGCCGGCTTTCAAAAGCATGCTGCGAGAATATGGCGACATTGGCGTTGCTCTTGGCGATTATTCCGCCCTGGAAATAGTCGACCAAGTCTATCGAGTTATAAATTTCAGGAAAGGAGGAAAAGCCTTCAAAGTTTTCTGGAAGAGTGGAGTTTTTCACGAAGAAGAGATCAAATCCAAAAAAACATGGTCTCCTCTGGCAAACATCCTTTCTATATGATCGTAACCTCGAACTTACCGCTGATGCCCACGTGACATCAGCGGTTCTTTTTTTGTAGTATAGTGTATAATAATGATAGTGAAATTTATTGAAAACCATGGAAAAATTTGATTCGAAAAAACATATCAAGCTAATAAATGATTTGCCTTTTTCCTATGTATCATTGCCTCTTTATCTTGATTTTTGTGCTTATACTTTTAAACGCAATGGCGAAGACCTGATCGTCACCCAGGATCCTTCTTATCTCCACGATTTTCCTTCTCTTTTTCTGCCTAAAAACAAAGATAATTGGGCAATGGCTTCCATGTCCATGATAACCGAGGAAGAGGTAAAAAAGATTAAAAAAGAAGATATAGAAATTGCCAATCAAAATCCGACTGAAACGGAATATTATTATAAAACCAGCGGCTTTCTTGATCCTAAAAGCAAAATGAAAAACCGGGTAAATCAATTTAACAAAAGCTATGATTATAATATTTTAAACAATTATTCCAAAACCAAACTTACTGAATTTTATAATCTTTGGGAAGGGCAAAAAGAAAGATCGTCAGATTTATTTGAAAAAGAAAGCACTGAGTTCTTTTTCTTCTGTTTGGAAAACCTGGAAAAATATGACATCAAGCAAATATACGTAGAAATTGATGGTAAATTAGCCGGATTTGCTTGGGGCGTTGGTCATTCAGATCACAACTGGGCAGGTCTTCACCTAAAGGCGAATTATGATTACAAGGGGCTGAGCAGATTTCTTCACCATGAACGAGCCAAGTTGTTTTCTGACCGCGATTTATTTTCACTGGGGACAGGCTGTCATGACCCGGGGCTTATTCAATTCAAAAAAGAATTGGGGCCGGTTTTGGAGAAACAGTATTATTATGTATTTACCAGGGACAAAAATAATCATCACGCTTAGCTCGAAGATTAACTTAAGAGATACTACTAAAAAAATGAATCAAAAAACGACAGAATTTTCATTTGTTTTAAAACCAACCGAGCATGGCGTTGGTGTTTTTGCCGCTCACGATATTAAAAAAGGAACGTATTTGCGATTGTTCCGTGAAGAAGACGAAGGAAGAATAGCAGTTACCAGAAAGAAAGAAGATGTTCCTGAATTTTTTAGACAATTTTGCGCAGACAGGGGCGATATGCTAAGTTGTCCGCGAAATTTTGGCCATATGGAAATCGGCTGGTATATTAACCATTCCAAAACACCAAATACTTATCATAAAAATTACAATTACTATGCTTTGCGCGATATTCCAGCGGGGGAAGAAATAACTGTCGATTATAACACTCTTGAAGAACCAGAAGAAGCCAAGGAAGAATATTATTCAAAATAATCCGTTAGTAAAACAGCTTATATAAAGCAAAATATTCTTAAAATCAGCCAGCCATTGACCCAGGGCTGGTTTTGTGCTAATATAGCAAGTCAGCATCGACTGGCGACGTTAGTAGAAGAGGCCTGTTTTTTTCTAATTTAATTAGCCCGCCCTGGCTTATCTTGTCGAATGGGCAATAAAGTCGACAAGAAAAAGGAGATGCAAAATGAACTTTGAAGAATTTGTTTCCAAAATTGGCAGCTCGTCCTTACCGCCCCTTTTGTTTCATTTGCTCGATGATCCATTTGAAGCTCAAGGATATCTGAAATCAAAACACTATGTCTTCGCACTTGCGTGGACAGAAGCGCGAGATCTTCCAGGAGAAAGTTACACCTACGCATTGGCAATTAAGCCGTGCATCGGGAAATATGAGCTGACTGTTCTTCGACAGTTCGGTTGCCCTGAAATTGATGGCCAATGGGATGATAACCTTGTGTATTATTTCAAAACGTGGATTCAGAACTGGATAAAGGCTCACCCTTCGATTTTAATCAATGGGACTATTCGGGCATATCGATTAATGAAGGGCGAGATTAGCAAATCTGTGTCAATGATTGCCTGCGATTGGTGCAAGAAATCCGTACCAGTGGACGAGCTGCATCAAACTTTTGACGGAGAAAGCATCTGCGATGCCTGTCATGAGGAAGATGAGCAAGGTCCGCAGATCGCACGATTTGGTCGTGACCAGTATGAGATCGAGAATCAGGGTCGTCCGGTCCGCGAAGTGGATGGCAGGGTTGACTACGAGTAAGAAGAATCACTAGCCTCTATTCAAGAAACAGACGGTTGCGAGAAATTTGCCTTACGGCATATCTCGCAGCCGTTTTTTTTATTTCTCAATTAAAGCCTTTATCCTTTCAGCTTTCCCATCAACAAGCCCTTTATTTTCCAAAATCGAGGCATATGACAGAGAGAGAGTTGACAGCATGACATGATTTGCTAAAATAAAATCACAAATCCAGAAAGTTTGCCTGACGGCGTTCCGATTGTTCGGAACTAAACGAGACGGGGCTATGACTTCTGTTATCAAAAACATTTGACCGAATTGTCGGTCGGGTTTTGATGGCATAAGTTGTAGTCTCGTTTTTTTGTTTCCCAACGCAAACTAAGGTGCCTCGCATTGAACTGATTAGAACTTGAGAAGAAATATAAAGGCTAGTCCCGTTTGGGCCAGCCTTTTTATGTTACCTCAAGAAGCCATTGAAGAATTTAAGAGACTCTATGAAAAACGCTACGGCGTGCATCTTTCCGATGAGGAAGCGAGCTCGCGGGCCAATAATCTTTTTAAACTCTACAAAATCACCTATATGGGTGAACCTTCAATCGACGATTTAGGGGAAAACTTAGCGAATAATTATGAATACCAATCAAACTAAAATTAGCGAAATCCAATTTTATCCGGTGAAACCCAAGGACGGCCTCCTCGGGTTCGTTTCGTTTGTGTTGGACGAAAAATTTTGGATGGGATCAGTCGCTGTTTTCAGTCGAAGAGACGGCGGATATCGCTTGGTCTATCCAACTCGAAAAGTAACCAATCAAAATATCAATATTTTTCATCCCATCGATCAGGCAGTCGGCCGACAAGTCGAAACTGCCATTAGTGAAAAAGTAGCCAAAATAATTAGTGAACCATATGAATCAATCGAGCCCGAAAACACCCGCTAAAAATGTAAACTTCTTCTTAGTTCCGCACGCTCCCTTCGACGATGCAAAAATACGTCGTTCATTGACGCACGCCGAGCGTGATTTTTTTCTGGTGCTTTGTCATCTTTCCAATCGCTACGCCGCCAAAGACGGCTGGTTTTGGCATACTGACAAGATGTTCATGACTCACGGAGAAAAAGAACGCGGTTTTGCCGCCTACGGATTCAGCCAATCAACTTGCAAGCGTGTCAGAAAAAAATTGCTGCAGCTGGAACTGATCGAAACGAAAACCAACACTTCCAAACACGGCCATCGATCCGGAACGATTTACCGGATCAACCCCCAACTCTTCAAAAGCCCAGGGTTCATAGTGAACCCTGGTCAAAGTCCATAGAGAACCCCGACCGGAGACCACCATGAGCCCCATAATAAGAAGCAGTCAATAAGAAAAAAATAATAAGAAAGTATAAATAATACACCAATTTTTTTGAAAAAATGGAGCAAAATAGGGTTGGGCAACTCTTGGGCAAAACTTGGGTGGATTTTAAGAGGAATACAATTAAAATGAGAGATAAAATATGAGAAAATTAATCGGGGTGAAACTGGGGTAAAATTGGGGTAAATTTTGAGAAAAAACACTTCATCAACACTTCACTGAAACTTCATCGGAATTTAAGGTAGAATAAACACAAGACCTATAAAAAACTAGTAAAATAAAGGAAATTTAAGCATTTGACTTCTTTCGGCTTTGGGTCCATGTTGTGCTTGGGTAGAGAATTAATAATTAATGAACAAGCGTATGACAAAAAACACAAAAGTTATTGCCGTAATTGCCGTTCTGGCGGCCATTGGGGCGATCATCGGGGTTTATAACCTCGAAACAAAGAAAACACCGCTTTCGGGCAATTCCGGAGCCCAGAAGCAGGAACAAAAAGAGACAATAATATCACCGGAAGACTTAAAGCAAGACGAAACAGTTATTGCCAATTTTATGGACGATGAAAATTATCCGGTGACTTTTATAAGTTCGCAAGCGCCATCGAATTTTACAATCGGAAAAAGCGAACCGCTTCCAAAAGGTGGCGGCAGTCACATAACCACACCCGAAGAATGGCAACGGACTGTAAACATTTATGAATCAAAAGAATTTGTAGCTGATACCTGCGAAATCTACAGATTCGAAGTATATCCAAAAACACACGAAGTGGTAAACATTGGGCTGGTTTATCCAAAAGGAAGATCAACTTGCGATGATTCAAAAAGCGCCTTATTTTCTCCCTTGATAAGCAATGAACAAATTAAAACTATCGGCGAAAAATATCTCGAACGCTCCATGCCCGAAACATATTCTTCCGTAAAAGATAAATTTACATTACAGCCAATTTCTAAAGAAGATAAGAATGATCGCTGGGAATGGCTCTATGAAGATCGGGATTATAAACTTCCGGTCGAGCTCGAAGCGGAACCAAAATATCCGACCGTGCGCATGTTTATCTCCAATAGCGGAAACTTGCTGCAATATGAAAATACACTGTCGCTTTTAAAAAATAACTAAACTATGAACCAGGAAGTGCAATCAAAACTTAAATATTTTCTCTACGCTCGAAAGTCATCGGAGCAAGAAGACCGCCAGGTGCTTTCAATCGATTCGCAAAAGGGTGAACTGGAAGCGCTGGCCAGACGTGAAAAACTCCAAATCGTGAGTCTGCTTGAAGAATCATATTCGGCCAAAGCGCCGGGTCGGGAGATTTTCAATGAAATGATAAAACGGATTGAGAAAGGCGAAGCCAACGGAATTCTAGCTTGGCATCCCAACCGGCTTTCCAGAAATTCTGTTGACACTGGTTATCTGGTTTATTTAATGGATCAAAATAAACTGCAGGAAATAAAAACACCCGGCCAGCCTTTCAAAAATACGCCCAACGATAAATTTCTGCTCAATCTTCTTTGCAGCCAGGCCAAGCTGGAAAATGATAACAAAGGCATCGATGTGAAACGAGGGCTCCGACGCAAGGTGGAGCTCGGTTGGCATCCGGGCCCGGCGCCGATCGGATATATGAATACGCCTGACAAACAGAAAGGCTTTAAAACAATTCGCAAAGACTCGAAAATGTTTCCGCTTGTCCGAAAGATGTTCGACATGATTTTAAGTGGCACCTATACGGCGCCGAGAGTTCATGAAATTGCTGTCGAGAAATGGGGATTGAAAAAGCTGGCGCGAAGCGGATTCTATCGGGTGCTATATAATCCATTTTATTACGGCTGGTTTGAATGGCCGCAAGGCAGTGGGAATTGGCACAAGGGCAAACACGAACCGATGATCACCCGCGACGAATATGATCGCGTCCAGGCGCTTCTCGGCCGAGGCAGTAAACCGAAACCGGAAACGCATACTTTCGCTTATACCGGCATGATCCGTTGCGGCGAATGCGGAGCTATGGTGACGGCGGAAAATAAAGTTAAGAAAAATAAGAACGGGAATATTCATAATTACACTTACTATCATTGCACCAAAAGAAAAGGTCCGTGCAGTCAGAAATGCATCGAAGTGAAAGAACTGGAAAGACAAGTTAAAAGCACCTTGTCTCAAGTGCGACCGCCGCAGGAATTTCATGACTGGGCGATGAAGTGGCTGCAAAATGAAAACGGACGAGAGGCTGACGATCGAAACGCCATTCTCGCCAACCAACAAAAAAACTACGAAGCCTGCGTCCAGAAACTCGACGCGCTTATCGATATGCGCGCGGCCGGAGAAATCAGCGAAGAAGAATTTACGCGCAAAAAATCAAAGACCAATCAGGAAAAAGCGAAACTGCACGAACTTTTGAACGATACGGACAGCCGAGTCGATAGCTGGCTGGAGACGGCCGATAATGTTCTCAAATTTGCCAGTGACGCTCAGGAATCCTTCACCGAGAGAGGTCAGCATGCCCGAAAAATAATTTTATCCGCCTTAGGTTCGAACCTCCTCCTAAAAGACAAAAAAGTCGATATTAACACGGATTCCGCGCTTCTGCCGATGATTCTCGTCTCAAATCCGGAAGAGGAAAATTTGAGCGCGTTCGAACCTCTTAAAAACCGCTCCAGAAAAAGAAAAAGCGCCGCTTTCGGCGACGCAAATCCCATGTGGCTCCGGCGGTAGGACTCGAACCTACAACCAATTGATTAACAGTCAACTGCTCTACCATTGAGCTACGCCGGATTGTAATATTCAATTTTTTCCGCCATAGGCGGATCAGCCTCTGGCTGAAAAATAGTTCCTTACGGAACTATACATAGATAACAAGATGATTATAGCAAATCTTTCAGATAAATCAATAGTGGGGGATAAAAAGAAGGCGGTCTGGAGATGTGGATATCCAGCCGCCTCTTGAAAGATTTGCAGTATTGTTTAAAAAACAAATCCCTCTATTTCTTCACCCGCCGGGTTCATTTTTGTGTTGCACGATTCACACCAGATCAGGGCATCGTTGACCCTGCGTGTTTTATCCCCACAATTGCAGCAGGGGGGATTTTCATCGACTTTAACCCTTGCTTTCGGTGGTCTAAGGCCTTGCGTTAAAAGAACTGTCGCGTCCATAGTACCTTCCTTTCTTTGACCTTTGAAATTAAATGTGAATCCAAGGAAAACGAGTAATAAACATGCGGCATCTTACGATAAATCGATGAAGCCGCTCTTTTTTTGCTCTTTTGCGGTAAATCTTTCTTACCGCTTCGTAATCTTCGATTATTTGAGGTATGTCGTTAAGAAAAATCATAACTCTTTCTCCTGTTAGTTGTTGAAAGAACCCTCTGAAACAGCCAGTTTAAAAATTAAAATTTAATTTATAAACTCACTATTCCATGGTTTTCCCTCATCCGTCTCTCGTCCGCTATTGCGGGACTCGAGCCACCTTCTCCCTAAAAGGGAGAAGGGAATAATGTAGGGAGCCGCAAATAAAAAAACCGCCCACACGGCGGAATGTTTTTCTTCGTTTTAACTACTGCTTATGAACGAAACGAAACAACCACCGCGTGCGGGCTAAGCAATAGAAGTAGTAGGTTGTTTATAATTTGATTCATAACAGTACCCTTAATTTAGCAGATGTAGTTTATCTTGTCAATAAGGTGCAATAAAAAGGCCGGGCTGTAAGGGGGTAAGCTCGGCTGGTGCCAAAAAGTATGTTTTACTTTTCGGCTTGCAACTCATTCCATGTTAGGAAAAAGTTAGGGGTTTATTTTTTACATTTCTCCCTGTGGATGCAAAGTTCGCACGCACTTTTTTTGCCTTCTTTTTGAGCGATTCTTCGCATTCTCTTTTGGCTTTCAGTTGACAGCTTGCATTGTTCTTCTTCCGGTTTTTTCATGATAGATCTCCTTTTCCCTCTCCTGTCAGCCAAAATTTTAAGAAAAATTTAGGCTGACATCCTCTCCCGAAGGGAGAGGAGGATAATGTTGTTATTAATCAATAAAAAAACCGACTGGCGTCGGGTTGATCCTAATTAGTTTTCGGAAACCAAAATCAACTCGACGCTGGTCGGTTAATAATCATAATTATGCTATTTGTGAGAAATATAAAATTCATTTTTGTGTGGTGGTTATATAAAAAGTAATAAATTTTTTGAGAGAAGGGAGAAGCGGATTGCACCTCTCCCTTGTGTTGATATGCCCATACTCTTTTGGAGTTTATGGGACTGAGTTAAGTCGTCTGGACGGCTTTTGCCATAAAAAGTTCAGAGAAAGCCCTCTTGATTTCATGAGAGCTCGGTGGCTTGACAGGTTCCCGTTCATCTATCGGAACGGGAAATTTCAGGAGATTTCCTTTATTTCCGGTCAAGCTTTTCTCGGTCACTTTCTTTGGCTGATTCATGTTCCCCCCTATCCGTTTCGGTTGTAGGATGACTTACCCCTCTTGCAGATTGGCATCTAGAAGATTTCCTTGATTGATTAATTTATTGAAAACCGGTTTGTTGAAAATTATTTTTTCTCCTTTTAGGAGAGCCTGATTCATCACTGCCATATTTAAACGAGTGAGTCGGCAAAAATTCAAGCAAATTAGTTTTCAAGAATCTTTCTTTCAAGGAAATCATTCCGTTTGCCGGACAATGCACAATTAAATTTTACGCACTCTCCGGCTAATAGAATTTGTGTTGTAAGGAACTTTGAAAAATAAAAACCCCGCTTTTCGCCGGGATCCGTTTGTCTATTTTTTTTATGCTATGTTCCCAGCGAAAATTTATCGTCCAATGACGGTAATCAACATCCCAAAGACTAGCTTGAATGTTTGTTTCGCTGTTTTCATAATCTTATCTTACTCCGGCAGTATAGCAGAGCAGCCGATTTCTGTCAACCGGCAAATATCGGAAACTGTGGATAAATGCTTTAGTTAATCAATATCAGGGGATTTATGCTGTTTGGGTTGACATTTTGGCTCAAAAGTGTATACTAGGATTAATGTAAGTTTTCTCGCATTCGTTTCTCGTTTTTAGTCTTATATGAAGTTAGTGTAAGCTAAGTGAGCGGTTAAATTCCGCAACAGAGTAAACAAGAGAGAAGGTCACCTTACAAAGTAAATTCATATAAGAAAATCAATGAGTCAAAAGTTGTATGTAGGAGGACTTTCCTACAATACTACCCAGGATTCCTTGGGTTCTCTATTCGCTGGAGCTGGACAAGTTGTCTCTGCTACCATCATCATGGACAAAATGTCCGGACGTTCTCGAGGCTTCGGCTTCGTAGAAATGGCGACTGACGAGGAAGCCAAAAAAGCTGTTGAAATGTTCAACGGACAGGAATTCGAAGGTAGAACTCTGACTGTCAACGAAGCTCGTCCCCAAGGCGATCGACCCCAGAGATCTGGTGGTTTCAATCGAGGTGGAGACAGAGGTGGTTTCGGAGGCGGACGAAGAGACAGATACTAGTATGCGAATAGCGCACTACGAACGCGCACATACGAATAAAAGAGTATCTTCTAGATAAAAAATGGCCCTAGGCGCAAGCTCGGGGCTGTTTTTACATCCTTAATACCGTTTGCTTGGCTAAAAATGTTTTTGTTGCTAATATTAAGTAGAATTATTAACCAAAACATTTTATGAAGAAGGCAATTTTAGTAATTCTTATTGTTTTAATATTAGCGTTCTTAGGCTATATGCTTTTTAGCAAAAGTCCGAGTGCGACTAACGCTAGTGGCGTCCTACTTTTTTATGGCAAAGAATGTCCACACTGTCAGATTGTTGAGGATTTTATAAATAAGAACAATATTGCCCAAAAGGTAAGCTTTACCCAAGTAGAGGTTTTTCATAACAAAGACAACAGCGCAATACTGGTGGAGAAATATAAGGCTTGCGGAACAACTGACGAAAAACAGATGGGCGTGCCCATGCTTTGGGACGGGGGAAAATGTTATGAGGGCCAGGAAGATGTCATTAAATATTTTCAGGATAAGACAAAATAGCGATGCGAATCTACGAATTGCATGCGAATCTACGAATGAGGAGGATTATAATAACGTTAACATCTTTTATTTTAACGGGAGTTTTTTGTGTCGCGCCTAAGGCCCTGGCTGTTTGCCCGATATGCACGATTGCCGTCGGAGCCGGAGTGGGACTGGCCGAAGAATTTGGCGTAGACGATGTGATCATCGGACTATGGGTCGGAGGGCTGACTGTTTCTTTGATTTCTTGGACACTAGATTGGTTTTCTAGAAAAAATATCAAATTTTTTCAAATGAAAGCAGTGACGATTATCGTGTATTTTTTAATGATTATTGTTCCTTTGTTTTTTATAAAAATAAAAGGCTATCCAATAGTAGGAAAGGAACTGAATAAAATGTGGGGAATAGACAAGATGCTTTTGGGAATTGCCATCGGATGCATTCTGTTTTTTTCAGGCGCCGAATATTATGAATATTTGAAGAAAAAAAATGGCGGCCGGGCCTATTTTCCGTTCCAAAAAGTAGTGATGCCGATTGTGCCACTCATTTTTGCTAGTATATTTTTTTACTTTTTAAACAAATAAAATATGGAAAACGAAACTTTGATAAAAAACGTCAACGATCTTATCGAGAAGGTTGATAATATGAAAAAGGCTGACAAGATGGATTTGTCATCCGATCAAGATTTGTCCATCGCCATTATGAATCTGGTGAGTATTGAAGAGCATTTCTTTTTTACTGGAGCCAAATTGGGAAAACCGGAGTATTATGATTTGTTGCAAGAAGTTAGAAAGATGCGCGGAGATCTTTTGCGCCTTATCGTGAAAGAACCGGAGGGAGAACAATGGTGCATATCAAAACACTTGCTGGCAGCTTCCATGCGACTTATGGAAGTGGGGACTAAACAGCAAGGTATGGGGAAAAAGGAACAAGCGCAAGAACTTTTCCAAAAGGCCTATGATCTATATTCTCTTTTTTGGGCAGTGAATATGAAAATTATTAAAACTGATGATGTGAAAAAAATAGATGATAAAGCCGTAAATAAACACGATACGGCGAAGACCGGATTTTTAGGAAAAATGGGAGAGTTGGTGCGAAAGGCGATTGATTGCTGCATTGAGTAATAATTAATTCACCCCGTGGAGTAAATTTTGCTTCGCAAAATTAATTTTTTTGAAGAAAAAATTACTCCATGAGGTAAAAAAATATGGCAAAATTAAATCTGGCAGTTATCTTTGGCGGCAAGTCCGGTGAGCATGAAGTATCTATCAAGTCAGCGAGTCAAGTGATGAGCGCACTAAATGCAGAAAAGTATAATATTATTCCCATTGCCATAACAAAAGGCGGTAATTGGCTTCTTGGTGATAAGGGAAAGCAATATATGGAAGAAAATTTGTCACTGGCTCAAACGGAAGGTGGAGTGGATCTGGAACAATCGCAAAAATTGGTGAGTGTGGTTGAAAATAATAATTTCGATTTTGTCGAAGGAGAAGCTGGAGTAAAAATAGATTTAGTCATGCCCATCGTTCATGGGCAGTATGTCGAAGATGGAAAATTACAGGGTATGCTCGATATGCTAGGAATGCCGTATGTTTTTTCCGGAACTTTAGCCAGTGCCTTGGCGATGAATAAGCATAAAACAAAAGTGATGGCAAAAAGTGCCGGAGTGAAGATCGCTAAAGAAGTAGTAATTAATAAAAATAAAAAATACAATTCAGATAAAATTATTGCTAAGCTAAATTTGCCAGTCGTCATAAAGCCCATTGAGCTTGGATCATCTGTTGGAATAAATATTGCTAAAACTAAAGAAGAATTGGAAGTAGGCATCCAAAAAGCGCTGGAATATGGCAATGAAGTAATGCTGGAGCAATTTATAAAAGGTCGGGAACTGACTGTGGCGGTATTTGGAAACAAGTCTCCGAAAGCTTTACCAGTCATTGAAATTATTCCCAAAGTTTCCACATTTTTTGACTACAAAGCTAAATATCAGACTGGAGGTTCAGAAGAAGTTTGTCCGGCGCAAATTCCCGATGATATCACGAAAAAAGTACAGCGTTATGCTGTCAAAGTTTTTAAAGCGGTTGGATGTGCCGATCTTTCAAGAGCTGATTTTATTTGGGATACCGAAGCGAATAAAATATACTTTTTAGAAATCAACACCATTCCGGGAATGACCGCGACAAGTTTGGCGCCGCAGGCGGCCAAAGCCGCCGGGATGGAATTTTCGGAGTTTTTGGATAAGTTGATTGGGGAAGCGTTGAAGAGATATAAATAACAGGATTTGAAATACGAAAAGATATCATTATTTGATGTCTTTTTCTTTTAGAAAATGTCTGATATAATCCTAAAATGCTGAAATATTATGTTTGAACGCACTAAAAACCTTCGATTATCAGTCATAAAGCAGATGGAACTGCGGGCGGCCAAGTTTCCGGATGTGATATCTTTGGCGCAAGGGGTGCCAAGCTTTGATACGCCAGCGTGTATTAAGCGCCGGGTAGAAAGGGCGCTTAAAGACGGCGTAGTAGCCAGATATTCACTTTCTCCGGGACTGCCGGAACTGCGAGAACTGATTGAAATACATCTTGCTCGGGAGAATATGTTCTATGACTGGCAAAAAGAAATTATTGTGACTGCTGGTTCCATTGAAGGCATAACTGCGACTATTTTTGCCATTACCAATCCGGGCGATGAGATCATCATTCCGGAGCCGACCTATACATCATATCGCGAAGTGATAACCCTGGCCGGATGCGTACCGGTTTTTGTGCCGCTTAATGAAGAAAAAGGTTGGGCGTTTGAACTGGAAAAATATGAACAAGCGATCACGCCAAAAACCAAAGCGATATTTTATTGCAATCCTAATAATCCTACTGGAACGATTTATACCAAGGAGCAACTATTGGGACTGGCAAAGCTGGCCGAAAAGCATAATTTATATCTAATTTCTGACGAAGTGTATAAAGATCTGGTTTTTGACAGCGCTGGGACATCGGATGTCCAAGACGGTAAGAAAAACAAAGTTTGGACATCCGATGTCCAAAAAATATTTAGTTTAGCAGAATTGCCAGAATTGCGAAAACGGGTCATTCGTGTTTTCAGTTTTTCCAAAACTTATGCTATGACCGGCTGGCGGATAGGCTATGTCCATAGTGACGAATCTATCATCAAAGAAATTCTGAAAGTCCATGATTCTTTGGTCACTTGCGCGCCGGTAATATCGCAGTACGCGGCCATGGGGGCGCTGGAAATGGCGGAAGATGACGTGAAATTATTCAATAAAAAATACAAGAAAAGACGCGATATAATATGCGAGCGTCTCGATAGGCTTTCAAATGTTTTCAGCTATGTAAAACCAACCAGCGCTTACTATGTTTTTCCGAGAATCATAACAAACAAGAAGTTCACTATAGACAGAAGAAACGACGATCTATATATAAGCAACTCCTGGCAATTTGCTCTTTGGATACTGGAGAAAGCGCAAGTAGCGACAGTTCCCGGAGTGGCTTTTGGTGAAAATGGTGAAAACCATATCCGTATAAGCTTCGGGAAAAGAAAAAGAGAGATAAACGAAGCATTTGATAGGATAGAAAAACTTTTTTTATGAAACTAGTATTCAAAACATTACTAAAATACTATCTCAAATACATCACCAAACTGGTGCTGTTTGTCCATCGTCCAACAATAATCGCCATTGCCGGATCGACCAATAAGACTTTTGTGAAAGAAGAGATAAAACATGTGTTGGAAGAAAAAGGTATGAAAGTTCGGGCTAATCAGAATAGTTTTAATACCGAAATAGGTTTGCCTCTGGCGGTCTTAGACCTGCCCAGCGGGTATAACCATTACAAAAAGTGGCTGCCGACGCTATATCGGTCGATATTAAGCCTATGGCAAAAAGATTTTCCGCTTATTCTGATATTAGAATTGGGCGCGTCAAGCCGCGGCGATATGAAACACTTGCTTTCCATAATTAAACCAAAAATATCTGTCATCACCGACATAACACAAAGATATCTCGAAAATTTTTCCGATATGAACGATATGGCCGATGAATATAAAACACTTATCAGAAAGACGAAGCGTGATGGGCAGGTAATTATAAATTGTGATAATATTAAGTTGAGAAAGATGTTTAAAAATATCAGAGCCAGGAAACAATCGTTTGGCTTTTTTGAAAAGTGCGACTGGCACATTATGGATCACGAAAGGACGGAAAAAGGCGAAAAATTTCATGTTGAACATAATAATAAAAATATTCAAAAAGAAGTCGATCGTTTTGGCATCCATCATGTGTATGCGACGACGGTTGGATTAATAATTAACGAAATATTTAATGGGAAATAATAATTTTATGGCTATAATAAAAACAAAAATAAAAAAAGAAATATCAGGAGTAAGGGAGGAAATTAGAAATAAAACTGTAGGATACATCGTGACAGCTCTTGGGCTAGTAGCGGGACTTGCCTGGAACGATGCAGTCAAGACACTAATTGAAAATTTTTTTCCGGCCAAAGAAAACACTGTTTGGGCTAAATTTATTTATGCCACAGTCCTCACTATCATCGTTGTTTTGATATCTTTGTATCTGGTCAAGATATTTAAGAAAGAAGAAAAAAGACTGGATAAAAAACTGGAAAAAGCAGAAAAATTAGAAAAATAATGGACAGATACATACAATTCTATCAGCATTTACCCGAACACATAAACCCGAATATTTCTTTCGGGTTTATATCTTTTTCGTGGTACTCAATTATGTATTTGGTAACATTTCTAGTGGTATATCTATTAGTGAAATATAGGATAAAGAAGAATGAAATTTCGAATTTCGAATTTCGAATTTCGAATAAAGATCAAATGACAGAATGTTCAATTTCGAAATTAAATCATTCAAAATTATTTCAAAATTCAAAATTCAAAATTCAAAATTCAGAGTATTTATTGGATTTTTTATTATACGCATTCGTTGGACTGATCGTTGGTGCGAGGCTGGGAGAAGTTTTTTTCTATAATTTTTCATATTATGCAGCGCATCCTATCCAAATCATTTCTCCATTTGATCCGGTGACGCATAGATTTATCGGCATATATGGGATGAGTTATCACGGTGGATTGATCGGTGTGGTCATTGCCGGTTGGCTATGGGCGAAAAAAAATAATATTAATCTACTGAATTGGTTTAATTTTATTGTGCCAGCTATCCCGGCCGGATATTTTTTTGGCCGCATCGGTAATTTTATCAATGGCGAACTTTATGGTCGAGCGACAACAGGGTGGTGGGGAATGTATTTTCCGAATGATTATATGCATGAATTACGTAACCCATCCCAATTATACGAAGCCTTTTTAGAAGGGATAATACTCTTTGTCATACTATGGCTACTTCGAAACAAAAAATGGGCGAAAGATAATATGCTGGCGTTCTATCTATCTGGTTATGCAATTGCCAGAATAATATCGGAATTTTTCCGCGATCCTGACGGCTGGATCGGATTTTTAACACTGGGACAATTTTACAGTTTATTGATGGTTCCGACGGCTTTTCTGGTGTTTCTAAATACGAAAAAAAGTGGTATAATTAAGTCAGAAAAAAAGTAAAAAACAATCGAATATTTTCAAATAATGATCCAAATACCAAAAGAAAAAAGCCTGGATGGGCTGAATCGGGCGGTGAAACAAAGGATCGGGTTTTTTGATTTACCTTTAGCCAGATTTGTTCAAAAAAATAAACGGAATTCTGTTTTGTTTTCCCGACACGGGAGGACAGACGATTTTTTTACGTCCGATTCCAAACTGTATCTTTCCCAGGAAGAACTGGCGAGAACGCGAAGAGGGGAGAAAATTTTGCGCTCGGAGAAGATATTGGATAGCGCTATATCCCGTCACTACCGAAGCATCAGCTATGTCCAGACTAATTTTGTCTATTCTAAAAAAGAATATCTGGATTTTGAAAAAATAAGAGAAAGATACCTTGATCCGATCAATTTTGTCAAAGATTTTTTCCGCAATTCCGTAGAAGGTGTCAGTACGGTGCGGATGTGGAACGTTTCCATTGTCAGCTCGCTTATTTTCGGGATGTTTCTGATGACCATGATGTACCGCTATCTGGGACAAGGTGCGTCAGCCGGGGAGAAAGCGTCTAAAGCCGATGCTCCACAAGCGCAAGTATTGAGCGCGGAAGATGAAAAAAAGAATAAAGAAATAGAAGATCAGATCGCTGCTCAGATCCTGGAAGAACATACCAAAATCAGAGAAGAAGCGGAAAAAGACTCCTTTGAAGGAAAGATTCGGGCGATGACCAAGGGCTACCCAATTGAAAAAATGGCGCCGGATATTGCCCGACAAGATAAAATTGTAGCTGCTTTTCTTATCGGTATTGCCAAAAAGGAAAGCGACTGGGGAAAGCACGTGCCGGTTCTTGATGGCAAGGATTGCAAAAATTATTGGGGCTTTCGAGCCAAGCGGGACAAGATGGGGACAGGTGGGCACACTTGTTTTGACAGTAACAGCGATGCCGTGCAGAGCGTGGCTAAAAGGATAAAGAGTATCATTGAGAATGAACAAATAAAGACGCCGGAAGGCATGGTGACGGTCTGGAAATGCGGCTATGACTGTTCCTGGGATTCCAAAACGGCGGTCAAGAAATGGGTCACGGATGTTGATGGATATTTTGATGAGGTGGAGGGTTTCAAGAAATCATAATATCGGAAAAAATATTCCAAAAAGAGGCTCGGATCCTCTTTTTTTGTTTGTGGATATCTTCCCTGCCTTGCCGGCAGGCAGGTTTGACAGGAAAAGCCATATCTGATAGCATAATATGGTGTTGAATTGAGATGTGTTTAAGGGGCTCAAAATTATGGCTTTTACAAGCCAAAAAATGCGAGTTAACAATCTAAAAAAGGGGAAAAATCAATTATCTCTGGCCGCTGGCCGAAATACCGTGTGTTTGCCTGAAATCTGGAATTTGGAAAGAAAAGAATATGCCGAAAGAACCGGGAAATTGATAGAACCGAATGTTGGATTATTTCCTGAAGAAGACTCGAACCTTTGTCGGGTCGGATCTGAAAACCTGGAGGGACAGATTTAGGGGGGTAAGGACAAAAAAATTTATAATACTTGTCATAATATCTCTCGTAATCATTACGAGGCTGTTTTTTTCAGTCCATTTTGGAGAAAAGGCTTGGGCTAAACAGACAGAGATAAAAACGGATATTGATCTTGAAAATATCGATCCGATGGAAAAGATCCGGACCGAGGAAGATGCGAAAGACGAAAAAATCTGCGCTGAAGTTATGCCGGAAAATAAATCAGTGATTTCAGAAAAACTAGACAAAAATAATAAGAAAGATAGCAAGGGAAATGACCCGCGGGACAAAAAGATCCGGGAAATTCTTTCCGGCTACCCGATGGAAAAAATGATCGAAGCTATCGGACAAAAAGACAAAGAAACAGCCGCCTTCCTGGTGGCTATCGCTAAAAAAGAAAGTGATTGGGGAAAGCATGCTCCGTCCAAGTCTGGCGTAGATTGCTATAACTACTGGGGATATAAAGGAAATTACAAATTATCTATGGGTTATTCCTGTTTTGATTCTCCAGAGCAGGCGGTGGAAGTAGTCGGCGGAAGAATTGATGAGTTGACTCATAAGGGTCTTAATACGCCTGAACGAATGGTCGTTTGGAAATGCGGTTCTTCTTGCTCCTGGGATCGACCAGAAAATGTTGCCAGCTGGATCGGCGCGGTGAGGACATATTGGAGTAAGTTGATATCGTAAATATTTTCGATAAAAACCCTATCTACTTCGGCAGGGATTTTCTTTTGCCAAAATTCAAGTTTTGACGTAGGATAAAACACAAGCAATCCAAATGTTCCTAACCAAAACAAGGAGGATATAGATGAAAGTAGCAATTATCGGTATGGGCTATCTGGGATCGCAGATCCGCGAAGTAATCTCTGCATTTTGTGTCGATCCCATAATCACCCATCATCAGCATCAGGTGGGCGGTGATTCGCAGTTATTCGATATTCTTCAGGATGACATCCGGAGCGTATCGAGAGGTGAAGCGGTCGATCTGGTGTTCATAACGGCCAAAGTAGAGTTCACCGAGGAAACGCACGCGCTTTTTATGGGCATGCGTAATCTGGTCCGGGCCTGCCGGAAAAGCCGGATCGTCTATTTTTCGAGCGACGGCATTTATGACGGCCTTAAGGGAAATTACAAAGAGATAGAGACGCCGAATGCCAAGACGCTCTATGGCGGTAATCTGGCGCTTTGCGAGCAGATCGTCCGGGAAGAAGCGCACAATTATGTCATCATCCGGCCAAGCTATATTTATGGCTATGCCGATGAGGAAAAGACGAGACTGGATTCAAGGCTTTCCAGAGTGAAGCAGACAGTTTCTGTCAAGCATAGAGTTGAATGGTTCAGTGATATGTACCGTTCGCCCATGCATGTCAGGCAAGTGGCGAAAGTTTCTGTGCAGCTGGCCAATTCTGAATATCAGGGAATCGCCCATGTCGCCGGTCCCCGGATGAGTGTCTATGAATTTGTCCGGGATGCCGTGGAAGCGATGGGATATGATCCTTCTCTTGTTGTCGGCGTGTCCAAGTCAGATGATCCCAAAAAACATCCGCCCGACACGTCGCTCGACACCTCACTCATGACTCGACTCACTGGCATCGTGCCGTTCGGAGTCAAGGAGAGTATCCAGTTCTTTTCGGATGACATAGCACATTGAGAAATGCATCGTATAAACCTGCGGACTGGCCAGTGCCAGCCCGCTTTTTTTGCCAATTTTTTGGTTTTGGCGTAGGATAGAAATGCAAATAATAGTAAAATATAATTAAAACCCCTATACTATCGGATAAAATAATCACTCTTAAAAAACAATTAGTAGTAGAATATCTTGACCAGAAAGTCGAGCTTCCAAGTGATATCCAAGAAAAGGTAGACGCCTATTGGGACAGTCTTATCTCTAGTGGAAAAAAGTTTACTCGTGGTGAGGTTTTTTCTATGACGGGAACTAGTGAAAACGGTAATGACATAAAAACATCTCTAGCCATCTCCGATTATGCTCATTATCTCTACACTCGCAAGATCGGCCTTCCTGAAAAATATGCCTGCAAAAATCTGCATACTTCTTGCCTCATTGAAACTTCTGATAAGGTTTTAATATTTGGAATTATGGGTCGCGATACGGCCATTTCCGGTAGTGTTCAGTGTGTTGGGGGAGGATTGGATAAAAAAGACATCCGTGGAAATAGGATTGATCTCTCTCACAATATTAAAAAAGAACTTATGGAAGAAGTGGGAATAGAAGTGGATGACCAGAAAATAGTTTCCTCTCTGGAACTTAAGTATCTAAAATATTCTCCAAAGCGGAATACTGCTGCTGCCATATTTCTTTTAAAGCTCAAAATTAGTAGCGATGAATTCAAAAAGCACTATGAAAATTTTGAAAAAAGCCTGGCTGAAAAAGGGCTAGTGCCTGAGATGGGGAAAATAGTTTATCTGAAAAAAGAAAAGAAAGAAATCGAAAAGTTTATCAAAAATACTGACTTTCAAGTAGACCACTACATGAGCGCCCTTCTTTTGGAAAGCCTGAAATAGGGCTTTTCTTTTGCCAAAGCGCCGGTTTTGACGTAGGATTGAAGTATATTCATGTTCACTATTAAATCAATCCTAATCGTCGCTATTATTATTTTTTATGCCATCCGTTTGCGGCGAAGCGTGATTAAGCGTGTTCTGAAAAATAAAATTGACCGGCCGATGATGATCGCTGAGATATTGGCGCTGATTACCATCATTATGCAGCTGGTCAATTATGATTATTTTGTGTATAAAGCACCTTTGAGCGTGACTTATATCGGAGCAATTTTGTCTATAGGAGGGGCGGCATTTTCCAGTGTGGCGAGGATCAAGCTTAAATCTAACTATGTTCCCGCGCCCGCTGCCAGTTTACCGGAAAGTTTAGTGACAGACGGGATCTATAAAATTGTGCGGCATCCATCCTATCTTGGTTCCCTTTTGGCGATTATCGGCTTCCAGCTTGCTATGAACAGCTATTGGATAATTTTTAGCGTTTTTATTCTTGGAATTATTAATCAACAGATAAACAAAGAAGAAAAAATGCTGGCTGAATTTTATAAGGATGAATGGCAGGCCTATACTAGAACCACTCCCTATAAATTATTCCCGTTTATTTATTAACTTTTATGAGAAAATTATTTCTAACATCGGCCGGATTGCCTGAAGAAACCAGAAAATATTTTTTGGATTTTTTAGATAAAGACCCTCGTGGTCTTAAGGTTGGCTTTATTCCTACAGCCGCCTATCCGGAAGTTATCAGGGATTATGTCGAGGAAGCAAAGGATGAGTTGAAAGAAATGGGCATGGAAATTGACGAAGTTTATCTGGAAAAAGAGAATGAAGAATCGTTATATGAAAAACTATCAGTCTGCGATATTGTATATGTAAACGGCGGAAATTCTTTTTATCTTCTCGATTGGGCCAGGAAGAGTGGTTTTGACAAAATTATTGGAAAACTTCTGGACGAAGGAAAAATTTATGTAGGCGTCAGCGCCGGAAGCTATGTTGCCTGCCCAACTATAGAAATGTCACATTGGAAAAATCAGGATAGGGATGTGGTTGGACTAAAAGATCTCACTGGTCTGAATCTTGTGCCTTTTTTACTCACTGCGCACTATACCAAAGATTTTTCTGAAGCTATCCAGGAAGGCGCGAAAAAAACCAATTTACCTATAGTTGCCCTTACTGATCAACAGGCAGTTGCGATCATCGATGATGAAATTAAAGTGGTCGGAGAAGGCGAGAAGTTGTTTTATAATAGATTTAGGGAAAATTAAGTTATCCACAGGCGAGCGTATTGCAGTGATATTGTAGTAGTGTTGCCATATCACTATGGAGGACGTATGTTATAATTTACAAACTATGGTTACAGTTGCACAGCAGAGAAAGATATTGTCTGAGATAAAAAACAAACCTTATTTCAAAAAGGATAATTTTGTTAAAATATGCAAATAGCTCTAGATGTTAAAATTGCTGAAAACTATAATAGTAACTCGCAAAAAATTAGAGTTTTAACTGAAAGCTGGGTTGATAACGAAATTTATTGTCCGAATTGCGGAACTAATGTTAGCAGCTATGAAAATAATCGGCCAGTTGCTGATTTTTTTTGTCCGAGTTGTGCCGAAGAGTATGAACTAAAAAGTAAAAAGAATTCAATCGGAACGAAAATTGTTGATGGTGCTTATCGGACGATGATTGAAAGATTGCAGTGTAGCAATAATCCAAACTTCTTTTTGCTTAATTATGATTTGAAAAATCTCGAGATTCTAAATTTTTTGGTTATTCCTAAACATTTTTTTATTCCGGACATTATTGAAAAAAGAAGACCACTTTCGGAAAATGCCAGACGAGCTGGATGGATAGGGTGCAATATTTCACTTGTTGGTATACCACAGACGGGAAAAATATTTTATGTCAAAGATAGGAAAGCGGAGACGAAGAAAAATGTTTTGGAAAATTGGCGAAAAACATTATTTATAAGAGATGAGAAAGAAATATCAGCCAAGGGGTGGATTTTAGATACAATGAATTGTATCGATAAACTTGGCAAAAAAGAGTTTTCTCTCGATGAGGTGTATTTTTTTGAAAAAGAGCTGAAAAAGAATCATCCCCAAAATAACTTTATAAAGGATAAACTTCGTCAGCAATTGCAAGTCTTGAGGGACAACGGATACTTGGAATTTATTGGAAAAGGGAGGTATAAATTGACGATTTGACACAATTACGAAACCGATCAAAAATTGATCAGGAATAAAAATTAAATCCTGACCAATTTTATGAAAATATCAAGAGAGCTGGCAATAAAAATATTGAAATATTTAGATGAGTATAAAGATTTTTATTTTCCATTTCTGGTTATGTGCCAAGAATATACGGAAGAAGATGATGATTTTGTGGAAATCGAGCCGGAAGAGTGGGAAATGATTAGTGGAGATGACAAATATCAAACATTTGAACTTTGGGAAAATTTGCAACAATTATATCCGGACACAGTTCGATTGATGTCGAAAGGTTTTATTGAAAAAATTACAGGAAAATCGCTGGAAAATCATATTGCAACATTAGCAAAAAATTATAGAAAAGAATGGAAAGAGGAATTGTGGGAAAGTGAAAAAATCGAAGAATACGGACTCAATAAATTTATCGGCGGAAAAGCCGAGGCTTACGAGGATTGTTTGGAAATTATAAAAAAATATCGAGATAATTAAAGGTAGGTATATGAAAAAAATAGAAGAACAACTTGATTATATTCTTTCACTTCCGGCTGAAAATGAAGTAGTCGAATGGAAAGAAGCTAAGACGGATTTTGATTTCAGAAAACTAGGCAAATATTTTAGCGCACTTAGCAACGAAGCAAATTTAAAAAAGATAAAATCAGCCTGGTTGGTTTTGGGTATAAAAAATAACAAAAATATTGTTGGAACAAATTATAGAAAAGATCCTGTAAAATTAAACAGTTTAAAATCGGAGATAGCTAAACAAACCACTGGAGGGATATCTTTCATCGATGTTTATGAAGTGAGAAGGGTAGGGAAGAGAGTTGTTCTATTCGAAATCCCTCCTGCTCCAAAAGGGATTCCGATTGCCTGGCAAGGATTCTATTATGCTCGAGAAAATGAAGATCTTGTTCCGTTAAGCATAGAAAAAATTGAGAGAATCCGATTGCAATCAAAGCTGGAAGACTGGAGTGCTAAAATTTGTGACGGTGCTACAATTGAAGATTTAGACCGCGGGGCGATACAGAAAGCGAGAGAAGGATTTGGGCGTAAGAATCCCAAGATTGATAAGAAAGAAATTGAAAGTTGGAGCAACGAGATATTTCTAAACAAAGCAAGAGTTACGATTAATGGCAAGATTACACGAACAGCCATTGTGCTATTAGGAAAAACAGAAGCGGAGCATTTTATTAATCCGGCTTGTGCAAAAATCTCTTGGATTTTAAAGGATAAGGATGGCATTGAAAAAGATTACGAACATTTTAGTTGTCCATTTATTTTAGCTGTCGAAAATGTTTATAAAAAAATTAGAAATTTGCGTTATAGATATATATCTTATAGGACGCTTTTTCCAGAGGAAATTGATAGGTATGATCCAACTACTATCAGAGAAGCGATTAATAATTGCATTGCTCATCAAGACTATGAGTTTGGAGGAAAAATAAACGTTGTTGAAAATGAAGATGACAGTTTGATATTTTCAAATCTCGGTGCTTTTATTCCAGGGACAATCGAGAATGTCATAGAGGCAGATTCACCGTCTGAGTATTATAGGAACAAGTTTCTTGTCGATGCTATGGTCAATGTAAATATGATTGACACAATAGGAAGTGGAATAAAAAAGATGTTTATATCGCAAAAAAATAAATTTTTCCCTCTTCCAGAATATGATTTATCTGGCGGGAAAGTCAAGCTTACTATTATAGGAAAAGTGCTAGATGTACAATATGCCAAAAAACTTGCGCAAATTCCCGATCTGGGTTTGAAAATAATCATCGCTCTGGATAAAGTTCAGAAAAGAAAAGAATTAAACACATATGAAGCGAAGGAACTTAGAAGGAGGGATCTCATAGAGGGTCGAAGTCCCAACATATACATTTCTTCGAAAGTTGCGGTTAAAACTGGAGAAAAGAGCGAATACATTAAAATGAGAGGATTTAAGGACGATCATTATAAAAAAATGATACTTGAATATCTAGAGAAGTATAAAGAAGCATCTAAAAATGATATTGAAAAATTAATTTTAGATATACTTCCAAAAATTTTAGATGAACAACAAAAGAAAAATAAAATAAGAAACATTGTTTATGCTATGTCTAAAAAGGATAAAACGATAATAAACAAGGGCACAAGTAGATATCCCAAGTGGCAGAAAGTTTAGCTAAAATCCGATATTTTAGACAAACCATTAGACAAACTTTTAGACAAACTTTATATCCCACTAATCTAATAAAGAATAAGGGGAATGAGGGAGTCAGGTACATTTAATTACGTAATTAATTACCCCATTAAATAAAAAACCAATTTAACGGGGTAAACTTACAAAAAAACACTATGACAAAAAAATTATTCAAAATTGCTTTCTTATGCGCTTTGGGCGAAGTGGTTTATATAATTCTTGTCGCAACTTTCTTTAGAAACGCTGAAAAATATCTTAGCCAAAAACCTGATACTATTTTCGCTCCAATAACGCTCCTCCTTCTTTTAGTTCTCTCTGCCGCTGTTTCGGGCGCTCTGATCTTGGGAAAACCAGCCACGCTTTATTTTGACGGCCAGAAGAAAGAGGCAGTCAAACTATTCATCCTCACATTAGGCTGCCTTCTTCTTTTTTTGATCATAGCACTGGCTATCTTGTTCATTTCAAAATAGAGAGAAGGAAAATGGGTCTCTCCAAGGGCGGGCAAGTAGGCTATGGTGTAAAGT
Source organism: Parcubacteria group bacterium (assembly GCA_041661275.1). Lineage (GTDB taxonomy): Bacteria > Patescibacteriota > Minisyncoccia > Moranbacterales > UBA2206 > JBAZUU01. The sequence goes on along the minus strand of JBAZUU010000001.1, from coordinate 63,451 downwards.
TATCCACAGGGTAGTACTTGCAGTGGTATATCATCAGTGATAGAATATCACTGCGAGTGGAAAAAGACCCTCGCGCTAATACTTAATATGTATGCGTCACGCCAAAAGTTTTATCTAGCTGCAGCTAACATAAGACTAATGGAAAAATTTAAAAGACGCGTACCAAAAAATTATGGAGGGACAAAACATGCCGGAGAAAGTGCACTCCCAGATGGTTCGAGCGGGAGGCAAAAATTATTTCTTCGATGTCAAAAAAGCGTCTAACGGCAGTCACTATCTGACAATCGCTGAACTGTATAAGAAAAAAGACGGAGAAAGGGTAACTAATCGGATAATGTTGTTCAAAGATCATTTTGCTGATTTTTCCAAGGCCTTCGCTGAAGCGGAAAGTCATTTATAGATTAGATATTACAGAAATTAAAAAAACTGGCGAGTTTTCCAGTCCTCGTGGGCTGGTTTTTGTTTTTAGGGACTGATATAATTGAAACAGATTAACTATTGTAACAAAAAATTATGCGAAGATTGTACCTGGACATCGAGACTTTGCCGGCGGGAGATGAGCAGCACGAGGCGCTGAAATTTTTGTTTGAGAAAAAAAAAGCCAAGAAGAATAAGAAAGAAAATTGTGACGACCATACTGATTTTGAGCAGTATCTTTTAGGAACTTCTTTTGATGGGTCGTTCGGACGGATTCTTTGCATCGCTTATGCTATCGATGATGAGCCAGTGGAAGTTTTGGACGGGAGCGTTGATGAAGCCAGGATGATCGAAAAATTCTGGGACATTGTTGAGTCTATTAGTGTTTCTCCAAACCATAATTCTTATCAGCCGGATTATGGCGTACAGTTCATCGGGCACAATGTCATGGATTTTGATCTGCGGTTCATCTACCAGCGTTCTATTATCAATAAAGTCAAGCCGGCCTATGAACTTCCTTTCACCCGTTATAGAAACTATCCGATATACGATACGATGAAAGAATGGGTCAAATGGGCCAACAGCAATATTGGTCTCGAACATGTCGCCCTGGCCTTGGGGATTCCGACACCCAAAGACGGAATTGACGGTTCACAGGTATATTCTTTCTATAAAGCCGGAAAAACGAAAGATATCTGCGAATATTGTAAGCGGGATGTAGAATGCACGCGGGAGGTGTATAAGAGAATGACTTTTGAAGTTTAATAGACAAATGAGTGAAATTGTCCAAAAAATACGGCGCGAGCTGAAAAAGAATGCCGATGAGAAAGTGAGGAAAAGCGGCGAAAGGTTTTTCAAAGAAAAGATCAAGCTTTATGGTGTGAAGACGGCAACCGTCAGTATGATCGGGAGAGAAAATTTCAAGGAAATTAAAAGTCAGAATAAAAAAGAAATTTTTGGCTTGTGCGAAGAGTTGTGGAAGTCCGGCTATATGGAAGAAGCTTTCATCGCTTGTAACTGGTCATATTATGTCAGAAAATATTACGAGCCGAAAGATTTTAAAGTGTTTGAAAGCTGGATAGAAATTTATGTCAGCAATTGGGCGGCGTGTGATACTTTTTGCAACCATACGGTCGGCGAATTTTTGGTTCGATATCCGGAGTATGTAAAAAGTCTGAAAAAATGGGCGCAGTCAAAAAATCGTTGGATGCGCCGCGCCTCGGCCGTCTCCCTCATCGTTCCTGGAAAGCGTGGAAAATTTTTGCCAGATATTTTTCAAATTTCTGATATACTATTGCTAGATCCGGATGATATGGTACAAAAAGGTTACGGATGGATGTTGAAAGTGGCGAGCCAGGCGCACGAAAAGGAAGTTTTTGACTATGTCATGAAGAACAAAAAGAAAATGCCGCGGACAGCCCTTCGCTATGCCATCGAGAAAATGCCAAAAAATTTGAAAGCCAAGGCGATGGCGAAATAACAATCGTAATTTTTAAATATATGCCCGGTAGTGAAATTTTGACTGGCCTTCGGCCAACGGATTACTATTGAGTAAAAGATAGATTAATTAATAAACCTATTTTTAGAGTTTGATTTTAACTAAATTAAAGTCAAAATTCTACTACCGGGTATGCAAAAGATAAAAGTAGAACAACATGGTTTTACGGCCTTCTCCTGGTTCGCCGGGTGGCTGTTCACCATCGGATTCTTGCATCTGGCCTTCTGGCAAGGTGTGCTGGCGATTGTTCTCTGGCCGTATTACATCGGTCTCGCCGTCAGCGCCATGGCGCAACGCTAAAGAAGGTAGCTATACTGTTAAATATTTAAACAGATATTAATGTATCATCTGTATATTCTTCAATGTTCAGACAAAACTTTTTATACCGGAATCGCGGTCGATCTCAAGAAAAGAATAAACGGGCATAACAGCGGAAAGTTGGGCGCGAAATATACCCGAGGCCGAAGGCCGGTGAAGTTAGTATACTCCAAAAAAATCAAGACCAGATCAAAGGCCCTAAAAGAAGAATATCGGATAAAGAATTTGACGAGATATGAAAAGATGAAGATAATAAAAAACCGAGCTTGACATTTTTTCTTCCATCCGTTATATTATTATCACTATGGAACTACGAGCTAAAAACCAAATCGTTTGCGGAGGCGGGTCATCCAGCGCTCATACGGCGGTGGTTTTTGAATCGACTCGCTAATCCATAAGGATAGAGGAAAGAAAAAGAACCACCCCCGAAGGGTGGATTTTTATTTGTTCTTTATCGGTATTTGCTCTGAACTTTTCTTCAAGGAGATGGGTTATGAATTATGTTGAAATTACCGAGGCGGTTGTCAGAAATGAACTGGGTTTTGTATTTCCTCGAAATTGTAAGGAAGTCGCAAAAATGAGAAAGAGAAGAATTAGGATTGGCACCCATCCAGAAAGTAATGGTTTTATTTATATACGAATGATTGGGGATGCCAGCAGGAATGGCAATGGCGTCGCTAAATAACAAAAGTAGATCTTTAAAAGGAAGGGTCTGCTAAAAGCCTGCTCACATCGTGGCGGGCTTTTACTTTTCATTGTAGAATATAGGTAGAATATAAATATAAAAACCCAAAAGTCATGAATTGGTTGGCCATTTCAACAGTTGCATATTTTTTGCTGGCGCTGGAAGTGGTTTTGGATAAATTTTTACTTTCGAGCAGGCGCGTTTCCCATCCGGCCATATACACTTTTTATGCCGGAGCGCTGGGGCTTTTTGCTTTGTTTTTTATTCCTTTTGGCGTCCATGCTTTGAGTTATTCGGATGCCTTTCTTCGCTTCGTAGCCGGAGTAATTTTTATTTATGGGATGTTTTCTCTTTTTTCCGCTATCGCCAAAAGCGAAGCCAGTCGGGTTGTTCCGGTCGTCGGAGTCGTCGTGCCGATCTTGGCGCTTTTTTTAGCCGCCATATTTCTCAACGAGCATCTAAAACCGGGTCAGATAACAGGAATATTTTTTCTCGTTATCGGCGGGCTTTGGATATCATATGACCTGACAAGCGTCAAAAAAATTAAATTGTTTGATGGTTTTTATTGGTCTATCCTGGCCGGAACGCTTTTGGCTATCTCCGCCGTTACGCTCAAAGGATTCTATAGCCACGATAATTTTATCAACGTTTATGTCTGGAGAGTGGTCGGGTCATTTTTTGGTGTTCTTACCCTTCTTTTTGTTCCGAGGTGGCGGAAAGTAATTTTAGCATCCGTTTTTAAATTCAAAGAACCGGAAAGGGAGCACAAAAAATCAGGATTATTATTTGTTATGGCTAGAGCTATCGGTGGCGGTGGCTCTATTCTTAAGGAATACGCGACATCACTAATTCTGGCCAGTGTGACAATTGTCAATGCCATAGTGGCTATAGAATATGTGTTTGTTTTCATTCTGGGAGTGCTATTTTCCTTGTGGTTTCCCGGATTTTTTGAAGAAAAAAGAGATGCCAGAAGCACGATTCAAAAAATATCAGCCATTTTGATTATTGCCATAGGAGTATTTTTAGTTTCCAAAAGATAATAAATGATAAAAAAAATATTAAAATTCATACTCTGGACGCTGGGCATAATTTTGGGTTTGGCAATTATACTTCTAATTTATTTCAATATTCCTGTCGCCAAAGAAAATGCGGATGCCAAGCTGGGAGTAACTTTCTCTTCCCGTTATGCCGGGGATATCATGCTCAACTGGAAGGAGGCGTATATCGCCATGCTTGATGACCTTGGCGTAAAAAAAGTGAGGATTCCCATCTATTGGGATCTAGTGGAAAAACAGGAAGGCCAATATGATTTTTCCGATATCGCCTGGCAGTTGGATGAGGCAAAAAAGAGGAATGCCGATGTAATTTTGGTAGTCGGACAGAAAGTGCCGCGTTGGCCGGAATGCGCCATCCCGGAATGGGCGAAAAATGATGATCAAAAAAGAAAAGGAAGCCTTCTTAAATTTATTGATAAAGCAATAGATAATTTGAAAAGTTATAGCAATATTGAAGCCTGGCAGGTAGAAAATGAGCCATTTTTGTCCTTTGGCATTTGTCCCGCGCTCGACACTAATCTTCTTGATAGCGAAATAGCGCTGGTCAAAGCTAAGGATCCGTCTCGCCCGGTAATTGTTACTGACAGTGGGGAATTGAGCCTCTGGATACAGGCGGCCAAACGCGCCGATATTTTTGGAACGACCATGTATCGGACGATATATAAAAAAGGATTGGGATATTTTGATTATCCAATAGGACCCCGATTTTTCTGGTTTAAGCATTGGCTGATTAAAACTTTTGCCAATCAAGATAGGGCTATTGTTATCGAGCTTCAAGCTGAACCATGGATTTCCGGCTACACGACTGAATGTCCACTGGACGAACAGTTTAAATCAATGAACAAAGAAAAATTAGTAGATAATGTATCGTTCGCGAGGCGTGTCGGATTTCCTGAAATGTATTTATGGGGCGTGGAATGGTGGTATTGGCTGAAAGTGGAAAAAGATCATCCGGAGCTGTGGAACAGCGCGCGGGAATTATTTAATGGAAAATCTGTGGTAAAATAAATATATGGACAGGATAAAAAAACATGTCGGCACCCATCACATAACCAGCTGGAAAGTTTTTGTTTTTGTGCTGTCTATAATGGCTGCCGGAGTATTCGGATCAGCCTACAGTATCGAAGCTTACCCGCAGGTTTTCAAAACGGAAATCGCGATGGAAAATAGGGAAAATGTGAAGCCGTTAGATCCCATCGTTATCAATTTTTCCCAACCGGTCATGACGCAAAATTATAGCACTGGAATAAAAGTGCTGCCGGAAACCGAAATGGAATACACCTGGGAAAATTCCGGAAAGAAACTGATCATCATGCCAAAGAACTTTTGGCGGCCAGAAACCCAATATACACTGTCGCTTCCAGATGGAAAAAATGCCATGCTGGCGGGAATTGACGCGCAGGATATAACTTTTTCCACTATCAAGTTTCCTCGGGTTACAAAAATAATTCCGGAGGACAGCGCCAAAGACGTTGCGTTAGATATCGAAGATCCTATAGTTGTCAATTTCGATCAGTCGACTGAAGGATTTTTTCTGAAATTTTCCCTGACTCCCGATAGCCCGATGTCCTACAAAAACAACGAAGATAAGACGCAGTTCAAAATTCTTCCTCAGGAAAAAATAAAGGAAGGGCAGGAATACAAATTGGTCATCTATGCTAAATTTTCCAAAGACACAGACGATAATTATCGGGAAATTTTCCGAAGTTCTTTTTCTACTTTGCCGCCGGAACCCCTATCATGGGAAAAGGATTTCACGGCGAGACTTGAGCAGGCCAAACGTTTCACCAAGGCCAAGATCGAAGAAGGAAAATATATCGACGTCAATCTGGAAGCCCAGGTTCTTTCTCTTTTTGAAAATGGAAAAATAGTCATGTCCAGCATGATCTCTTCCGGCAAAAGAGGGATGGAAACGACAAAGGGCGAATTTACTATTCATAACAAAGCGCCAAGAGTGTGGTCGAAAAGATACGGACTCTACATGCCGTATTGGATGGCGGTGGCTAGCGACGGCAGTTTCGGTATCCATGAACTTCCGGAATGGCCGGGGGGATATAAAGAGGGCGCTAATCATTTGGGTATCCCGGTGTCACACGGCTGTATCCGACTGGGAGTCGGCCCGGCCAAGCAAGCCTTTGAATGGACAGATGTTGGTACGCCAGTCATTATATATTAACCGATGAATTCAAAAATTATAAACTTTTTCAAATATTATCTCCCGGCTTTTACTTGGATGGTTTTGATCTTTTATCTTTCTTCCATTCCTGATCTTAATATGGGATCGTCTAACGTGACACTGGAAGTAGTGGCGCGAAAAGCGGGACACCTGGCGGAATATGCCATTCTTCTTTGGCTCGTTTGGCGTATTTTCTATTATTCCTGGAATCTTGTTATGCGTGACGCGCTTGTTTTGACTCTAGCAGCAGTACTCTTTTATGCCACTAGCGATGAGTTTCACCAAACTTTTATTCCCGGCCGATCCGGACGTTTCATTGATGTAGTTTTTGATTTTTTGAGCGCGCTTCTGGCTACGCAGATAATTGTGACGAAAATAACAGGACAGTTGAAAAAGCATACGATTTTTATTGTCGCAATCATCGCTCTGGCTATTTCCGGTCTTACTTTCCAGATGATCGAAGAAGGAAATAATATTGCCAAAAATACGGTTGTTTTTTCCAGTCCGGTTGATTCTTCTCAAAATCAGAATAATATTGTTACCAGCAATAATGAAAATAAAAATGTTGGTGTTACCGGTAGTCAAAGCAGTAATGATAATAATGCCAATATTAATGCCAATACCAATGCGCCTATTCCCGAAAGAGTGCTGATTAAGGTTCCTTTTACTCCGCAAGCACCATTCGCCCAATGGGATCAATTTCATGAAGAAGCTTGTGAGGAAACAGCTCTTATTATGGTGAAATATTTTTTGGATGGAAAGCCGCTGGATCCAAACACGGCTGAAAATGAAATCCAAAAAATGATAAAGTTCGAGATAACAAAATATGACAATTATATCGATAGCAGCGCTCAGGAAATCGTGACTCTGGCACGTGATTTTTATGGAATAAATAATATGAAAGTCGTTTATGATTTCAAAAAAGAAGATTTGAAAAAATATCTGGCGCGGGGAAAACCGATCATCATTCCGGCGGCAGGGCAGATGCTGGGCAATCCTAATTTCAAATATCCCGGTCCGCCGTACCATGCCGTGGTCTTGATCGGTTATGACGGTGATACGATAATCACCAATGATTCCGGCACCAGGAAAGGAGCCGGCTATCGCTATAACATCAACACTCTTTATAACGCCATCCACGATTTCCCGGGAAATCGCGACAAGATCACCGAAGGCCGGAAGGCGATGATAATTGTGGAGTAGGGGTGGACAAGGATTATTTATAGTGATATTATATCACTATAATAAAAACAAAAATAATTCAATGGAGGTTATTCCATATCAGACAAAATCAAGAAAGGTTCCTGGAACCAGCCGTACGGAAGTATATAGAAACGCTTTAAATATATTTTCAGAAGTAAAAAGAAAAAGTAAAAGAAGGCCATATGTCCGTAGTGCTTATTTCAAAAAAGAAAAAATATTTTTTGACTACTTTTGGGATCATTTGCGGCAAAAGCCGTACAAAGACAGATTAGAGAGGCTTAAGTATTTTTGCGCGTCGGTAGAACTCGTTAAAAATTCAAGAAATAAACCGTTTATAAAAAATAATCCCAATAAACCCAAAGAAACTTTCTATAGATTTGCAGGGCTAACCGAAGAAGGATTGCTCTTTTTTGTGCAAATAAAAGAAGATTCTAAAACCAAACGCAAATTTTTTATGTCTTGCTTTCCTCCGTCATAAGTAAAAAATAAACACAAAAAAATTCCCCGCCATTGTAGGGTGCTTGTAGACCCTGGGCCGGGAACTTTCTGTAAATTAATACTAGCATAGAACCAATTTTATTGCAATAGCTAATTTTATTGCTTATTCAAGCCAAAAAACGCCATTTTACCGCCCCAAATTTGACTCCAGGTTTGACTCCGGGCGGCTTTTGTGCTATGCTTTCTTGAATTGCCGGATTGGCCGGTAATTGAGAGAAAAAGAAGTACCTTTTTAAATTTATAGTTATAGGAAGGGAGAAAACGATGAGTGTGATCATCGGAGCAGAAACGGCCAGATTGGCTGGTCTGCAAATCGACCTGCTCTCCAAGCTTCGTAAAGGAGAGTTGTCTTTGGAGGAGCTGGAATGGTTTCTCAATTTGAAAAAAGAAGAACGAGAAAGAAATTCCGGCATCATCCCTGTCAGAAAAAACCTCAACCTCAAAAAGTTTTTGCTCTGGCTCAAGAAGAATAAGCTGGAGTCGAAACTGTCAGGCGGATTGATGGGCCAGATCGCCGAGCAGGAAGTTTTTTATCGCCAGTTTTACGGCGATGATTTCCGTATCGATTTCAAGAAAATCTCCATTGACCCGAACAGGATGCCGGCCATCAAAGCCGGGCTAGAAGCGGGCTGTCTCAGCTACGCCGAAGTCAAAGCTACGCCGCTAATCTTGTCCGATACGGAAGCGCAGATGACTGGCGCCCGGTTTTTCTACGAGCGGATTATGAAACCGCTCAAAAAAGAAGGCTTCAGGGTCTGGGCGGAGAACGGCACTGACCGGTGGACGAAACTCACGCTCGCAGAACTTCTTGAAAGAGGTATATCTGTCGAGCCGGAGGAATTTAATAGTGACGACTTCAAAAATGCGTGGGTGGCGGAAATAATTCGGCTGATTATCGGGAAGCGACCACTTTTGGTCATTCCTGGTATGGTGGATCTCATTTTTACCAACAGCGCCCAGGACATCTCCACCAATCAGACCATCGTCAACAAGGATGGCCGGATCGTCGAACTTCGCGATTGCTCATACATTTCGGCGATCGAGCGGAAAGTAAGAGTAGTTTCAGCGGAAGAAGAAATGATTCTGGCATGCCAGCGTTACGCGAAGAACAAAACATATCTGGCTCCCAAAACGTGGGATTGGCTGAGAAATGTCGTTGACCATCGCGACAAAGGTACGAATCCCGGTGTCTCGTGTGGCATTGCCGGCTCGTGCGGCGGCGGGTTCGGCCTCGGCTCGTGCGGTGCCGGCAGCTCCAACAGCGTCAACCGGTTGCGCCTCGCCCTATAGAATTTCGGGTTCAGATTTTCCGTCCCGCTTCGGGATGGAAAGGATTTTTCCGCGAAGCGGAAAATGGATTCTGGATTCCGGATTGATTTCAACCCCGCAATGGAAACATTGCGGGGGTTTTTTTATCGCAATAAGTATTTCAATTTCAGAAAAATGATGATAGAATAACCTTGAGTCCAGCAGGATTTCCGTACGCGGAATCCTCCTCATACAAAAACCCGAAGTTCAGCGCGGTTCCAGGGACGGAGAAAAATGAATTTATGTTAGCGTCCAAACGGAGTCCTGAAAAACAGGATATAAAAAGAAATAAATTTTTTCTTTTTGAAAAAAGGACGGAACAGCGCTATTTTGTCTCGTGTGGCATTGCCGACTCGTACGACAGCGAGTTCAACCTCAACTCGAACGATGCCGACAACTCCAACAGCGTCAACCGGTTGCGCCTCGCCCTAGCACTTCGGGCGTTTTGTTTTTAGCCATTTTCCGATATCTCTTCCAATGGAAACGATAATTTCAAAATGAGCCGAATACCAGCCGCAGGAAATGAATTTTTTGTCCACGGCAATCCGCAATGATTTTTTGAACAGATCGAAATTAGCGCTGGCTAAAGGAAGATAAGAAGGAGCGTAGATTGAGATCAAAGAGGCTTTGTGCGTATCGTTCAAAAATTGTAAAATTTCTTTTCCAAGGAGATTTTTATCCAGCTTGGGAAAATTTTTTACGCGATCATAGCAGTCGCCGTATAATTTTTCAAGGTCAATAAATAATTTAGGCTTGCTATTTTTATGAACAACATTAATACCGGAAACTCCTTGGGGGGGGGCTTTAGTGGGGACGAAATTTGTCATAATATATTTGAAAAAATTATTAGCTTGGAAAATTTGTTTTTAGCCTGGCAGGAATTTCGAAATGGCAAAAAAAATAAGCCAGACGTTCAGGAACTTGAATTTAGTCTGGAAGATAACTTGTTTCAACTCCACTGCGAGCTAAAAAACAAAACCTACCAACATTCCCATTATACCGCATTTAACGTGCACGATCCAAAATTGCGGCGAATTCATAAAGCTTGCGTGCGAGATCGCGTTCTGCACCACGCCATTTTCAGAATATTATACCCCATTTTCGACAAAATTTTCATTTTTGATTCATATTCCTGCCGAGTAGAAAAAGGAACGCACCGGGCGGTTCTAAGATTAGAGCAATTTTGTCGGAAAGCCAGTCGAAATAATAATAGAAATATTTACGCGCTCAAATGCGATATCAAAAGGTTTTTTGATTCGATTGACCAGGAAATATTATTGGAACTTATTCAAAAGAAGATTGACGATAAAAATGCTATTTGGCTTATTGAAACAATTATCAAAAGTTTCGATTCAGGATTGCCGCTGGGCAACGTGACCAGCCAGATATTTGCCAATATTTATCTCAATGAACTCGATCAGTTTATTAAACATAAGCTAAAAGAAAAATACTATCTGCGGTATTGCGATGACTTCATTATTTTGTTGGAAGACAAAAAATATTTAGAAAAATTAATTCCAGAAATAGGAAAGTTTCTCGAACAGGAATTAAAATTAAAACTGCATCCTGATAAAATTATTATCAGAAAACTAAGGCAAGGAATTGATTTTCTGGGATATATAGTTTTACCGCACCATAGAGTTTTGAGGACAAAAACAAAGAGGCGGATATTCCATAAGTTATCACTGAAACATAAGATGTTTCGAGAAAAATTAGTTTCCAGAGAATCGTTTGGCCAGAGCTTGCAGTCGTATTCGGGGATTTTGAAACACTGCAACGGGCATGGAATTACGAGGAAGATAAAAGTTATCCACAGCAGTGAGCTGGACAGGGAGGGTTATAGTGATATTATATCACTATAAACCGTTAGCAGAATAATATGAAAAAGGAGAATAAAAAACCGCAAATTGCCATCTATCAAGCTCTTGGCGATGAGCAAAAAATTCATGTTAGAATTGAAGGAGAAAATGTTTGGTTGACGCAAAAACTGATTGCTGAGCTTTTTGATGTGAGCGTTCCCACGGTCAACGAACATTTGAAAAATATATTTGGAGATGGTGAATTGGACGAAAATTCAGTTATTAGGAATTTCCGAATAACTGCCGCGGATGGCAAAAGTTATAACGCAAAACACTACGATTTAGATGTAATTCTGGCTGTTGGCTATTGTGTACGATCGGATAGGGGGATGCAATTTCGCAAATGGGCGACAGAAAGGCTGAGAGAGTATCTGATTAAGGGTTTTACAATGGACGACGAACGACTCAAACAAGTTGGTGGTCGAGCACGCTATTTCCAAGAACTATTGCAACGAGTGCGCGACATCAGGAGTAGTGAGCGAAGGTTTTATCAGAAAGTTACTGATATTTATGCGACAAGCATCGACTATAAAATTGATGCCGAGTTGACACAAAAATTCTTTGCTACGGTGCAGAACAAGATGCATTACGCGGTGCATGGACATACGGCGGCTGAAATCGTCGCCCGGCGTGCCGATAGTAAGAAACCCCTGATGGGACTCACGAGTTTCAGAAGTGATTATATTACGACCGATGACATTGTTGTCGCAAAAAACTATCTAACTGAACGGGAAATAAATCAGCTGAATCTCATTGTTTCGCTCTATATCGATTTCGCAGAGTTGCAAGCCAGTAGTGGCCGTTTGATGAAAATGCAGGATTGGATCAGAAAACTGGATGAATTTTTGACCATTTCGGAAAAGGATTTATTGCATTCATCCGGCAAGGTAAGTGCGAAACAGGCTGAAAAGAAGGCACTGGAAGAATATGAAAAATATCGCGTGAACCAAGACAAAAATTATATCTCTGATTTTGATCGGGAAGTAAAAAAGTTGTTAAAGAAAGGGATGAAAAAATAAAATGAAAAAGAAAACAAAGGAAAAAAACATAAACCACGAAATAGCTATTTTTGAAAATTTTGAAATTCGACGTCTTTATAATGAAAAAGAGGAGGTATGGTATTTTTCTGTAATCGACATCATTGCTGTACTGATTGATCAAAAGGATTTTCAATTAGCTAGAAATTATTGGAAAGTGCTGAAAAATCGCTTGAAAACGGAAGGAAATCAGTCGGTTACGGAATGTAACCAACTGAAATTGGAAGCCGCTGATGGTAAAAAGTATCTTACGGATGCGGCTAATCCGGAAACCATCCTCCGTCTTATTCAATCAGTTCCGTCAAAAAAGGCTGAGCCAATCAAATTGTGGTTAGCTAAAGTTGGATATGAAAGAATTCAAGAATTAGCTGATCCGGAAAAGTCGCTCAATCGCGCCCGGGAAAATTGGAAAAAACATGGGCGCAATCAACAATGGATACAGCGAAGAATGATGGGGCAAGAAACAAGAAACAAGCTGACGGACTATTGGAGCGCCAATGATATCAAAGAAAAAGAAGAATTTGCCATTCTTACTAATATTATTCATCAAGAGTGGTCGGACTTAACGGTAAAAGAGCATAAAAACCTAAAAGGGTTGAAAACACAAAACCTGCGTGATCATATGAGTGAAGCGGAATTGATTTTTACAGCCTTAGCCGAATTTTCTACCAGACAAATTGCCGAAACAACAGAAGCGAGAGGTATGGATGAAAACAAAGTTGCTGGCAAAAGAGGTGGCAGAATTGCCAAAAAAGCAAGAATCGATTTGGAACAAAAAACCGGGAGAAAAGTCATTACTAGCGGAAATTTTCTGAAAAGTCAGGAGAAAAAGAAATTGCAAAGATAGTATGTTATAATTACTATAAAGAAAATAGGTATAGAATTAGAAAGGCAGGTGTATTATGATGAATAAATTACCGGATATTCTTATGGGACTGTCGATTCTGGCGGTGCTTTTTGCCGGATACGATTTTTTGGTCAAAGGAGATCTTCTAAATTTAGCCGGAACACAGTGGATCCTTATTGCTGTCGCTTTGGCTATTTATGGACTTTATGTTAAGGTGCGAACAGTTTAAGTAATGGATAAAAGATTATACGTCATAATACATAATGTTCGAAGCGCCTATAACGTCGGCTCTATTTTTCGGACTGCTGATGGCGCGGGGGTGTCAAAAATATTTTTGACCGGGTTTTCACCGGCGCCATATGATGCTCGAAAAGAAGCTTATCCGACTACCGCGCAAAAGATGATGGCTAAAACAGCACTCGGCGCGGAAAAAACAGTGAGTTGGGAAAGGGCCAAAAATATTAGCGTAGTTATAGAAAAACTGAAAAAAGAAAAAGTAAAAATTATAGCCCTGGAGCAGGCAAAAAATAGCGTGGCTATAAATAAATATAAACCGACTTTTCCTTGTGCCCTGATCTTAGGCAATGAGGTGAGGGGATTGGACAAAGATATAATAAAAAAGGCGGATGTGGTTCTCGAAATTCCTATGCGCGGGAAAAAGGAATCGCTTAATGTTTCCGTGTCAGCAGGAATCGCTATGTACCAACTTATGGCATAGCCAGAAGATAAAAAATTTTCAAAAATAAACTCGAGCTCTCAATTTTCCTGCCAAAATTTCCCCTCAATCGACGGCTGCCGAAGGAAAATTTTGGGGAAAATTGGAACTCTCAAACAGTATTTTTTCAAATTTTTTATCTTCCGTATTATTTCATGATAGTTTAGAATTATATGACTCAAAAAATCGCCATATTTGATATAGACGGAACAATTTTCAGGAAAAACCTGGCTTTTGAGCTGATTGATCAATTGGCCTGGATGAATATTTTTGACAAAAAGGTGAGGAAAACACTCATCAGCCTTTACACTCGCTGGCTGGATCATAAAGGAACATACGAAGAATACAGGAAGGCATTGGTTATTCTTTACGCTGAAAATCTCAAAGGATGCAAAAAATCTGATATAATAGAAGCCAGTCGGGAAGCCATGCCATTCTATAAGGACAGGTCATATATTTATGCCAACCAGCTGATTGATAAATTGAAAAAAGAAGATTATCATATCATCGCTGTTTCCGGATCGCCCATTGAGATAGTGGAAGAATATAATAAATATCTGGGATTTAATGCTGTTTTTGGTTCTGTCTATGAAACGGACGAAGACGGGTATTATACTGGAAAAGCCCTTTTTGAGCCGACTATCCACAAGGGTCACGTGGTCAAACAATATGTTATGGAAAATAAATTGACCTTTGAAGGTTCTTATGGAGTAGGCGATACGGAATCAGACGCTAAATTTTTGGAGATTGTCGAAAACCCCATTGCCTTTAATCCCAATTCCAATTTACATGCTATGGCTCTGGAAAAAGGTTGGAAAATTGTGGTTGAGAAAAAGGATGTTATCTATGAAATAAACAATTCTATTAAAACTAATCAAACCATATGAATCCGTATATAATTCTGGCCATAATCATAATAATTCCAATATTCATAATCTATCTTGTTGTTGATCTGACTATGACCAATCCCAATGCCTTTATGGATAAGTGGGCTGGAAAAACCAAATGGATTTGGTTGCCATTTTACGCCTTGCAAAGATTAATAAGGGAGGTTATTTTGAAGAAGTAACTACAAATGTACGAATAAAAAACACCCGCAAATAAGCGGGAGTTTTTTTATGTATTGTAAATGTCGGTTTATTTTACCGCTTCCAGGAATTTCACGAAAACCTTTGGATCATCCATAGCCATCTGCGACATAACTTTCCTGTCGACTTCAATTTTCTTGTCGCTCAAGGTTTTGATGAATGTGCTATATTTCAGCCCATGTTCTCGAAGAGCGATGTTAAGTCGGGTTATCCAAAGTGCTCGCATTGTTCTTTTCTTGGCGCGGCGATCGCGAAGGGCATATCGGCCAGCCTTTATCACTGCCTGCTTGGCAGTCCTATAGTGTGATTTTCTTTTCCAGCGATAACCCTTGGCATCAGCCAAAAGATTTTTTCTTCTTTTTTTAGCGGCAACACCGCGTTTCACTCGTGTCATATAGAGGTATTAGGTAATTATAATTTAAGCGTATGGCAAAGCGTTGAGGACATTCTTTTCGTCGGCCTTAAAAAGTCGATTATCGCTTTTTTTGGCTCGTCCCGCCTTTCCCGTTTCCTTGGAATTATAGTGATTCTGCCCGGTGGCGCGCTTCAGCACCTTTCTTCTTTTGGATATCTTTATTCTTTTTATCAGGGCTTTGTGAGTTTTTAGCTTTGGCATGTTGTTAGTTATTGGGGGTTATTATTACATTGAATCCTCCTGGGAATCTTTTTATATCCTGTTCGACTTTATAATCAGTAACAATGGATTTCAAAAAGTTTATAAGATTGGTTCTGGCGAGATCCTGATGAGCCTTTTCACGACCTCGCAGGATTATCTCAATCTTCACCTTATTTCCTTTTTTCAGAAATTTATCGGCTTGATCTTTTTTAAAATTCAAATCATGGTCATCAGTCCTGACTCCCAAGCGGATTCCCTTTATCTCAAATTTCTTCTGCTTGGATTTATTTTGTCTTTCCTGTCTCGATTTTTGATATTGAAATTTTCCAAAATCCATGATGCGGCAAACTGGAGGCACGGCTTTAGGAGAAACTTCAACAAGATCCAAGCCGTTTTCCTTGGCAATGAGGATTGCCTGTTGGGGCGGCATAACACCTAATTGTTCACCTTCCGCGCCGATAACACGCACTTCGCGCGCCCAAATTCGCTCATTGATCCTGGTTAGAGGTTCCTTTTTTACAAAAGGCCTTCTCTGAAATGTTCGTCTGATATATTTATGTTACTAATTAGTAGCGATACGAACGATACGAACCACATGCGAATGATGCGAACTATTCGTGACATTCGCATGCATTCGTAGATTGGCATCGCTATGTGGAGATGGCGAGAATCGAACTCGCGTCCAAAATTATTCATTCAAAATAATCTACAAGCTTATCCTATTTGGTAATTTCAGTTAAAGATAAAAATAGAAAAAATTACTTCAACTTATCCCTATGTTTATTTTACGCATATTGCCAAGGAAATGCAATCCGCGCTATTCTCATGTTTGACACCAAGTTCTGTCTATGAGACTTCGACAGTTCGATGGCTACTGTCTAAAATTAATTAGGCTGTAGCGTAAGCAAAATTTGAAGTAAACGCTTGCGCGAATACAGTTTTTGCCTTCGTTAGTAAGTTTGCACTTATAACATTTTGAATATTTTTACGGGTATTCGGCCCGGCTTGCATATTTTAAATGTACAATCTGTCGAAACCAGTTCATCCCCGGATACTCGCTTCGCTCGAATTTTTAATTTCCAATTTTTAATTTCCAAATTTCAAATTAAAAACTACAAATTTTTCATCATTCTCCTCATCCCTTTTTCGTCCTCTCTCTTTTTGATCTTATTTCTCTTATCATATTCCTTTTTTCCCTTACCCAAGCCGAATTCCAGCTTCAAGAGTCGTCTTTTAGTATACATTCGAATTGGCACGAGTGTCAAGCCTTTTGTGCGCGCTTGTCCTATCAAATGCTTGATTTCAGATTTTTTGAGGAGTAATTTTCGCGGTCGCGTCGGATCATAATCGGCAATTTTTCCGGCGTGCTTATATGGCGGTATGTGGGCATTGGTCAGATATAACTCCTCCCCGTGTATTGTGACAAAACTTTCTTTCAAGCTCACGTGTCCCGTTTTTATCGATTTCACTTCGTGTCCTGCTAATACCAATCCGGCCTCGTATTTTTCCAGGATCTCATAGTCGAAATGGGCTCTTTTATTTATAGAAAATGTAGTCATTAGGCTCGTGAAACATATTCGCCTTTTTCCGTATTAACTATTATTTCATCTCCCTCCCGAACAAAAAGAGGCGTGCTAACCCTCAACCCTGTTTCCAATTTCACTACTTTTCCTCCGGTAGAAACGGTATTACCTTTTATTCCCGGGGGAGCTTCTATCACGACTAATTTTACTTTTATTGGCAACTCGATATTGATAGGTAGCCCGTTGAAATTTAGAAGTGTCACTTCTGTTCCCTCGATTAGATAGTCAGCGCTATCGACCAGGACATCTTTGGAAAGAGAAAATTGTTCGAAGGATTCATTGTCCATGAAATTATAATCATTGCCTTCGCGATAGGTATACTGTGCTTTAGACTTGGTGATGTCTGCTTCGGTCACAGCTTCTGAACCCTGAAATGTTTTTTCCATCACCGCTCCGGTCAAAAGATTTTTTAATCGGGTGCGCAGAACCGCGCCAGCCCGGCCGGTCTTGGAATGTTCATGATGGAGGACGACATAGGGAATGTCATTCCAAACTATATTCTTTCCTGTTTTTATTTCAGAAATATTCAGCATAAAATTATCGGGCGACAAATGGCACAAGAGCCATGGTTCGCGCTTTTTTGATGGCGTTAGCCAGCGTTCTTTGATGCTTAGCGCAGGTCCCATGTTTTTTGGGAGGATAGATCTTTCCCTGGGAATTCATAAAACGACGGATGAGATAGGCATCCTTAAAATCGATTTTGTCTATTTTATTCTGGCAGAAATGGCAAAGCTTTTTTTCGTTAACTTCGTTCATATGGTTCATTTACAATAAATTAATTCTTTCTCTACGAATTACGAATTTTGTACGAATATACTAATTACAAATAAAAGAGATTGGTATATTAGTATTTGATTAGTAATTAGTAGAGATTAGAACGGTACGTCTTCAATTTTTACTTCCTCCTCCTCATCAAGATTAATGGTCGGAAGTGCTTCGGCTGGAGCAGATTGCGCGGCTTGATTTTGGGCGGGAGCCGATGGAGTGAATCCTCCGGAACGTGGCGCTGATCCTTGTCCTTGCGGACGTGAGCCAAGTTGCATATTTTCAGCGACAACTTCCGTCGCTCTTCTTTCCTGGCCGTCCTTGGCGGTATATTTTCTAGTCTGCATCCTTCCTTCGATATAGCATTCCTGGCCCTTAGTCAGATATTGCCCGGCGATCTCACCCAGTCTTCCCCAAAGAACAATATTGTGAAATTCAGTCTGATCCTGTCTTTGTCCGTTTTTGTCTTTCCAGAATCTGTTGGTCGCCATAGAGATGGAGGCGACAGTCTGACCGGTCGACGTAGTTCTCAACTCCGGATCGCGAGTCAGTCTTCCCACGAGAAGAACTTTATTGACATTCATAAGATTAATTTTTAATTTAAAATTAAGTTACTTAAAATTCAATTTCAAATTTTAAATTTAAAACTTAAAATTTATATATTTAGTATTTCTTCTAATTTTTTATCAATATCATCGTCGCTGGCCGGCTTTTCTTTCGACTCTTCTTTTTTAGTGTCTTCTTTTACTTCTTCTTTTTTGGCTGGAGTTTCGATTTTCTTTTCCACTTCTTTTACCGGCGCAGGTCTGGTCATTGATTCACTTATTCTTTCCTCTTTAGTTTTTAGTTCCGGTAGTTCGTTAGCCTTGCTGATTATGAATCGAGTGAGGTTGGGGTAGAGGTTTATTTTTTTACTCAACTCCGGAATTTTTTCCGTGTCCAGCTCGAATCTTTGAGCAATGAAGATCCCATGGGTTTCGTGCTTGATCTGGTAGGCTAGTCTTCGTTTTTCTATGGTTTCCTTCTCCTCGAAAACACCACCGGCTTCGGTAACCAGTTTCATGATGTCTTCTTTGATTTTTTCAGCGTCAGCTTCGCGGGAAGCACCGATGAGATAAAACAGTTCGTATCGCATAGTTTGATTATAAATGATTAAACCGCCAATAGAAAGTCCCATGGCGGATGGTGTTTTCTTATCCCCGACGCACGTCGGGGCGAGAAAACTATGGGCTTTCTAGATTAAAATAAGTATAATAGCTAATTGATCATTAGTCAATAGCTATATCTTAAATTCAATGACATCACCATCTTGCACAACATATTCTTTTCCCTCTAATTGCAGTTTTCCCAGTTCTCGCGCTTTTGACCAGGAACCGATTTCAAGGAGTTTATCCCAGGCGATGACTTCGGCGCGGATGAAACGGTCCTTGAAATCATTGTGGATAGCAGCGCCGGCAATAGGCGCGGTGGAATCTTTCAGTATAGTCCAAGCGCGGGATTCGTCTTCGCCGGTCGTGAGAAATGTAATCAATCCGAGGGTATAATACGCTTTTACGATAAGCTCGTTTAAATTAGACTTTATTTCCAACTCCAACGCTTCTTCCGCGCTCATTTCAATCAGTTCTTCTTCTATCTTAATATCCAATTTCACGTGGTTTTTATTTTCAAGATCGTCTGATAATTTTTCCGAAATATCGCTTACATTATAGGCGTAAATGAAAGGTTTAGCAGTAAGAAGGGATAATTCTCGGTAAATAATTTTAGTGTTATCTTCTGACAGATCCAATTGCTCCGTAGAGACGCCCCGACGGGGCGTCTCTACCAGAGAATTGGCAAGATTTCCATTTTCTAAGGTTTTCTGTATCTTTTCAAGAATGGCCAGTTGAACATCCGCGCCTTTCTTGTTCCCCCGGACATCTTTTTCCAAACGCACTCTCACTTTCTTGACTGTTTCTAGATCTGCCAAAATTAATTCCGTATTTATCACCTCAATATCCGATAGGGGATTAATTTCATTATGTACGTGAATAATACTGGGATTTTGAAAGGCTCGAACTACATGGACGATAGCGTCCACTTCATGGATGTTGGCCAGAAATTTATTGCCCAATCCTTCTCCGGTGGAAGCGCCTTTCACTAGTCCCGCGATATCCACAAATTCAATGATAGCCGGTACCACCTTTTTTGATTTAGACATCTCAGCCAGCTTATCCAACCTCTCGTCGGGTACCTTAACAATTCCAACATTCGGTTCAATAGTGCAAAATGGATAATTATTAATATCCACTGGCGTTTTAGTCAGGGCTTTGAAAAGGGTTGATTTCCCGACATTGGGGAGGCCAACTATTCCTATTTTCATACTTTACGAATTACGAATTTAATACGAATATACCAATGTACGAATAGTAGTATAGTATAATGGTTTTATCAACGGGTGCTTTTTAGAGGTTCGACCTCTAAAGCGTTAGAGCGTGTTAGAGGTCGAACCTCTAAATCCTCTATTATAATACTAAAACACAACTTCTATTGGAAATATCCGACGGCTTTATGCTAGAATAAAAGCAGTAATAATTAAACTAATTTTATGGAAAAAACAATAAATCCGAACATTTTCAAAGCCTATGATATCAGGGGAGTTTATCCCGAAGAAATTAATGAGGAAGCGGCATACAAAATTGGGCAAGCATCAGTTGAGTTCTTTAACGCTAAAAAAATTATGGTGGCACGCGATATCAGACTTTCATCCAAGCCGCTTTCTGACGCGCTAATCAATGGGATAATCAGTCAAGGCGCGGATGTCATTGATATCGGATTGGCAAGTACGCCTTATTTTTACTACTCTTTAGCAGTTTCGCCAGAAGCTGATGCTGGATTCATGATAACCGCGTCTCACATGAGTAAGGAATTCAACGGTATGAAGCCAATGTTCAAAAAATCAGTTCCTTTCACCAAGGAACAAATATTGGAATTTAAAAAAGATGTCTTAGAAAAAGATTTTATTGAAAATGTTGAAAAAGGAAAAATAGAACTTAAAGATTTAACAGAAAAGTACATAAGAGAAATTAAAAATTTTATTAAAGCTCCCTTTAAGCCTTTGAAGGTCGTTGTTGATAGCGGCAACGGTATGGCAGGTCTTTATTTTGATAAAATTTTTACTGACTCAAACATAGAAATTATCCCACTTTTTATGGAGCCTGACGGAACTTTCCCCAATCATACCGCCAACCCAAGAGTAGCGGAAAATCGTCAATATGGTATAGAAAAAATGAAAGAGGTGGACGCGGATCTGGGCATATTTTTTGACGGTGATGCGGATCGTTTTTCAGCTGTTAACAGAAATGGAGAACTAATTGACCCAAGCTTGCTTATTGCTATTATTAGTGAATATCTGATCAAGGGATCTTCAAGAAACGGGATAGCTGTCGAAGTAAAAACTTCCCGAGTGGTAAAAGATTTAGTAAAAAAACTCGGCGGAAAATTGACAGTCCTTCCGCACTGGACCATTCCTCTGAAATTAGAAATGAGGAGGGATAAAAACATCATTTTTGGAGGAGAAACTTCCGGGCACCTTATGCTGGCTGATTTTTATAGTGTTGACGATGGCATTCTAGGCTTTTTAATTTTTTTGCAGGCGCTGTCGGTACGAGAAGAAACTCTAGAACAGATAATAGATAAATTCAAGTCGAAATATTTTACTATAGAAGAAACTAACTTTCCCTTGGCAAGTCGTGATAAAATCATTTCCATTTCCGCTGAATTGGAGGAAAAATACAAAAAAGTTGGAGCAAAAATTAGTAAGATTGACGGGCTTGCGGTTGAATTTCCGGACTGGTGGTTTACCTTGATAATTTCCGAGAGTGCGCCAGTGATGAGATTGAATCTGGAAGCAAATTCCAAAGAACTTTTAGAAGAAAAAAACAAAGAACTGGTTGATTATTTGAGTCAGTTCGCCGTTGAGCCAGAGAGAGCGGTAGAATAAATTATTTTTTAAAACACACAATATACTATGAAACCGATAAACGAATTAACCAAAGAAGTTTTGAAGGATATAAAAATGATCGTTTTTGATGTTGATGGTGTGCTTGTGCCAAGAGGGACAAAAATAAAGCAAGAAAATGATATTACGACCTTGCAAACTAAGCATATAGATCCGAAGCAAATCGAACAGATAAAAAAATTAAAAGAACTCGGTTTTTATATAAACATAAATTCTGGGAGGGGGTTGTATATGCTGCAAGAAGTGTTTAGAGGGATATTACCATTTGCCAGTATAACTTATGAAAATGGTAGTGCGACTTGGATTGAAGGGAAAATAGTCCAGCATATCAATAGTTTTGAATATCTTTCTGATTTGTTTTTAGAATTAAGAGGTATTGAAAAAGAAAAGAATGTCAAAGGATTCGAACCCAAGGAATTTATTATGACGATTCACTGTGATGATAGGGTAGAAAAAATTGAAGAAGTTGTGGCCAAGTATGACAAACTGTACTGTCTTTGGAATGGAGAGGCGTATGATGTAGGAGTCAGGGACATTCAAAACAAAGCTGTCGGTCTAACTGCTCTGCAAAATTATCTCAATTTAAAAAAAGAAAATGTCTTAGCGATCGGAGATAATCTTAATGACAAGGAAATGATTGACGCGGCTGGAGTGTCTGTTTCTGCCGATAAAACCAGAGTGGAAGGAGATTTTTTTGTCCCTCTGGAGGGAGAATTTTTACCCGCAGACCTAATGATGCGACAGATTATTAAGGAGATGTCATAATGGATTAATCATTAAACTTTAAAATATGGATTCGGAAAAAAAGTACGCGATGAGTGAGAGCGGCACGGGACATTTGCCGCATAGTCTTCTTGCTGAAGACGGAGCAGAACTGTCGCTTTGTTCCTGCGGAGGGACTAAAGACCCGAACGGTCTTTGTGACGGGA
Source organism: Parcubacteria group bacterium (assembly GCA_041661275.1). Lineage (GTDB taxonomy): Bacteria > Patescibacteriota > Minisyncoccia > Moranbacterales > UBA2206 > JBAZUU01. The sequence goes on along the minus strand of JBAZUU010000001.1, from coordinate 40,857 downwards.
TGCATGTCCAGAAGAAGGGCTTGGGATGTCCCTGTTGGTTTTGTCGGGAAAAAGAGAGTCGGATGAATAATGAATTCGATAGTGAGTCTAAATGTGGATAAAAAAAGGGAGCCGAGAGGCTCTCTTTAGCTTCTAATAATATTTTACAGGATGAAACCGATTTTCTTTTTTACTTCGTTCAACTTTGCTTTGGCAATTGGCTGGACTTTTTTGGCTCCAGCCTTCAGAATTTCCAAAACTTTTTCGTCTGACAAATCGGCGATTTTTTCTTGCAACGGTTTTAGGAAATTTACTATTACATCAGCTAAATCGGCTTTAAAATCAGCGTAACCCTTGTCTTTGAATTTTTCTTCGATTTCTTTGGTTGGCATATCGGACAGTAGGGAATAGATGTTGATGAGATTCATCAGAGCAGGCCTATCTCCGCTATAAACAATTTCTGATCCGGAATCAGTGACGGCTTTTTTGATTTTTCTTCGTACGGTTTCTTCGTCATCGGTGAGGGCAATATAGTTATAATCAGACGCGGCGGATTTGGACATTTTCTTTGTTGGATCATCCAAGCCCATAATTCTCATGCCTTCTTTGGTGATATAAGGTTCAGGAACCACAAAAGTATCACCGAATTTTTTGTTAAAACGATTAGCCAGTGTTCTGGTAATTTCAATATGTTGCAACTGATCTTTTCCGACGGGAACTAAATTTGTGTCGTATAGAATAATATCAGCGGCCATAAGAACGGGATAATTTAAGAGTCCCGCGTCCACTCCGGACTTGGCAGATTTATCTTTAAATTGAGTCATCCTTTCCAGCTCGGCTATTTTTGTAATAGTATTTAGGATCCACATCAATTCCGTGTGTTCACTAACATGAGATTGAACAAACAATGAACATTTTTCCGGATCTATTCCGGACGCCAAATATACCTTTGCCACTTCTAAGGTTTGCTGGCGTAATTTCTCCGGGTCTTGCGGAACGGTGATGGCGTGAAGATCAACCACGCAAAAAATAGAATCATACTCATCCTGGAGTTTGACCCAATTTTTGATGGCGCCCAGATAATTGCCTAAATGTAAGTTTCCACTCGGCTGTATGCCGGAAAAGATGCGCCGCGCCCCGTTAGAAATTTGACTGGCCATAAAGATAGATTTTTCTTGGTTATTTTTCTAGATCAACCCTGTAGACAAACTTTTTTGGCAAATTTCTTTACGGGGTTTTTCATATGATTTTAGTATAAAGTAGCAAGTATAAAGTAGCAAGTGACTCCCTCGACCTCACCCATAATCCCTCTCCTTATAAAGGAGAGGGAGGATACGTTACATTATTTCTTTCTCCTTTATAAGGAGAAGGTGCCCCGATTCTTATCGGGGCGGATGAGGTAGATTTTAAGAAATAATAATTCTATGCTAAAATTGTCTTCGTAGCCCACCCGGCTTATTTTAATTTATTAAAAATACAAAAATGCGGGACATTCAAGAAGTCTACAATGAGTTGCAAGAGAATAAGAAATCGCAAAAGGGGATAAGGAAAGAGTATAAAGACGCGTTGGTCAATGCCAATGAATATGAAGAGACGACTGCGAAAGTGAAAGAATTGCGCGAGAAGAAAAAGCAAATTGAAACTATGACGCAATCGCGATTGGGCGCGCGTTGGGATGAATATGAAAAACTGAAAGCCAAGGCGGCGGAACTGGATCAGATGGTGACCGATATCGCTATGACTACGCTCATGGACGGCAAAACTGTGGCGCTGAAAGATGAATATAATAATGCCTACGAGCCGGTGTATAAAATTACGTTTAGGAAAGTCTCTTAGCCGTACTTTTTTTGGCAGCAAAAAGGCGCGATTGCTCGCGCCTCAAAAAAATTATAAAAATAAATTATAAAAATAAGAATCAGATCGCCTGTATTTCTATCCCAAGCTTTTCTTTTATGATCTGCTTTATCTGCTTCATTTCCTCTTTCATGATAACAAATTCTTGCTTAAACTCCTCCTGCTCTTTCACATATCCATCTATCAAGGTTTGAACATTATTTATATCATGTTTCAATTCGTTTTTTGCGCCGTCAATTTTTTCATTCAACTCATTTCTTACGATATATATTTCGCTACGTAAATTATCTTCAACTTTTTTCAGGTTTTCAGTCAAGCGCTTGTCCAGAACAGAATCAACAGCAGTAAGAATGACTTGGGTTTGTTCTTCCAAATCCTTCTTAGTTATATATTCATTTTCTAATTTGTCATTTTCCATAATGCTATTTTATCATGCGTGCAAACCATGTCAACCGACTGTAAAAAGACGCGGGTTGGCGCGCCTTTTTTTAATCCTAAAACCAGGTTTTAGGAAATGATTACACCTCAATCACCACCGGCAGAACCATTGGTCTTCTTTGAGTTTTAGTATACAAGAATTGTCCGACCACTTCCCGGATATTGTTTTTCACATAATCCCAGTTAGCCGGTTCACCGGGTTTGGTTTTGGCGGCGATGACTTCTTCTACCTTTTTCTTAGTAGCGTTCACCAGATCAAAATTTTCTTTGACGAAAATAAATCCACGAGAAGTCACTTGGGGTTTTCCAATGATTTTTTTGGTTTTTCCGTCAACTATCGTAATAATGACAAACATTCCGTCTTTGGCGAGAACTTGGCGATCGCGAAGGACTACTTGTCCGATGTCGCCGACACCCAGTCCGTCCACCATTATGTGGTTGGTTGGTACTTTTTCTGAAGTGACTTTTCCGTTCTGACGATAGTCGAACTCGATCACTTTTCCGTTCTCACCAATGAGAATGTTTTTTTCTTCCATTCCCACGGCCTTGCCCAAATCTCCATGGAGTTTGAGCATATAATAGTTGCCGTGAACGGGAATAAGATATTTGGGGCGAACAAGATTGATCATCATTTTCAAGTCTTCCTGACGCGCGTGACCTCCGGCGTGGACGTCCATCATTTTGTAATTTATCACCTTGGCATCTTTCCGATAAATCGTATCCATAATAGACTGGACTGTTCTCTCGTTTCCGGGAATGACCGAAGAAGAAAGGACGAAAGTGTCATTTTTATGCACTTTCACGAATCTATGCTCACCGTTGACGATACGCATAAGCACGGCGTTTGATTCGCCTTGAGAGCCGGTGCAAAGAATAGCCACCTTATTATCTGGAAATTCATTGACTTTGTTGATCGGAATGAATGTTCCTTTTTTAGTCTGCAAATATCCAAGTGTTCTCGCAATTTCCACGTTAGTTTTCATAGAATAGCCATCAACGGCCACTTTGCGTCCGTGTTTTTCCGCGGCCGCTACTACCGATTGGATACGGGAAATTAGCGAGGAGAATGTAGCGAAGATTAGTCGTCCGTCATTAGTTTGCTCGAAAATATCATCGAGCGTTTCCGCAATTTTTGACTCACTCAAAGAATATCCCGGAGTTTTGGAATCGGTGGAATCGGACATGAGAGCCAAAATATTTTCGCTGCCTAGTCGCGCAATCTTGGCCACATCAGCCGGCGCGTCAGAAATGGGGGAATGGTCGAACTTGAAGTCGCCGGTATGGATGACGGTTCCCACTGGAGAATTAATAGCAAGACCAACCGCATCCGGAATAGTATGGTTAACATGAAAAAATTCGATGTTAAACGAACCTAATCGTATCCGGTCAATTTTTTTCACAGTGTGGATATTCAAAGGCTGTTTGTCCTTATAGTCATCCTGGCGCTTCATGACGATTCCACGCGTCAGCTCCGTCATATATATCGGTGGATTGCCCAACGCCTCCATAAGGTGAGGAATAGCGCCGATGTGGTCATAGTGTCCGTGGGTGATGATTACGCCGCGGATATTTTTTTCTTTTCCTTTGAGGTAGGTTATATCAGGAATGATATAATCGATTCCTGGCATATCTTCATCAGGGAATTGCAGTCCCATGTCCACGATAATGATATCTTGGCCATACTCAAAGATGGTCATATTGCGACCGACTTCTTCCAGACCTCCGAGAGGAATGATCCTTAAATTGTGTCTGGCGTGCCCGATGCCGATAGGCTGGGGACGTCTCTGGAAATCCGCTTTCGGCGAAAACGCGCTGCTAGACACAGGCGCACTCACGGCCGGAGCCGGATTCATATTTTGTTTTCTAAACATACCCGGTGGTACAACTACGATAATTTATTAAATATAATAAATCGTTCGAGTTGATTAAGTTAAATATCAAGTTATGTTATGTGCTCGGCAGTTGTACCACCGGGCATAAAATTGGTAACAAGATTGCTCATTATAAAATGAGCGATTGATTAATTATTTAAGAAGAAATTTTAAATTTTTAATTTAAAATTTTAATTCAAATATAAACTGATTTAAATCTGAATTAAAAATTCAATTAAAATTGACTCCTGCCTGCCGGTAGGCAGGTAAAATTTCAAATTTAGCCTTTCAAATTAAAAGACAAGGTTATCAAGAAGGGTAAGGGAAAAAGAAGAATGCTTATAGTACAAGTAGTATAACACATAATATTACACTACTCGCGAGAATTTGTCAAGCCCAAGTCCTAATTATGCCTAACTTAAGCCTTATTCTACTATTTTTTCTTGGCTTTTTTCACGTATTTCCCCAAAAGCCATGAGCTGGATTGAACTTTGCCGCCATGGCCGATATTGAAAACCGTTTTGCAACCAATTTTTTTGCAGGTTTCAACTTCCGGAACATCATCCTTGAAGCGGTCGCCACCATTAGCAAAAATATCCGGTTTTAGTTCTTCCAGTTCCTGGCAAACACTGTATTCTCTTGTGGTGCGATCAAATTTTTTCTTGGACTTTTTATGTTTGCTGATTATGACTCTGTCTACCGGCTTTAGGGCTTCGATAATTTCTTTACGTTCCTGTTCGGGCATAAAAAGAGTTCGCCCTTTAATTCCAAACCAATTGTCATTATTCAAAATCACAACCAATTCATCTCCAAGCGCTTTGGCTTCATAAAACATTCTGATGTGTCCGGCATGAATAGGGTCGAACCCGCCACTCACCGCCACGACAATTTTTTTGCGCTTTTTCTTTTGCATAAGATTATGTTAAAAGTTTTTTATTCCAGTTCCTTTTTCAGGTCTTCCACTATATCGACCGGAGTTGGATCCTGGCCATATTCCAAGGCCAGATAATAGGAAACCCAATCACCGAGCACCATTGTTGAAAAAATAGTATGGAAAATATTATCATTGGGCATCTTGATAATAGTTGTTCCTATGCCTTTTTTCTTTAAGATATTAGCAGTGATAGAAAATCTTTTTTTGTTTTGCGCGTGATCTTTCTCATCAAGAAGAGAAATGATATGAAATTTGGATTGAGGGAGTGTAAATCCAACCATTTCATTGTGACTTAATTCCGGATAAAAATTCCAAAAAGCCGGCGTTTTAGAATTCTCGTTAATTTTTATTTTCCATATCATGGCCAATGATTTAAATTTGGCTGACGAATATATGATCGGAGTTTTTCCGACCAATTTTTTGGCTAATTTTTTTCCTTCCGCTTCCAATTCTATGACGTCCTTCTCCAGATTTTTTGCCAGACTCATCAAGGTATCCAAATGTTTTTCATGTATAAGACCGGAATTGTTTAATATTTTCAGCATGGCAGAGAAAAAGTAATTGGTAGCGTATCTGGGCTGAACGCCTGTTGGTAATATGACGCAAGGTATATTATTTTTTTTGCACAAATCCAATAATTTTCCTCCAGTAGTAATGCCGACGCTTGGGAGTTTGCGCAGTATAGCTTCTTTCAGGGAAGATATAGTTTCTTCTGTATTTCCAGAATAGGAGGTAAAAATATTTAGAGCATTGTCATATGCTTCGTGAGGAAGGTTATAGAAACGATTTTGGAACAAACCAAAACCTTTTGTTTTGGGGTTATTAAGGTAAAGGGCATTGAGGTATATTCGTAAGACATTTACTGGCCATGATGATCCTCCCATGCCTGAAACTTCCACGGACTTGAAGTTACCTTTAATTTTTATATCACTCGCCAATTCTAATCCAACTCCAAATTGTTGCGGGGAATCAAGAATTACTTGTCTTAAATTTTCTCTATCAATGTTTTTTTTGTTTTTACCCATAATTATGTTAAAGAATAAAATTAATTATTTCCAAACCCTCTTTGTTTTCAAATACCAATGGCTGACATCGCAAAAGCGTTTTGATGGCAAGATAAGAGTATCAGCGTCCACGCCCTGAACGCTTTTGTTGACCGGGTAGATGTATTGCGGGCTATAGAGAAAGATAGCCGGATTTTCTTTGAGCAATGCTTTTTGAAACTCGATATAATCAGCCGCTCTTTTTTCGCTGTCAAATTCGATGCGGCCATCTTCGATGAGTTTGTCAGTGGCAGAGTCGCCAAAAAGAGAAAGGTTGAGTCCGGGATCTTTTTTCTGGTTGGAATGCCAGAAAGAATATGGATCAGGGTCGCCACCTATAACTTGTCCGAAAAGCAATGCTTCATATTCCCGCGGGCGGATGTAGTTTTGCTGGATATCAGAAATGGAATAAGCAGCGACATTAACCCTGATGCCGGCTTTTTCCCATTGATTTTTTAAAATATCAGCCGTTTGTGTCAATTCGTCCCAATCAGTAGTAGTTAAATTTATTATTAGCGGCACGCCGTCTTTTGACCGGAAGCCGTCGTCTCCCTTTTTCCATTTGCCGTCATCAAGGAGTTTGTTGGCCTTTTCCAGGTCAAACGAACAATGATCCAAATCTTCTTTGTATCCGATCATTCCGGGGAGAATAGGAAAATCAACCGCTTCGCCATTGCCGTTCAAAATTTTCTGAATTATTTCTTTTTTGTCAGTGGCGCAAGAAAGAGCCTGACGCACTTCGTCGTTGGCCAGGGGCACGCTTTTAGTTTGATTAATAAAAACAGCAAAGTAGCGGGGGATGCTGAACTTATGAACGGTGGTACTTTTCTGATTTTTGATCTGCGCTATTTTTTGTGAAGACAGACTGGAAAGCCCCATCACTTCTTTACGGTTATAGGCATCAAGTGCCGAATTCTCGTCGATGTAAAAATTAAAAGTAACTTTGGAAATATATGGCTTGCCTTCGAAATAGTTAGGGTTGGCAATCAGTTTATAGGACAAGATATTTCCCTTGGAATCTTTTTGATACGAACTGTATTTATATGGTCCGGTTCCGATCGGTTCAAGCTTGAGATCAGTCAGATGGAAATTGTCTTTTTCTACCGTTTCCCAAATGTGTTTGGGCAAAATGCCAAAAGTCAGATTGTTCAAGAATCCGGCATAAGGAGTTTTTATCTGAAATGTTATCGTATTATCGTCAATCACCTGCGTGTCGATGCCTTGCCAGTTGGCGCGAAGAGGGGATTTATAAGCCGGGTCGGAAATTAAATTTACAGTGTATAGAACATCGGTAGCAGTGAAAGGCTGACCGTCGTGCCAGGTAACGCCGGGACGCAGGTGAAAAGTATAGGTGGTTTTGTCATCAGAGATTTCGTAACTTTGAGCCAAGTCAGGAATCAATTTTCCGTCCTTGTCATATTTGAGAAGCCCATTAAAAACCATCTGGACGATATCAGCGTCAACATCATTGGATTGCGAAAGAATTGGATTAATATAGACCGGCTGTCCGATCATCCCTTCTATATATTCACCACCATACGCTGGCATGACCTTAGTTTTGGAGGTATAAAAAATAATGCCCCAGCTTAGGACGGAAGCGACGAGAAGAAAAACTAAAAAATAAAACAAGGCTTTTTCCTTGGAATTTAGTATTTGAACTATTTTCTTCCACTGACCAAAACTTGGCATGCGTTTTTGATTGAAATCGCTAATATTATTGGCTAGGCACAGCGATAACCAGGTTGGCTATGGCCAGGCCGATAAATAATACGGCTAATGCTATGGAAAAATATACTAAAAATTTTTCAAATCCGCGTTTGGTATAATATCCGCCGAAACTTCCTCCGAAAGTGCCGGAAAGACCGGCTCCTCTTTGCTGGAGAAGGATGGATACTATCAGAAATATGGAAACTATTATTTGTATTATACTTATTACTTTCATTGGTTTTAGAAATTGGTTTATGGGAAATCAACTATTTTCTTTCTTCTTTGCTAGTGAGAATATGATGTTATTCACTATGCTTATTATTATAACTCCTCCCAGAGCCGACCAGAAGCTGTCGATCTGCAGTTGGGGAATGAGGCTTTCGGCCAGATAAAGCAGCGCAATGTTTATAATTATGGAAAATAGGCCGAGTGTCAAGAAGATGATAGGGAGAGCCAATAATTTCAGGATCGGTTTCAAAACAGCGTTAATGATTCCCAAAATCGCTCCGGCAAACAGTAGATCCTGCCAACTGCCGAAGAAAACAAAGCCGGGAATGATCCTGTCAGCTGCCATAATGGCGATGCTGTTGGCAACTATATACACTATTATTCGTCCCAAGAAACTCATATCAATATAGCAAATTAAAAACCATTGGTCAATGACCCAGCCAGCCTTTATTTGCTTTTATTTTTTATTATTTCCTTTATCTTAAACACACTCTTTCCGGTCACTCTCATCTTCTTTTTCTTCTTTTCTTCTCTTTTTTCGCCTTTTGTTTTGGGCTTTGCCATGGCTTGATTATATAATAAAAAGGGATATAATTCAAGGGATATGGATAATAAATTTAAAATAAATTCAAAGTTTAAACCCGAGGGTGATCAGCCCCAGGCCATCTTGAAGTTGACGGAAGGTCTCAAAGCTGGATCGAAATTCCAGACGCTTTTGGGTGTGACGGGAAGCGGAAAGACTTTCACCATGGCCAATGTTATTGAAAATGTCCAAAAGCCAACTTTGGTTATTGCGCCGAACAAAACTCTCGCCGCACAGTTGGCGCAGGAATTTAGAACTTTTTTTCCCAAAAATGCGGTGGAATATTTTGTTTCATATTATGATTACTATCAACCGGAAGCCTACATTGCATCCAGCGATACTTACATTGAAAAAGAATCGCAAATAAACGAGGAAATCGATCGTTTACGCCATGCGTCAACCGCAGCGCTACTTTCTCGCCGCGATGTTATCATTTGCGCGTCAGTATCGTGCATCTATGGTTTGGGCAGCCCGGAATATTATAGGGATATTACGCTGGAATTGGCGGTTTCTGTGCTTGGCGTAGAGACGCAAAATTTTGCGTCTCTACAATCAGGCGAATTTAATCGTCAAGATGTTATAAGAAAACTAATTGATATGCAATACAATCGCTCTGACGTTCTGGCACGGGGGAAATTTCGCCTTACCGGAAACACTTTGGAGGTGATGACGCCGGGAAGAGAAATCGTAACCAGAATTGAAACGGAGAATGACAAAATCGTCAAAATTTTTGAATATGATTTCCTGACTGGCGAAGAGTTGGGAAAATTGGAAAAAGCGGTTATCTATCCGGCCAAACACTTTGTCGTCCCGGAACCGGTAATGAAAGAGTCTCTCATGGAAATTGAAAAAGAGCTAGAAGCCCAAGTGAAGAAATTTAAGGACACTGGAAAAATTTTGGAAGCGGAAAGACTTTGGCGAAGGACTAAGCATGATTTGGAAATGATGAAAGAAATCGGGTATTGTAATGGCATTGAAAATTATTCTCGATTCTTGACCGGTCGTGAAGCGGGCGAGCCGCCATATACTTTGATAGACTATTTTCCCAGCGATTTTTTATTAGTTATCGATGAATCGCACGTGACTGTTCCACAGCTCAATGGCATGTATAACGGTGATCATTCACGAAAAGTATCTCTGGTGGAAAATGGTTTTCGGCTTCCCTCTGCTTTTGACAATCGTCCCTTGAAATTTCCGGAATTTGAGAAAAAGATTGATCAAGCAGTTTTTGTCAGCGCAACGCCTAGTCATTACGAAATAGAAAAATCTACTGCCTCTGTCATTGCGAGCGAAACGAAGCAATCTCTTTCTGAAATAGATAAATTTAATTCTGCGAGATTGCCACGTCGTCCCGAAGACGGGACTCCTCGCAATGACAAGGTTGGTATCATCGAACAAATAATCCGTCCGACCGGACTTATCGATCCGGAATTGATTTTGAAACCTACTCGTGGGCAAGTGAAGGACGTAACGGAAGAAATCAAAAAAATAGTTGAGCGGAAAGAGCGGGTGCTCATCACCACGCTTACCAAGAAAATGGCGGAAGATTTGTCGGAATTTTTAAAAGAAAATAACATCAAGGCGGAATATTTGCATTCCAGTGTGGAAACACTGGACAGGATCCGCATTTTGGAAAAATTGCGACGTGGTGAATTCGATGTATTAGTGGGAGTAAATTTATTGCGAGAAGGATTGGATTTGCCGGAAGTGTCATTGGTGGCGATTCTTGATGCGGACAAAGAAGGATTTTTGCGCAGCGAAACTTCGCTCATCCAGACCATCGGTCGCGCGGCCAGAAATGTTCGAGGCAAGGTAATTTTATACGCCGATACTATTACTGGTTCTATGAAGCGAGCGATTGATGAGACTAATCGCCGAAGAAAATTACAGACAGAATATAACAAGAAACACAACATCACTCCGAAGACCATCAAGAAGAAAATCGAGTCGATTGTTGATCATGAAATCAATCCACAAGTGACGCGAGAGTTTGTCGGCATTGAAAGTTTGGAAGATATTTCCGGTTATATCAAACAACGGGAAAAAGAAATGAAAGACGCGGCGAGAAGTCTTGAATTCGAAAAAGCGGCGATAATTAGGGATGAGATTTCAGAATTGCGGAAATTGCAAATAAAAAGATAACCCTCCTCTCCCGTTTACGGGAGAGGATGCCCGAAGGGCAGGTGAGGGGAAAACTTTGAAAGCGCCTCCCTCATCCGTCTGAATTTTATAAGAATAAAATCCAGCCACCTTCTCCCAGAGGGAGAAGGGGTAAAGAAGGTTACTATTTATAGCTGTGGATAACTTCATTTGTAGTTGGTTGGCGCATTTTGTATAATATAGCTACCTGAAATTCTTTACCAATACGGAAAAGCTGGTTAAAATAAATATAAAATTTATCAACCGGCCATGAAAAATACCCAACTATTTTTTAATATGGAATTTGGCTCCCAGAGCACGCTTTAAGGCGTGTTTTTTGTTGTTCTCTACGAATTACGAATTTTTTACAAATATACGAATGTACGAATAAATCGAATCCTTGCATTTTTGATGATTTTGTGATATAGTCAGCAGTTTCAATAGAAGATACAGTTCTTTCAAAAGCGCATTTAATTTATGCCTCAAATAAAGCTAAATTCCGTGATTTAAGACAGGCAATATTTAATTGTTTTAAATCGCGGAACTTAGCAAAAAACAAAACAAGCCGGCTCTTGCTGGAGGGGGGGGTGTTGTCATGAAATATTTCGATAGTTTTACAGAACTTGTGACTACCGTACAGCGTTTCCAAAAGTATTTCAAAGGATGCGCCCACTGCCACTTCATTTGGTGTTCCAAAAAGGATATCATGGAACACCGGTTCAGCGAAGAAGACGTAGAGGAAATTCAACGTTGCATCGTTGAACTTAACAACATGGAACTCAACATAAAGGTTCTAGAGAAGCTTAAGGTTGAGATAAGCCATGGCATTTGTACTCCGTGTTGGCGAATGAAACGGGGAGAAAAGGTTCGGCGAGAACAAAAAATAATGGGGTATAGCCCTTGTTACGGCACGGCCAATCATGGCCATTGCACCCAGATTGCTTGCAAATGGTACGAGGTCTGTGTAGTTGATCAGCAGGAACTGGCAATCTGGAACGAAAAGATCGCTCTTCTCGATCATGCGACAGCTACTGCCCACTAATCGGAGAGAATAATGTATATCATCTGCGCTATCTGACGGGACCCGTTCGAGAAATCGTCGAACGAGGTCCCTTTCTTTTCGTCAAAAGAGTATTTATTTGTGTAAATAATCATCGTGAGTTACAATATGCGGGTAACTATTTATAAGTATAATAATGAAAAGGAATGTAATCATATTTGCCGTCATCATCTTTCTGGTTCTAGTTCTCACTGGATCATATAAAAAAGCAGGATCGCTCGGCAGTCTTTTTTCAAAAAGCGTTGATATAGGACAGGAAGCGGCCAAAACCAAGGCTACAGATTTTGTGAAAAATAATTTAGTCCAACCCGGAACAGACGCGACGGTCAAAGAAATCACCAAAGAAGGAAGTTTATATAAAATAGTTTTTACAGTCGGAAAACAGGACATCACTACATATATGACAGCTGACGGGACGAAATTTTTTCCGTCTGTGATGAACATAGCAGAAGTAGAAAAACAATCAGCCGATCAGAAAGCAAAAGATGAAGCGGCAGCGAAAGATGCTCCTAAAACTGATAAGCCGGTTGTGGATCTCTATGTCATGGCTTTTTGTCCTTATGGCAACAAAGCAGAAGATACGCTAAAACCAGTTTACGATCTTTTGAAAAATAAAGTGGATTTCAATTTTCACTACATTGTTACTACCAGCGGCAGCGACATCCAATCTTTGCATGGAGCAAAAGAAGTAACTGAAGATCAAAGAGAGATTTGTGTTCTCAAAAATTATGGCAAGGACAAATGGATGGATGTTGTGACCTATGTTAATGATAAATGTGGCTCTGACGGCTCTTGTTGGGATGCGGCGGCGAAAAGTTCATCAATTGACACAGCAAAAATAGAATCGTGTGTCAGTTCTGATAGCGCCAATCTTTTGAAAGCCGACGAGAAGGCTGCAACTGATGCAGGCGCCACTGGCTCTCCGACTATGGTCATAAATAGCGTTCAATCTAAATCGGTCTATCAGTACGGAAATTCGGAGAGTTATAAACAAGCAATTTGTTCAGCTTTCAACACCGCACCAGAAGAATGTTCCAAAACTTTGAGTTCAGATGCTGCATCCTCCGCGCAAGGCGGAAGTTGCGGAAACTAGTAATCGCATAACGCAAAACGCATAACGTGAAACGTAAGTCACTAGATAACAAAGTCCATCAGTGTATTGGTGGGCTTTTCGTTATGAGTCATGCGTTACGTGCTACGCGACTAAGAGTTATCCACAAGCGGGGTGTTGCAGTGATAGGAAATCAGTGGTAGAATAACACTGTCAGGACTTACGCATTTGCTGCTCCATTGCTCCCTCTCAAAGCTAAGCTTTTTGAAATTTCCAGGCTTCTCCCTAAAGCTTAGCTTTTTTGAAAAGCTGAAAAGAAGCAAACGCGTAAGTCCTGACCATAATAAATTAAAATAATAAAATGCAAAAGTTAACATCCAAGCAAAACGACATCCTGGAAACGCTCCGGGAATATATCGAACAGCACAAGGAAAATCCGACAAGCTATAAGATCCACAAAGTTTTGGCTTCCAAGGGTTCTGGCGACAGTTTGAAATCGATTATGCAAGTTGTTGAAGCTCTGGAAAAAAAAGATATCATAAAACGTGATGGAGACAAAAAAATATATATCATTGAAAACGACAGCTATGCCAACCTGAAAAATATTTTTTCCATTCCGGTCTATGGTTTGGCTTCTTGCGGCGAGGCTCTGGCTTATGCTGAAGATAATGTGGATGGGTTTTTGCAAATTTCCAAAGCCCTTTTTCGCGGGACGGACAGTGCGCAACTTTTTGCGGTGAAAACTTTGGGCGATTCTATGGACAAAGATAGTATCAATGACGGCGACTATGTCATTTTTGAAAAGTATGATTATACTTCAGGGAAAGACTTGGAAGGGAAAATTGTGGTGGCAGTGATAAACGGGATGGCGACGATAAAAAGATATAAAAAAGTCTCGGATGAAATTGTCGGCCTTTTCCCGCATTCTACCAACAATTTTCACCAACCGATCTTCATCCACAAGACTGACGAAGTGCTCATCGCCGGAATTTACAAAAAAGTCATGCCGGTGAAATATGTCAGTCTTTGATAATGTAAAAATCAAATCTTTCACAAGATACAAACACCAAGAAACAAGATACAAACAAAGATCAATGACCAATAATCAAAAACCAAACAACAAATTTGATTTGGAGAAAAGAACAACAGAATTTGCCAAAAGAGTTATTCGTTTATGTAGAGCATTATCCAGAGACTCAATTAATAACAGGCTTTCTGGACAGGGCGTTGGCTCGGCTGGCTCTATGGGAGCAAATTATAGAGAAGCCAATGATGCTTTGGGCAAAAAAGATTTTCTTTTAAGAATGAGAATAGCCAGAAAAGAGGCGAAGGAAACAATGCACTGGTTGGAGTGCATTGAGGAAGCCAATCCGGAATTCAAAAACAGGATGCAGGAGTTAAAGAAGGAATGTGTGGAAATAAAAAATATTTTCTCTGCAATAATCATCAAGGTGGAAAAAAATAATAAGAAAAAGAAGGTTTGATTATTGGATATTAAAATTTGAATATTGCTTGGTGCTTGTATCTTGTATCTTGTTTCTTGTATCTTATCAGAGAGCTTTTATTTTCGCATCCTTGCTTAAAATATTTTCCTGTTTTATAGTGTATTATTGACGAGGAAAAAATCAAATATTAAGTACCTCAAAAGGGGAAGTTTTTTGGTTTTATGCAAGAAGAATTAATCATTCGTGGAGCTCGGGAACATAATTTGAAAAATATCAATCTCAATCTTCCGCGGAATAAATTTATAGTTTTTACAGGAATTTCAGGGTCGGGAAAATCGACTCTGGCTTTTGATACCATTTTTGCAGAAGGTCAAAGGCGATATCTGGAAAGCCTGTCATCATATGCCCGGCAGTTTTTGGGGCAGATGGATAAGCCGGATGTGGATCAGATAGAAGGATTGTCGCCGGCTATTTCTATCGATCAAAAATCAGCCTCACATAATCCGCGGTCAACCGTTGGAACAGTGACGGAAATCCATGATTATCTGCGCCTCCTTTATGCCAAGATCGGTATTCCACATTGTCCGATTTGCGGAACGGAGATAAAAAAGATGTCGACAGATGAGATCGTGGATAGGATTTTGCCCGCCTCGACTCGCGGAGATGATCGCTCGTCGACGCGAGGCGGGGAGATGTGTCCCACGAATTGCCAGATAGAAATATTGTCGCCGATAGTTCGCCAGAGAAAAGGAGAATATTCTTCAACACTCGAGGAAATGTTTAAGCGCGGGTTTTCGAAAGCCATTGTCAATAAAAAAGAAATCAAACTGGAATCCAAGATGGACGGAAAGATCAAACTGGAACGGTATAAAAAACATGACATTGATATTATTATTGACGAAGTTGAGATAAATGATGAGAATATTTCACGAATTTTTGAGGGAGTGGAGAAAGCGTTGAAGTTGTCGGGAGGAATTGTAAAAATTAAAAGACTCGCAAAAGCAGAGCGAATTAAGGCGAATAAGAGCGAATCGAAGGAATATATTTTCAATCAAAAACTGGCGTGTCCGATTCATGAGGTTGAATTTCCGGAACTGGAACCGCGACTTTTTTCATTTAATAGTCCTTTTGGAGCGTGCCCAGCTTGCGAAGGTTTGGGAACAAAAAAAGAAATTGATCCAGAACTCGTTGCGCCCGATCTCAATAAAACCATCGCTCAAGGAGGACTGATGCCTTGGAGTTACAAAAAGAATAATTGGCAGGGGACGATTTTGCGATCAGTCACTAATCATTTTCATATCCAGGATAATGTGCGGCTGCGCGACCTCTCGGAAGATGATTTTAATATTTTAATATATGGAAGACCTACTACGGACAATAATAATGAGGAATTAACTTATGAATACGACTATGATGATATCCCAGTTACCTTGCGGTCGAAAACTGGCTCGATGTGGAAATATAATATGGAGTGGCGGGGAGTTGTTGGATACTTAGAAGACCGTTACAAAAAAACGGATTCGGACGGAGTGCGGGCGGACATTGAAAAATATATGTCTCAAAATCCTTGTTCGGTGTGCAAGGGAGCGCGGTATAAGCGCGAAGTTCTTTTGGTTACGGTGGGTGGGGAAAACATTAGTGAGGTGTCTGAAATGAGTGTCGTTGAGTTTCTTAGGTTTCTTGGGTCGCTTACGATTTCCCAAAGAGAAGAGATTATTGCCGGAAGAATTTTGAAAGAAATTAAAAACCGGACCGGATTTTTAGAAAATGTGGGCTTGGGATATTTAACTTTGGGTCGCGCGGCCAATACTTTAGCTGGTGGAGAAACGCAAAGAATCCGTCTGGCTTCGCAAATTGGATCGCAACTAGTGGGCGTACTTTATATTTTAGACGAACCGTCAGTCGGGTTACACGCAAGGGACAATGCCAAGCTCTTGGAAACCCTGATTCAGTTGCGTGATGTTGGAAATTCATTGATTGTTGTGGAACACGACGAAGAAACGATTCGCGCGGCGGATTATCTGGTGGACATCGGGCCAGGTGCGGGAAAACATGGCGGGGAGATTATTGCTGAAGGAACGCCGAAAGAAGTGATAAAAAGTAAAGATTCTATCACGGCCAAATATTTGCGCGGAGAACTGGAAATACCGGTGCCACCATTTAGGCGGCCAGTCAAAAACAAAAAGTTTATCACTGTCCGTGGAGCGAGAGAGCATAATTTAAAAAATATCACTGTGGAATTTCCACTCAAAGTTTTAACCGTTGTCACCGGAGTTTCTGGATCGGGAAAATCAACACTTGTCGAAGAAATTCTATATAAATCCTTGTCATCGAAAATAATGCGATCGCTTGATCGTCCGGGGAAGCACACGGAAATTGTGGGAATGAATCATGTGGACAAAGTGATTATGATCGACCAATCGCCTATAGGGCGCACTCCACGATCGAACCCGGCAACATACACCGGACTATTCACTCCTATCCGCGAACTTTTCGCTTCCACTCGCGATGCCAAGGGGCGAGGATATTCTCCGGGAAGGTTTTCTTTTAACGTGAACGGCGGAAGATGCGACAATTGCAAAGGCGAGGGATATTTGAAAATTGAGATGCAATTTATGCCGGACGTTTATTTGCCCTGTGATGTTTGTCACGGAAAGAGATATAATAGTGAGACTTTGCAAGTAAAATATAAAGGAAAAAATATTTCCGAAGTTTTGGGACTTACGGTGTCAGAAGCGGCGGAATTTTTCCAAAATTTTCCAGAAATTTCCGACAAGCTGAAAACTTTGGAAGAAGTGGGCTTGGGATACATTTCTCTTGGTCAAGCCGCCACCACTCTTTCTGGAGGCGAAGCGCAAAGGATAAAACTGGCGACAGAACTGGCACGGCGATCAACAGGAAATACACTATATATTCTCGATGAACCGACTACGGGTCTCCATTTTGACGATATAAAAAAACTTTTGAATGTTCTGAATAGATTGGTTGATGCCGGAAATTCTGTCGTAGTTATTGAACATAATATGGATGTGATAAAAACCGCCGATTGGATAATCGATCTTGGTCCCGAAGGCGGAGAAGGCGGGGGTCGTGTTGTTGTTACGGGTACACCGGAAGAAGTCATTAAGTATCATAAAGAAAGTTGGACAGGGAAGTATCTTAAGGGGGTTCTGAACCACTGATTATCACTGATTTTCCTGATTACACTGAATTAAAAGAGCCCGTCATTCTGAGCGGGATCGAGTCCGTTAGGACGAGATGCAGTCGAAGAATCTGCCAAATAACATTACTAGTGATATTTTATAGTAGATCCTTCGACTACGTCCAATAGGAATTGGACTTCGCTCAGGATGACGGAGCAAGGGGAAAACAAAATAAAAATACCCGCGACGACGCATGTTGCGTGTCACGGGTTAGTGAATATGGGTGGGCTAGTTTAACGAAAATTAGTCGTGAGCAAAGTCGTAATGTCCACGTGTTCCACGAAGTCCGGCTCCGCTATCCGCCATTTTTATAATTTTTGCGGAAAGCTCTGGATGGTTTTCATCTAAGAAAGGCGATGTTTCAAAAGCAATAATTTCTCCAGCCAGATTAGTTCTGGGATGTTCGAGGATTACAGCGATGGCGCACAGGACATTGCCATCTAACATAAAAAGAATTCTCCAGCCTTCGGATTTGGTTTCTATCTCGCGACCGAAGCTATTGGTGAGATAGGTTGCCAACAAACTGACGAGGAGATTTGATGCCCCGCAAGTTATTCTTCCGTGTACACCCAGGTTCGTTTTCATCTTTTCTCTCCTAGTTTATGATGAACAATCGATGTTTTCGTTCTTTTGCATCGAACTTTAATTTACATTATTATAGTTGTCCATGTCAACTCTTTCCCAAAAACTGAAAATCCTCCCTCAATCACCTGGCGTGTATATTTTTAAAAATATAAACGAGGAGGTTTTGTATGTGGGGAAGGCGGCGAGCTTGAAAGATAGGGTTGGGTCGTATTTTCAAAATCGAGTTGGAGTAATGCGACCGATCGAAATGTTTATTTCCGAAGTCACGGATTTGGAAATTAGAAAAACAGACACAGTTTTAGAGGCGTATATTTTGGAACAGGAATTGATTAAAAAATTCCAGCCGAAATATAATATGATGTCGAAAGACGATAGGTCATTTTCGTATGTACTTCTTACAAAAGAAGATTATCCGCGGTTTATAGTGACTAGAAAAACTGAACTGAATAACTTTGTCATTGCGAGCGTAGCGAAGCAATCTCGTTCTAATATGGATAAATTTAATTCTACGGGATTGCCACGTCGCTCCGAAGACGGAGCTCCTCGCAATGACATAAAAGCGGGGAAAATTTATGGTCCTTACACATCCAAAAAGCAAATCGAAACAGTCTTAAAGATACTTCGGAAAATATTTCCGTATCATAGTAAGCCGGAACAAAGTGAGAAAAGATGTTTTGATTATCATATCGGGCTTTGCTCGGGACCGTATGATGGGGCGATATCTAAGACAGATTATAAAAAGAATATCAAAGCTATCCAGATGATTTTGGAAGGGAAGAAAAATAGTTTAGTGAGAAAGATGAAAAAAGAAATGCTGGCGTGTTCGGATAAAAATGAATTTGAATGTGCGGCGAAGTTGAGGAATCAGATGTTTGCACTACAACATATTCAAGATGTGGCATTAATTTCAGAGCGTGGGAGTTCGACTCCCATAATGGGAGTCGAACTCCCACTGCGGATTGAAGGATATGATATTTCAAATATTTCCGGAAAACATTCTGTCGGGTCTATGGTTGTATTTGATAATTCAGATAATGTAGAGACGCAAAATTTTGCGTCTATACAACCCAACAAAGATCAGTATCGTAAATTTAAAATAAAAACCATCGCCGGAGCTAATGACGTGGGGGCGATGGAAGAAGTTTTGATGCGGAGATTTCGGAATAATTGGAAATTGCCTAATCTCATCATTCTTGATGGCGGGCGAGGACATCTTAATATGGCGCGAAAAGTTTTGCGGATATATCATCTGGAAATTCCGCTTTTGGCGGTGGCCAAGGGACCGACCAGAAAAAAACTGGATTTTTATTCTTTCGGCACTTTGCCAAAAGTTTCTAAAAATATCATCGAACAAGTGCGCGATGAAGCGCATCGGTTCGCTATAAAATACCACAGAAACCTGCGGGGAAGAATTGAAAAATAGCAAAGAGAATTTTATTTATTAGCAAAACACGTAATTTTAGAAATCTCCCCGAGTGCTTTTTTCAGAATATTTTACATAGTGTTCCAGACGCTTTCGCGTAATGTTGTCATCTGAATGCGAAGGACTTGAAGGAGAGAGGGAGGCATCAGATTGGTCAGAGAGCCATTTTGCAAATTCATCCCGGCTGGTGAATTTTAAAATAGGATTAAAAATTTCACCGTCAGCGACTTCACCGTAGATAAAAGTTCCATCAGGCTCTCGGGAAAAACCTCTGCCCGAATATTCTTTGTGATGGCGCATAAGTGGGCAATTCACCAGCCGATCAGCGACAGAATCAGCTAGTTCTTTGCCAAATGGTATTGTTGGCATTTTTTTGTTCTTAGGATTAAGACTTTTAATTATTTTTTATTATACCAAGCGGTATTAATATTTCAAAATCGAAACATGCCTGGCAATTCTTTGACATTCGGATATTTTTCCTGTATAATCTCTTCTTAGTAATCAATCCTGTTAAATATTTGGCTTTGCCAAAACCGCTTCGCGGTATTTAACAGGATAAATCTCTTCATATATTATGCTCCGAACCATTTCTTCATCCAACAATACTTCTATAAAACGGGATAAGATTATCATCCGAGGTGCTCGGGTAAACAACCTGAAAAATATCGATATCGAAGTGCCGCGCGACCAGTTAGTGGTTGTTACCGGACTTTCCGGAAGTGGAAAATCATCTCTTGCTTTTGATACCATCTACGCCGAAGGAAATCGGCGTTATCTTGAAGGAATGTCGAGTTATGCCCGGCAGTTTTTGGATATTGGCGGGAAGCCGGAAGCGGACAAGATTGAAAATTTAAGTCCGACTATTTCCATTGATCAAAAAAGCGTCAGCCGGAGCCCGCGTTCAACAGTCGGAACACTCACCGAAGTCTATGATTATCTTCGAGTGCTATATGCCAAAGTCGGAGTGCCACATTGTCCCAAATGCCAAGTGCCTATGACTAAAGCGAGTAACAGTGAAGTGCTGGAAGATATTTTGAAACTGGACGACAATACGTCTGTGGCAATTCTTGCTGAACTCAAATCACAGGGAAAAGATAATAAGGAAATATTAAAAAATATCAGTCAGTTGGGATATGCGCGGGTGCGTCTTGATGGCCCCGTAGAATCCCGCTTGCAGCGAGATCACGGGGTAAAAAAAATAATGATGCTTGCTGATGCGATCAATTTGCCCAATATTAATGATTTTAAGCGCGTAGAGATTGTGGTGGATAGGATAATATTTAAGAAAAAAAATCCTGATCAAGAAAGAATATTGGATTCTGTGGAAACCGCTTTCCGGTTGGGCAAAGGCTTTCTGGCAATTTCTATCGATAACAGCCAGGATAAGTTATATAATCGTGATTTTGTCTGTCGGGAATGTCTTTTCAAAATGAGCGAAGTGACGCCCAAGCATTTTTCTTTTAACAATCCAGAAGGCGCTTGCAGTGTTTGCTCGGGACTCGGAGTGATCAAAGAACCGGATGAGGAGCTTATTATGCCTAACAAAAATCTGACTCTGGCCGAAGGAGCTATCCAGCCATTCTGCAAATCAGGCGGACGGATATCCGGTATGGGAACAGGACTGAATATTCTGAAAGCTTTGGGAGAAAAATATAATTTTTCAGTAAACGTGCCAGTCAGAAAACTGCCGCGACAAATTCTGGATATCATTTTTTATGGACCAGAAGACAAGGAGTTAACCATAGATCAAAAAGAAGGAAAAACCAAAACATATTTTTTAGGCGTCATACCAATGCTTAGGAAAAAATATGAAGAATCAGGCGTGACTAACGGCCGGAGTGACATTGAGCGGTATATGATCGAAAAAACTTGCCCGAGGTGCCATGGGAAAAGACTGAAAGACGAATATCTGTCAGTAAAAGTAAACGAAAAATCCATTGATGACGTGGTACATTTTGATATGGATGGCATGTTGGAATTTTTGCAGACATTGCCGAAGACGGAAATTAATTCTGGAAAAAAAGAAATTATCGCGCCACTCATCAAAGAGATGATCATCAAGGCCGAAGCCTTGAAAGATGTCGGGTTGGAATATTTATCACTCGGAAGAGGCGCTAATACCATTTCTGGCGGAGAAGCGCAAAGAGTGCGGCTGGCTGTGCAAATTGGATCGGAACTGATGGGCATCGTCTATGTTTTGGACGAGCCATCAATCGGCCTTCATCATCGCGATACCAAAAAACTGATCAACACTATGCAGTCGCTGAAATTTACCGGCAACTCGATCATTGTCGTGGAACATGATGAAGAGATAATAAAGGCGGCTGATTGGATAATTGACATGGGACCAGGTGCCGGCGAAGAAGGTGGTGAAATAATTTTTTCCGGTAACACCAAAAAATTGTTATCTTCCAAAACTCTAACGGCCAAATATATCACCGGCAAGAAAAAAGTGGCGGAAAATAAAAAACCGAGAAAAGGCAATGGAAAAAAGATAGAAATTGTTGGTGCCAAAGAACATAATTTGAAAAATATTGATGTCGAAATACCATTGGGAAAATTTGTGACAGTAACCGGAGTCTCGGGATCGGGAAAATCAACTCTCGTGTCTGATATTCTGTCCCGCGCGTTGTCGCGACATTTTTGGGGGACAAAAAGCCAGCCCGGCGAGCACAAAAAAATCTCCGGTCTTAGCAATATCGACAAAGTTATTGCTATCAATCAGGCGCCGATCGGCCGAACCCCCAGATCAAATGCAGCAACATACACTGGAATTTTTTCATTGGTGCGGGAACTTTTTGCGGCCACTCCGGAAGCGTGTAATCGCGGCTATGATGCTAGCCGATTCAGTTTTAATATGAAAGGCGGACGATGTGAGGATTGCCAGGGAGACGGGACAAAAAAAATAGAGATGCATCTTCTTCCTGATATGTACGTCAAATGTGAAACATGCCAGGGAACGAGATATAATCAGAAAACACTGGACATCGAATATCAAGGCGTGAATATTGCCGGAATTTTGGATATGAGCGTTTCTTATGCCCTGCATTTTTTCAAAAAGTCGCCTTTGATTTCAGAAAAATTGCAAACTTTGGAAGATGTTGGCTTAGGTTATTTAAAATTAGGCCAGAGTGCGACTAATCTTTCCGGCGGAGAAGCGCAAAGGATAAAACTGGCGACAGAACTAGCCAGAAAATCAACCGGAAAAACCTTGTATATTTTGGACGAGCCAACCATTGGCCTCCACTTTGAAGATGTCAAAAAACTACTTAATGTTCTTAACGCTCTGGTGAACAAGGGCAATACTGTTCTTGTGGTGGAGCATAACCTTGATGTGGTAAAAAGCGCTGATTGGGTGATCGATCTTGGGCCAGACGGAGGAGGAAAAGGTGGAGAAGTTGTTTACTCCGGAATCCCTGCGGGACTAAAAAAGTGCAAGAGAAGTTGGACAGGGAAATACTTGTAAAATTTCAAATGACAAATTTCAAATGTCAAATCAAATCCAAAATCCAAATGTTAAAAAAATCCTAGATACTATTATATATTATGACATTCTAGACTATCCCATGACTTCTTTTGAAATTTGGAAATACCTTATCAATGATCAAAAAACAAGTAACAAGGAACAATATGAAAAAATAAAACTCGTCGATATTATAAAAGAGTTAGAAAATGAAGAATTGAGGAAGAAGATAGAAGAATATCGCGGGTATTATTTTTTGAAAGGACGTAAAAAATTAGTAGAGCAGAGGATTGAAAGGAATAAGATCGCCGAGAAAAAATTTAAAAAAGTCAGAAAAATAGTAAAAGTATTGCGGTTTGTGCCATTTGTGCGGATGATTGCGGTGACGGGGAGATTGGCCATGAAAAATACAGATAAATCAAGTGATCTTGATCTCCTGGTAGTCTTGAAACACGGGCATATTTTTACCGGCAGAACACTCGTGACATTAGTCACACATCTGCTTGGCGTTCGAAGATATGGTCAAAAGATTTCCAACAGGGTGTGTCTTAATTTTTTCATTACTGACCGGTCGCTAAAAATAAACTTGAAAGACTTATTTTCTTCTTCCGAATACTATTTTATCTGGCCGCTTTATGGCTATAAAACTTTCAAAAGATTTCAGGAGGCCAATAGCTGGATAGAAGATTTTCGGGAAAATTATATTTTAGAAAAAAATGCCAATTTGAAGTTGATTAGGGAAAATTTTGGAGCAAGGGTAATCAGGGAGATTGGGGAGATGATATTTTCTTTCCAATTTATAGAAAACTGGCTGCGCGACTGGCAGATGAGAAGAATTATGAATGATTCGCGGACGCACATCATGGGTTCTATGGTTATGGCAGATGACAATGCCTTGATATTTTTGCCAGAACCACAAGGACCGGGAGTGTTTGAAAAATTTCGGGAAAAAATGAAAGCCGTTTAAGATATTTTTACTTGACGAATTAAAATATTTTTATATAAAATATAATATGTTGGCACTCGAGATAATTGAGTGCTAAAGTAATAAGATAATCAGTAATAACATAAAAACATGAGTAAGATCATCAAATACAACGAAGAAGCCAGAGAGAAGATTAAATCAGGCATCGATCAAGTGGCGGACGCGGTGAAAGTGACGCTGGGGCCGCGTGGACGAAATGTCGTTTTAGACAAGGGCTTTGGCGCGCCGACTATCACTAATGATGGAGTGACCATTGCCAAAGAGATCGAACTGGAAGACAAATTTGAAAATATTGGTGCTGATCTCATAAAAGAAGTGGCTAACAAAACCAATGATGTGGCGGGAGATGGAACAACAACGGCTACGGTTCTCACTCAAGCTATCATTCGCGAAGGGATGAAATTGGTGGCGACTGGTATGAATCCGATAAATATCCGATTGGGAATTGAAGATGCCAAAAAAGATATTGTCGCGGAACTCAAAAAGAATTCCAAATCAGTTTCTGGCAAAGAAGAAATCGCGCAGGTAGCGACAATTTCTGCCGAAAATGCCGAGATGGGAAAAATGATCGCGGACGTAATATCCGAAGTAGGAAAAGATGGTGTTGTTACTGTTGAAGAATCACAAACTTTTGGACTTTCCAAGGAAATTGTGGAAGGAATGAATTTTGATAAGGGTTACATTTCTCCGTATATGATAACCAATGCGGAATCATTGAAAGCGGAAATGAAAGACCCATATATAATTATTACGGACAAAAAAATCTCTACTGTTGCCGAAATTCTGCCAGTTTTGGAAAAAATTGCTACTGGCGGAAAAAAAGATATTGTTATCATTGCTGATGAAGTGGATGGCGAGGCGCTCACTACTCTTGTGGTTAATAAACTTCGCGGAGTGTTGAATGTTCTAGCAGTAAAAGCCCCAGAATTTGGCGATTCCAAAAAAGCGATGTTGGAAGATATTGCTATTCTTACTGGAGGGAAAGTCCTGAGCGAAGAAACTGGAATGAAGATGAAAAATGTGGAGCTGAATGTTTTGGGTCATGCTTCAAAGATTATTTCTACCAAAGACTCAACTACCATTGTCGGCGGCAAAGGAAAGAAAAAAGATATTGAAGCGCGTGTAGCGCAAATAAAAAATCAAGTTGATAAATCTGGTAGTAAATACGACAAAGAAAAGCTGCAAAAACGTCTGGCAAAACTTTCCGGTGGCGTAGCAGTGATCAAAGTGGGAGCGGCAACCGAAACCGAATTGACCTACGCCAAGCATAAAATGGAAGACGCGCTGGCGGCCACTCGCGCGGCCTACGAAGAGGGCATAGTTTCCGGCGGAGGGGTGGCGATTTTGAAAGCAGCGCTAGGAGCCAAAAATGGCTCTAAGGCAGTTCAGGCTAATGAAATCGAATATAAGGCGGGGTATTCCATACTAGTGAAAGCTCTTGAAGAACCGCTTCGTCAGATTGTCGCCAATGGTGGACAAAAAGATCCGGGCGTAGTGCTTAATGAAATTATTTCCAATAAAAATATAAATTATGGATTTGACGCGGCCAAAGGTGAATTTGTCGCGGATATGATAAAAGCCGGAATCATCGATCCATTGAAAGTTACTCGAACAGCCTTGGAAAACGCGGTGAGCGTGGCAGCAATTCTTCTAACGACAGAAGTTGCCATCACGGACAAACCGGAAGATAAATGCAAATGCGGTTCTAGCGGAGCCGGCATGCAGGGAGGGATGGGTGGAATGATGTAAAAAACTTATCAACAGTAAAAGAAGAGTCTCTATGGCGGGACTCTTTTTTTGTGGTATAATAAAGGCAGTAAAAATATAAACAACAATTAAATGACAAAAATCAAAATTTTTATCGTGTCGCTGGCTCTATTATCCTCCGGCGCTTCTTTTGCTTTGGCTCAGGAAAAAACCCAAGCGAAGCCGGATATAAAAGTTCCGCCGGCCGACCAGATTGAAAAAAGCGTGCAGGAGATCG
The DNA here is from genome assembly GCA_041661275.1 of Parcubacteria group bacterium. Lineage (GTDB taxonomy): Bacteria > Patescibacteriota > Minisyncoccia > Moranbacterales > UBA2206 > JBAZUU01. The sequence goes on along the minus strand of JBAZUU010000001.1, from coordinate 14,882 downwards.
CAACCGTTAATATATATAATACCAAGCTGGTTTCGCAGGATGGCAATAGGCTGAAAATCTCATTCGACCTGAATAACCAGAAAAAGATACAGCCCGGAATAAAATACGCGGTAACTTTGACAAAGGAAGAAAACGGCAATCAGATAGTAGTAGCGGAAAAAATTTATGATGAAACTCTTACTCTTGGTCCCGGTGAAACAGTTAAGAAGGAAGTAGAATATTTGGCGCCGAAATATCTGGATGGAAAGTTCCAGATCTGGGTCAGGAGCCAGAGCGACAAGGGACTATTGCTGGCGCTTGGAGAAGCCGGAGATATCAATTTAACTGGAGATAAAAATAATTTTGTCGGAATTGCTCCGGAGTCCTGTTATTTGAATATTGAAGGGGACAGCGCCAAAACGAAATATACGATTCTTCAGGGAGTTGATATTGCTCAAAATGAAAATTTAATACTGAATTGTGAGATGAAAAGCAATTTTTCTACCGAAATAAATGTAACGCCGAATTTCAAGACATATGAACGCACTACTTTTGGAAAATTACTCGAATCTAAAAATGGAAATCAGCTAGTTTTTGCGGCTAATGAAAAGAAGTCCGTCGCCATCACCCTGCCTAAGGTTCAAAAACCGCAGGCTTATGATTTAGTGATGACTCTTTTTGATTCTCAAAAAGCTGAAATTTCCAGTCCCTTGAGGATCCATTATGTCCTTCAAGGCGCCAGCGCTACTATTTCCGGGGTTCAGCTGGATAAAGATTATTATGTCGCGAGCGATACTGCCGTGGCATCTGTCGTTTGGTCCGGATCAGCTGATGTATTCACGGACTCCAGAGGGGGGCAAAAAGAATTGAACCAATTGTTTTTAGAAGCTGCTATCAATAATTCTTCGGGAAACGCTTGTTCTGAAGTGCACAAAGAAACACTGGATGCCGCCAGTTCGGGAATGACCAAGGTGTCTATTCCTATAACCAGCGATTGCGCCGATCCCAATATTCAGCTGGCTATCAAAGATAAAAACGGCAACATTTTGGATCAATCGGGATATATTGTCAAAAGCAAAGATATGGTACCAGCCGAAAAAAAATCTATCGCCGCCAATTCTGCTTCTTTAAAGAATTTATTATTAATATTGTCTCTGCTTTTAGTGTTGATTGTGATATTGGCGGTAGTGCTCAAAAAAAGGCAGAGAGCTAATGGTATTTCCGTAATTATTTTCCTGATTATTTTAGGAATGTCATGGATGTTATTAGATGAGAGGGCGCAAGCCAATACTTTTGTAGTAAAATCATCATGTCCCGGAAATTCGGATGTGACTTATACTGCCACTGCGGATAAGGTTAATTATATGCCGGGAGAAACTATGAAAATTTATGGTGAGGGGCAACTTGCTACGTGCTCCAATGGAATGGCCTGGGTGTCAGGAGTTTCATATCGTACCTCATCTTCAGGATTTACCCAAGGAGACGATGTTTTTTATAGCCAGTGCGTAACAAATAGCGGTTGTTTTGGTCATCCTTCCAATATGAAAACAAGAACAGTGGAAAGCACGCCTGGCCATTATAGCCTCTTCTTAGCTGGGTTAGTTTTTTCCCCGCCAGGTATAGCAAACTGTCACATTGTTGGTTACGATATGCAACATACAGGATGGATTGATTATGATGTTGTTGCTCCTCCGGCCGTGTACATTGGAGCAGAAACTAATCCAGTAAATTCTGGCGAGAAGACCAATCTTATTATGAATAGCGGTAATGCTGACTGGTGCAAGCTAGCTGGCGGGGGCTTGGATCGAGACATACCAGCAAACCAACCACGGAGCGTACCTACATCGGCTCTGACTATGGCAACAAATTTTACTTTTACCTGTGGTAACAAGGAAGGACAGAATTTTTCCTCTGTTCTCGTAGGCGTGGCTCCCTGTACGCCAGTCTACTCCTACAGCTGTACCACTACCGGAGGAGAATGTACCAGGGATAACTGTGGAAAAAGCGCCACTAAAAGCGCCGTATGCACCAAAACAGATACTAAATGTGGAGGAGGTTCATCTCCGGTTGCTCAAAACCTGTGCGGGAGTTCCTGTAAGAACGAGACGATAACTTGTCTATCTTGCGATCCCAAATGGAAGGAAGTGGCGCCATAGGACAAGAAGAAAGAAAAAAGAAAAAAGAAAAAGAGAGACTTCATGGTAAGTCTCTTTTTTTGTGGTATAATAGACATACGATAGAAAGCCGTACGGGTACGCTATATGTAAATAGCACTTGACATATAGTAGAACTTCGTGTAAGATATAAGTATGATAATCGAAAGGGAACTTTATTCAAAAATCAAGCCAGCCATGGCATCTTCCGAGGCCATAATCATCACTGGTATGAGGCGGGTGGGGAAAACTACCTTGCTACGTTTCATTATGGATAAAATTGCGTCGGAGAACAAGATTTTTTTAGATCTGGAAAACCCCGCCAATCAAAAATATTTCGAGGAGGATAATTATGACGGGATTGCCGATGGATTGAGGCTGTTAGGGCTTGATCTCGGAAAAAAGGGGTATGTCTTTTTGGATGAAATACAATTTGTCAAAAACATCCCTTCGGTCGTCAAATATCTTCATGACCACTATAACATAAAATTTTTCTTGAGCGGTTCTTCCAGTTTCTATTTGAAAAACCTTTTTTCCGAATCTCTCGCAGGGAGAAAACATATTTTCGAGTTATTTCCCCTAAGTTTTCAGGAATTTATGCAGTTTAAAAATCCGAAGATGACTTTGAATGTTTTAGGAAAAAATAAAGTTTCCCAAGCGATGTTCGGTCAGGTTGATCGATACTACAAAGAATACATTGCTTATGGCGGGTTTCCAGGGGTGGTTCAAAAAGAATCAATCCGGGAAAAAACGTCAATGCTTGAAGACATTTTCTCTTCATATTTTCAGCTTGAGGTTGTACAACTCGGAGATTTCAAGAAAATCAATGTCATACGTGATTTGATGTTGTTGCTTATGGAGAGAGTTGGCTCAAAACTGGATGTGCAAAAATTATCCAGGGAGCTGGGTGTTTCTCGTGAAACTATAAATAATTACATAGCCTTTTTGGAAAATACTTATTTTATCAGCTTGATCCGGCCTTTTAGTCGAAACAGAGATTCTGAAATAAGAAGCGCCCAGAAGTTTTATCTATGCGACTCCGGGCTTGTCAATCATTTTGCCAGGGTTAGCGCCGGAGCATTGTTTGAGCAGGTTATTTTTTCAGCTCTTAAGAATTTAGGCGAGGTAAGTTATTATCAGAAAAAAAGCGGAGTTGAGATTGACTTCATATTGGATAAAAAGACGGCATATGAGGTAAAACTAATGCCATATGATCAAGATGTGAAAAAATTACGCAGTCTTTCAGGTGAACTGAAATTGAAGAATTACAAGATAATTTCTCAAAAATATAGCGAGCTCGATCGTATTGACTACGGATTTAATATTTAGCTGATTTTTTTATGGGAGATTGGAAGGAAGTGGCGCCATAGGACAAGAAGAAAGAAAAAAGAAAAAAGAAAAAAGAAAAAGAGAGACTTCATGGTAAGTCTCTTTTTTTGTGGTATAATAAAAACAGTAAAACAAAAAGCCAAAATCAACAACGGCATGAAATTTGTTAATGATTTTAATTTAAAAAAACAGGCAAAAGAGCTTGGCGTGAGTGTGTGGCAAACTCCCGGTTTTTTGTTTCTAGTCATGGGCGTGGTTTCTTTTGCGGTTATGACTGCTACTTACATCATTTCTAAAAACTACGACAGTCCGGAAATAGTAGTTATTTCTGAAAGCATCGTGGCGATTATTATGCTCATTGTTGGCAACGGTACGGTAAGAATTGTCGGGCAATTGGCCAGTGTCAACAAGTTGAAAAGTGATTTCGTCAGCGTGGCTTCCCATCAGTTACGTACACCGCTCTCAGCTATCACCTGGGAAATAGAACTCCTTCTTTCCAAAAATAAAAAAGGCTTAAGTGAGAGGCAAGCGAAGTCTCTGGAAACCATCAGTTCTTTGAGCTGTCGGATGACGCGGTTGGTCAACGATCTACTGGACGTAACCAGGATTGATCAAAACAGGCTGATACTTCGCAAAGAAATCATAGATATTGTTGATATAACCGAAAAAATCATAGAAGATTTTTCGTCTTTGTCGAAAGCCAGAAATATCAACGTCTTTTTCAATGTTAACAAAAAAAGAATACCAAAATTAACCGGCGATCCGGAAAGAATAAAACTGGTAGTGGAAAATCTTCTTAACAATGCCATCAAATATGTGGTAAAAAGAGGGAAAATCGAGATAAAAATTATCCGTCGGGATAACTTTATCGTCTTTAGCATCAGAGATAACGGCGTGGGTATTCCGGAGGAACAACAAGACCAGGTTTTTGAGAAGTTTTTCCGCTCCGACAATGTTGTTAAATATCAAACGGAAGGAACGGGTCTAGGTCTCTATATTTCCAGGAATATCATCGAACAAACCGGAGGAAAAATCTGGTTTCAATCCATTGAAAATGTCGGGTCGATTTTTAGTTTCTCATTGCCAGTTAAATAATTTAAAAAATTTTATGAGTAAAAAGAAAATTCTGATTGTTGAAGATGAATCCGCTCTCAATCAGGCATTGGGGGAATTCCTGACAGCCGAAAATTTTGAAGTTATAAGCGCGCTTGATGGAGCAGAAGGCGCAAAAATAGCAATTGCCAAAAGACCGGATCTCATTCTTCTGGACATAATTTTGCCCAAAAAAGACGGATACGAAGTTCTGGATGAGTTAAAAAGCAATGATTCGACAAAAGACATTCCTGTTATTTTGTTAACCAACCTGGAAAGCGCCCAGGATATTCAAAAAGCTTTTGAAAAAGGAGCTACTACCTATCTGGTAAAATCATCGTACAAGATGCAGGACGTGGTGAAAAAAATAAAAGAAACACTAAAAATGTAGAAACCGATGCGAACCTACGAATTCAATGCGAATCTACGAACATTTAAGATTTTTATATGAAGATAGAAAATAAGCAGCTAAAAGAATTTTTGGCTGATTCGGGGATTATAGAAGCGGGAGAACTCGAAAAACATTTCGAAGAAGCCCAAAGCCAGAAAAAGCAGCTGGGAAACATTCTTTTAGAGAAAAAAATAATAGACGAATCGCAACTGCGAAAACTTTATGCCTATATTTTAGGCGTGCCTTTTGTTGATCTGAAAAAAGAAGCAGTTTCCGCGGATATCCTGCAAATAATTCCGGAGCCGATTGCCAGAAAATATAAAATAGTGGCTTTCGAACGCAGCGGAAAAGATCTCAAGGTAGCCATGCTCAATCCGGAGGATATCCAGACAGTTGATTTTATCAGAAAAAAGAGCGGACTGCGCATCATAACTTGCCTTACTACGGAAGAAAGCATCGAAGTTATTTTGCGGCAATATAGCAAAAGCTTGAAAGCGGAATTTGGTGATATTATCAGCAAAAATAGTGACGAAGCGGCGGCGGATTCCGAGGAAGACCTGGAAAAGATAGCTCAGGGACTGCCCATAATCAGAATTGTTGACACTTTGATAAAGCACGCCATTTTGCAAAGAGCCAGCGATATCCACATAGAGCCCGACGAAAAAGAAGTGCGGGTCAGGTATCGCATCGATGGAATTTTACATGATGCGATGACTCTTCCGTTTCAGGTGAAAGACGGAATCATCGCCAGGATAAAAGTGCTTTCCAATCTGAAGCTGGATGAGCATCGCGTACCCCAGGATGGGCGGTTTAAGATTGAAAAAGACGGAAACAAGATGTCTTTTCGTGTAAGTATCCTGCCAATATTTGACGGGGAAAAAGTGGTGATGAGGCTTTTGGACGAATCATCGAAAGGTTTGACTCTGGAAGGGATGGGGCTTGTTGGAGAAGGATTGGAAATAATTCATCGGGAGATAAAAAGACCCAATGGAATGATTTTAGTGACCGGTCCGACAGGATCCGGAAAAACTACTACGCTTTATACCATTATGGATATCCTGAATACTCCGGAAGTGAACATTAGTACCGTAGAAGACCCGGTGGAATACAGGATGCCCAGGATCAACCAGACGCAAATTCATCCGAAAGTGGGACTGACTTTTGCGACTGGACTGCGTTCACTCCTTCGTCAGGATCCGGATATTATTATGGTTGGAGAAATTCGTGACAAAGAAACGATGGAAATGGCTATCCATGCCGCTATGACCGGGCATCTCGTTCTTTCTACTCTCCATACCAATAGCGCTGCCGGAACTTTGCCGCGGCTCATTGATATGGGCGCCGAACCGTTTCTTATCGCTTCCACGACCAATGTGGTGGCGGCTCAGCGGTTGGTCAGAAAACTTTGTCCGGATTGCCGAAAAGAATATAAACTGAACGAAAAAGAACTGAAAACGTTCAGCGAAAACTATAGTATGGATAAAATCCTGGAGACGATGAAGAAAAGCGGAATGCTAAAGGGAAAGATAGAAAGCAAAACCGGGTGGCTGGACGTTAAATTATATAAAGCCGCAGGATGCGACCAGTGCAATGGCGGCTACAGGGGTCGGATCGGAATTTTTGAAGTCCTGGAAATAGACGATGACATTAGAAAAATGATAACGCAAAAAGCCACTTCGGACGAATTGGAAAAAGCAGGGCGCGCGAAAGGAATGGTTACTATGGTGGAAGACGGATTTATAAAAGCGGTACAGGGAGTAACATCCTTAGAAGAGATATTGCGAGTAACTAAGGAATAAATCAGAACCACTGATTATCACTGATTTTTCTGATTGCACTGAATTTAAAATTCACGTGAAATCAGTGCGTTCATGTGATAATCAGTGGTTCAGACAATATGAAAGTATTTTATACTGCCAAAAGTTTTTCGGGAGAAACAAAAAGCGGTGAAATGGAAGTGAAAAACGAAAGAGATCTGGCTGCCTCATTGCGGGCGGACGGGTTTATGCTGACTTCTTTCAAGGAATTCAAAAAAGAAGAGAGCGGTGGGACAAAAATAAAATTTTTGGATCGATTTGTCGGAATATCAGTCAAGGAAAAAATGATCTTTGCCAGAAATCTTCGGGTGATGGTTGCTTCCGGCCTGACTCTTTCGCGCGCGATCAGCAATATTTCCGCTCAAATAAAAAACAAAAGATTCAAGAAAATTCTGGGTGAGATTTTTGCGGACATCCAGGCCGGCCATACATTCGCTGACAGCCTGTCCAAATATCCGGGTATATTCAACGATTTATTTGTCAATATGGTGAAGGTGGGTGAGGCCAGCGGAAATCTGGAAGAAGTACTGGGAATACTGGAAATACAGCTGGAGAAGGAGCATGAGTTGGCCAGCAAGATCAGGGGGGCAATGATGTATCCGTCTGTTATTTTAGTGGCCATGTTCGGCATCGGAATAATAATGCTGACCTATATTTTGCCGAAACTTATGGGAGTGTTCAAAGATATGGACGTAACTCTTCCCAAATCAACGCAGGTCATTATCGCCATCAGTGATTTTTTAAGCAAATATAATGTGTTTGTAATGATAGGAATAGTTGCTGTCGGGATTTTTTTGAAATTTTTTCTGACGACCAGCGCGGGCAAGAAAACGATGAGTTTTATCGCTATTAATACTCCAGTAGTCAACAATTTGGTGATAAAAATAAATTGTGCCCGATTTTCCCGCATATACAGTTCTCTTTTGAAATCTGGCGTATCAGTGATCGAAGCTTTGCGAATTGTTTCCAAAACACTGACCAATCATTATTATCAAATTGCTCTTGAAGAAGGAATTGAACAGGTGCAAAAAGGAGTCAATTTGAGCAAAGTGATCGGGAAAAATCCCAGGGTTTTTCCGGTTCTGGTCGCGCAAATGATTGAGGTGGGAGAGGAAACCGGGAAAACGGAAGGAATTCTTATGAAGCTGGCGGAATTTTATGAGGAAGAAGTGAATAATATTACAAAAAATATGTCGTCTATCATCGAGCCGGTATTGATGATAATAATCGGATCAGCGGTCGGATTTTTCGCCGTATCCATGCTTCAACCGATGTATTCCATAATGGATAATATAAAATAAAGATAAAATTGCCTGTAAAAAAAATAAAAAAAAATAACTCGTCCGGGTTTACGCTTATCGAAGCGCTGGTTTTTCTTTTCATTTTTGTCCTTATTACCATCACATTTTATCAGGTTTTTACTTTAGGAACAAAATATATAATCGATTCCAAGAACAGATTGGGCGCCATAACTCTGGCCAATGAAAGAATGGAAATGGTCAGAAATTTGAGTTATGCCAATATAGGAACGGTCAACGGAACAATAAGTGGAAACATTCCTCAAAAGCAGGATGTTATGGAAAACGGAAGGACATATAGCATAAAAACAGAAGTAGTGTATGTTCAGGATCCACTTGATGGAGTGGCTCCAGCCGATGTCGCATTTGAAGATTATAAAAAAGTGACTATTATTGTTTCCTGGAACAGCAGTCAGAACGGAAGTGGGGAAGTCAGATTGACTTCCCGATTTGTTCCGCCCGGTCTTGAAGTAGCCAATCCTGGAGATGGAATTTTGTCTATCAATGTTTTTTCCGACCAGCCGGGAGGAACGGGGATTTCCAATTCCACTGTTCATGTGGTGAATACCCAGACCGGGCTGGATACCACTCTGGAAACAGACAGTGCCGGAAGTTTAATGCTGATGGGAAATAAGGTCACGGAGTCAATCCAAAAATATGAAATAACCGTTTCTAAAAGCGATTATGAAACAGTAGCTACTATGCCGCCTTATCCGGATAGCCCATATAATCCTGTTAACACCCATGCCTCAGTGGCGATTGGATCAATAAATGTAGCCAACATTGTCCAGAATAAGCTTTCTAATCTCAAGGTGAAATCAGTCGACTATCTGGACGCGGCTGTCAGCGATATCGGCTTTGACATCGAAGGAGGAAAAATGATTGGAACCGGGATAACGCCTCCCTATACTCCCGTATATAATATGAAAACCACCACCAGCACCGGTTCAGGCGGAGAAAAAGATTTCGGTCCAGCCAGCCCGGGCACATATAAAGCTGTTGTCAGTTCCTCTGCACTCGATAATTATGAAATAATCGGTACTGATCCGATATCTCCGTTTTATCTTTCTTCTAACGCGCCAATTGAGTTTAAGATAAAACTGGCCAGCAAAAATTTCACTTCGCTTTTGGTTCGCGCGCTAAAAAATGTATCAGAAGAAATGCAACCTGTAGCTGGCGCGAAAGTAGTGCTTACTAATACGTCCGGGTATAGCGCCGAACAAACCGCCAACGCTGACGGGTCGGCATTTTTTCCAATATCAGCTGACCCATTTATAGCCGGTGACTATACATACAAAATTACTGCCGATAAATTCAAAGATAAAAGTTCTACAATTACCGTGAATACTGATGAGCTAAAAGTGGAATCAGTAACTCTTGAACCAAATCCGTAATGAAAATAAAAAATAAAAAAAAATATGGGAGGCAAGGAATGACCCTTATCGAGCTAATGGTGGCAATCACCATTCTTCTTATTGGAATGGAAGGATTTACTCTTCTTTTTTCCAATGCTCTAAAAACTAATTCCTATACTTTGGAAATGGGACGGTCGTCCCTTATGGTTTCCCAGGGCGTCAATAAGATAGGAGGCTTTATAAGGGGGGCAAGACAAGCAGACAGTGGCGCTTATCCGGTAAAATCGGCTGATGATAATGATCTGATTCTTTATTCTGATTATAACAAAGACGGGATCACTGAAAGACTTCATTTCTATAAGAATGGACAAAATATATATATGGGCGTGACAGTTCCCGGATCAACGATGCCCAAAACATATCCGTCGGGCGATCAACAGACATTTTCTATCGCCAGCAGTATCGTCAATACCGCCAGCGAGCCAATTTTTTACTATTTCGGGAAAGACTTTGCCGGAGATGAAACAGTCAGTTTGCCTCTCGACACACCAGCGACGGTAGCTAATATCAGAATTATAAAAATTCATCTCAAAATTAATATTGATCCTAATCGGGCTCCGGATAATATCGAAATGCAATCGTTCATAGAAATGAGAAACCTGAACGATTATGACCGCATAAAATAGTCGCTCGGATACTTTTTATTTTTTGCGGTGGGTTCCGCCGAACAATTGATATAGACACCAAAGTGCGGAACCATGCAAAAAATAAAAAGTATCCTCGCTTAGATAATCAAAATGAAATTGAAAAAAGAAAAAAATAAAAAAGGATCGGCTCTGGTTTACGCGTTGGTGATAATGACCGTGGTTCTTATCATCTTAGTTTCCATGATCAATTACATCGTCGGTCAGCTGAAATTCAGTTATAATCGGGCAGAAAAAGAAAAATCTTTTCAGACGGCTGAGGCAGGAGTCTATTATTATCGCTGGTATCTGGCGCATAAGACTTCGGGGAAAACCGCCCAGCAGATTCAGGATTTTTGGCAATCAAGCGATACGATAGGTGTGGGATCGACTTATGTTCAGGATTATGAAGGCATCGGGCAATACGCAATTTCTGTTGATCCGCCCAGCGCCGGATCAACCATCGTTACGGTGACTGCCGAAGGGCATACCTATAAGATGCCAGATGTAAAAAGAAGAGTGAAAGTTCGTTTCAGGAAACCGTCATGGAGCGAGTATATTTTTCTGTCCAACAGTTTTATGAATTTTGGCAATCAGTCGGAAGTATGGGGGAAAGTTCATTCTAATGTTGGCATCCGTTTTGACGGAATCGCGCACAATACGGTCAGCGCTTTGCCGGCGTCATTTAATGACGATACCTGGGGTGGAAGCAAGAAACAATTTGGCGTTCATACCACAGTCAACCCGGCCGATCCAGACGCTCCAACCTATCCCTGGCCGGACGGCACCGTTCCGGACAGGCCGAATATTTTTATGGGTGGGCGGGAATTTCCAGTGCCCGAAGTCAGTTTCTCGGGAGTGATGACCGACCTGTCTAATATGAAAACACAGGCGCAAAACGGACACGGTCGGTATTTCGATTCGAGCGGACTTGGTCGGAGAATTATTATCAAAAGCAATGGAACTTATGATGTGTGCACGGTGGATTCTGCTAATAAAAATACGCGGTCAATTAAGGATTATCAAAAAACCAGCGGTAGCGGCACTTGTGATACTTGCAGCGGCGAATGTTTGTCCAACTATTCCATTGTTAATGACGGAGTAATTTTTGTGGAAAATAATGCCTGGGTGGAAGGAACGGTTAATAATAAACGGATGACTATTGTGGCGGCCAATCTTTCAGGAACCGGCGGCGGGAAAGATGTTTATATCGGAACGAGTAATAACAATTTGCGCTATGCCAGTTATGATTGCAGCAATAAACTTGGTCTGGTCGCGCAAAGAAATGTGCTGGTGCTTGATGATTGCCCGAGTAATTTTACTGTTGATGCCGCTCTCCTGGCTCAAGGCGGTATGGTCGGGATAAATGATAACGGATTTTCCGGAAAAACCAGCCTGACATTTAACGGAGCGATCGCTTCTTTTTTGCAACCATATTTCCAGCACGGTAACAGCGGCTTTGCCGTTAGATTCTATAATTTCGACAATAACTTGCTTTATTGTCCTCCTCCGTATTTTCCCACCGGTGCGGAGTATTCCATAGATCTTTGGGAAGAGCTATAATAACAACATGGGTTTTTTAAATAAAAAAATAATAAGTTTTGAAAACAAGTTTATTGCTGTCGATATAAGCGACATAAGAGTTAGAATTTTAGAATTGGAAAAAAATGGCAGCACAGACAGGATCAGGTCTTTCTCTATGGATAATATTCCAGCCGGAATGATTGATGACGGGCGAATACTGGAAAAAGAAAAAGTGGCGGAAATTATAAAAAAAGCCGTAAAAAATGCCGATCCTAAAAAAATAAGCACCAAAAAAGTGATTTGTTCTTTGCCGGAATCAAAAGCCTTCCTGCGCATAATAAATATTCCCAAAGTAAGCGAGGAAGAAGCTCATGAGGCGGTGAAGTGGGAGCTGGAAGCCAATATTCCGCTGACGAGCGATCAGGTATATTTCGACTGGCAATTTTTAAAAGAAAAAGAAGGAAAACAGGAAGTGCTGACAGTGGCAGTTTCCAAAGAAATCGTCGACGACACCGTCTCTGTTTTGAGCGCGGCCGGACTTGAAGTTTATGGGTTGGAGGTAGAATCGATCGCCTGCGCCAGGAGTCTTATTGCTAAAGAAATAAAAGATGAGGATATTTCCATGATTGTTGATATGGGCACAAAAAAGACCAGTCTTATTATTGTTGAGGGAACAACCCCCTGTTTTACATCCAGCATTCCCTTTTCCTCCGAAGCGATATTAGAGATTATTGTGGGAAAAATGAATATTTCCAGAGAAGAAGCGGAAAAACTTAAATCCGGCCAGGGAATAGAATTTTCCCTGGAAGACAGTTCTGTTTTTAGTGTGGTAAAGCCGCTTCTGGAAAGCTTGGCAATGGAAATTGAAAAAACAACAGATTTCTATAAAAGTATGTCCAAGGAATCAGGAGATATCCGGCGGATTATCCTTTGCGGAAGCGGCGCTAATCTCAGGGGGATTGTTCCGTATCTGGCATCCAGACTGACTCGCGATATAATAATCGGAGATCCCTGGATAAATTTGAATTTTGGCGATAATTTACCGACAATTGATCGGAATAATTCTTTGGGTTATTCCACCGCCGTCGGACTGGCTTTAAAAAAAATCGATTATGGAAATTAAGATAAATCTTCTGCCTGATTACAGGAAAGAAGAAATAGCCAAAGCCAATCGGTTCAAACTTGTCATTCGACTGGGGCTGGTTATCTTGTCGATTTTTATCCTGTTTTATTCCTTCCTTTTCGGGTTGATCAGTGTTTTGAAAACGGAATTGAATTCCGTGTTGATATCTCAAAAAATGTCCGGAAATACTGAACAATTAAGCAGGATAAAAAATTTCGATGATGAATTCAAAGAAACCAATTCTATGGCTGGTCAATCGCTGACCCTGGAAAAGGATCAGCTTTATTGGACAAATCTTTTCACGCTTTTAAGTAATGATTTATCTGACGGCATAACGATAACTAATTTAGCTACTAAGGATTATTCTGTATTGTTGGCCGGGAAAGCCAATGATCGGGATGCCCTTATGAAATACAAGGATAAATTGGCTGGGGAAAAGTGCTTTTCCAATGTTAATCTTCCTCTTTCCAATCTTGTTTCCAAAGAAGACATCAGCTTTCAAATGGATTTAAAAATAGACAAAGATTGCCTTCGTCTTTACGCTGAATAAAAAAATGAAAAACATCTGGAAAAAACATAAAATAAAAATAGTCGCTTTTGCCTACGTTGTTGCTGCCGGTTTTCTTTTGTACTTTGCTGTTTTTTCCATAAAGAAAGAAATTGAGGATAAATCCGACAAGATCCAAAGTCAAATTTTGGATCGGGAAATTGAAAGCTCCAGAGTCAGCGCGATTTCAAAAATGGAGGAAGATCATAAATATTCCCAGGAAAACAGTAAGGCGCTGGAAGTATTGCTTAGCCGCGAAGAGGGGGTTGATTTTATAAAAAAAATGGAAAATATCGCCCAGGAAACGGGGAATGCCATTTCTTTTAAAGTGGAAGAAGCGGGAGACAAGAAAGATGTCAAAAAGCCCGCGCCGGCTAAAAAAGATAATGCGGAAAAAACAATACAGGAATCATTGTCCTATGACAGCTATATATCCATACAAATCGATTTGAAAGGAGATTACGGCGGGCTTATCAGTTTTCTTGAAAAACTGGAAAATACCAGAAATTACATAAATATAATATCCCTGGAATCCAAAACGGAAAAAGAGGCGACGGAAAATTCCGCAAACGTCAAAAATAACCAGGAATTCGGAGTTTTTAGCCCGACGCCGGTAACGAGTAGCGCTGAAAGTACGGCCGAAAAGAAAGAAAAAAATATTTTACACAGTGTTGTAAATGTTGTAGTTTATACGAAAAAATGACAATAAACCGGGAAAAAATAAAAAATATTTTCAGATGGAGAAATGTCAGAAAAGTCTGTTTTGATTTTTTGGAAAAAAAAGCCGGCTGGATTCTGTTTATCCTGATTTTTGCCCTGTCCGGTTATGGTGTTTATCTATGGTACAACTATATTTATCATCCGGAGTGGAATGAAGAAAAGAAAAAAGAATATCGGGAGGAAAAAGGAAAGGGAGTAGATTTTGATAAAGATAAATTTAACGAGGCGCTAAAAAATTATAACTCGCGGGGGGATAATTATAATAAAAAAACAGAAGATCAGAAGGATATATTCAGAGTGAATGATATGAGCAGCGGAAACTGATATCTCTGTCAAAATAAACGCAAAAATCCCCCGCTATAGCGGGGGATTTTTTATGTGCGCAATCTTTGACCATGCTCGAACCTTTTTCGAAAAACTTTAGCCCTGCCGCCTACGCGCGCGATTTCGCCGCAAGTTCTCTCCCACGAGAACTTGCGTGCCAACACTCGAAAAATTTTCTCTACTTTTCGGATTTTTTATGGGCGGCCGATTTTAAATCAAAAATGAAAAGAAAATTTTTCAGTCTTGGCAGTCCGGTTTCTTTTCCGAAAGAACCGGACGCGAAATCGCGCGGTCTCGGCGGGCGGTGGCGGAAAACAACATAAATAACTTATGAAAGTCTATAGAAAATAGTATCATTTGAAATTAAGATTGTCCAGCTTTTTATACATTTTTTATATATTCCAACTCTCTTATTGAGAGAGTCTATTCCAATCCTAAGATAGTACCGAAACCACAATTGGATTCCTGAGATTACTTTGTTAAATTATTGCGAATTTTTTTGAATAATTTGTCTTTGGCCGTCATCATCTTTTTTCCAAAATCATTA